>NZ_JBEKFG010000150.1:0-2579 GCF_050013435.1 Binatus sp. (SeqCode) | reverse complement strand
GCGATGACCGCTCATCCCGAACGCGAGCGTGATATCGCCGGCGACCAGCGCGCGCATCGAAAGCCGCTCGGCGAGCCGCTCGAGCATCGCACGCATGACAAATCCCAGCGGCTCCAGGTTCTCGATTCCGTATTCAAGCTCGACGGTCTCGACGAAAAGCTCGGCGCGGCGGCGCGGCACAAGCGGCGCGTGGATTCCACCGCGCGCAAGGCGGACCAGCTCGACGCCGCGACGGCCCAGCCGCGTGCCTACAGCGTCGGGATTGAGGCGCGCCAGCTCGCCGAGCCGGCGCATCCCCCATCTGGCGAGCGTGGTCTCCAGGTCGTCGCCGCGATCCGATTTTCCGAGATCAAGCATGTCGAGCGGCAGCCAGTTCAGGAATTCGCGCTCGCGCCCGGCTTCGATCACGCGCACGCCCCCGCATCGCGCGGCCAGATGCGCCAACTCCTTGTTGGCCGCGACGCCGGCGGCGGGTTCCATCCCGACTCTGCGCACGCATCGCGTCAGCTCGGCGGTAATCTCTGCTTCGCCATTGTAGATGCGATGCAGGCCGGCGAGATCGAGCCACACGCATCCCGGCGCGCCCGACTCGACGACCGGCGAAACCGATTCGACCGCGTCGAGCAGCGCAGAATGCGCCGAACTTTCCGCGGCGGGCGAGCGATGGACCACGGCCAGATCGGAGGAGATCGCGCGGGCCTGCGCGATCGTCATCCCGGGGCGGATTCCAAGTTCACGCGCGCGCGGCGCCACGGCGTCGAGCTCGGCGTGCGGAGCGAGGCTTCGGCCGATAGCCAGCAGCGCGGCCTCCAGCGCGGGATTCGAACGCATCAGCGCCGCAATAGAAAAATCGGCGACCATGATGCACGCGATACGAGCCATCGGGACACCACGCTAGCTGCTTGCGGAAACTCGAAGCTGCGGATGCAAGCCGGTTGGATCTGGAATCGGAACCGGATCGATGAGAGCGCGAACGCGAACACGCTGCCCCGTCCCGCCCAGCTTGTTCCGCGCGACCATCGCGTCCACCGCCAGTCCGTCGAACATTACCGGTGAGCCGGGAGCGAGCCGGCTGAACGAGGTCCCGGCGCGGCTGGCATCCAGACTCAGCGTCGCGAACGTCCCGCATATCCGCCACGGTGCGATCGCGATCACGGCTGCGCCGCTGCGCTCGGCCGCGCGGGCGATTCGAAGCGCTGACGCGTGCGCGAGTGCGCGGGGCGCTTCGCCGAAATCGATGACGACCAGGCCAAAGCCGCCAGCCTCGAGCACGAGCTGCGCAGCTTTGACGATCGCGGATTGATGGCGCGCGAGCGGGCCGGCGGCGAAGCGGGCGTATGGAAGCGGGGCACGCGTCATCGGCGATGCCGTCGTCGTCTTCGCCATCTTCATCGATGCCCACAGCATCCGCCCAAGCTCCACGCCGGCAGCCGCCATGCTCTCGGGATCGAAGGCGCCCGAGGCGTCGAGCCATGCGGCGACCTCGCCGCGGCGGGTGGCGAAGGCGGCGAACGATGCGGCAATCGAGGTCTTGCCCGAGCCGGCGCGGCCCGTGATCTCGCTGATTCGCCCGCGCGGGATTCCACCGTCGATCAGGGCGTCGAGCGGGGCGAGTCCGGAGCTTAGGCGGCGGTCTTTGCGGGTAAGTTTATGGCCACGAAAAACTCCTGAAAATTCAAGTGGTTGCGGCCTTTCGAGCGGGATATGAGACGGCGACCTGACGGCCTGAATCGGGCTTGAAGGGTTGCCCCATGAGGGTTTTGACAGTGCCGACATAGGCACTGTTTCGCTCTTTTTTCGCTTTTTGTCAACCAAAATGGGCGCGATTCGGAGTGATCGAATAGAGGCGGAAAGGGCGTTTTATACCATCGGTAGTGGTTTGGGGATGACTGCGCACTAGGGCTAGCTTTGTTCCGTCAAAAGTAATTTTTGTCAGACGCAGAGGTCGCCCGATTTCAGGCGAGCCGGGCGAGTGCGGGATATCCTGGCGGTTGACCATAGCGCACGCATAGCACGCCACGACCGCCGGGGTCAGGCTGAATTAGTTCATCCCTGAACCCGGCCTGAAAAACAAAGTTGGACGCAGCGACTCAAAACCGGTACCGGCTTCGCTGGTGCGAAGCTGTCCGAGATCCTTCCCTGAACTCGCGTTGCTCGCTTCGGTCAGGATGACAGAAATGACTGAACCGCGTTTACTGCTCTATCACGACGCGGGGGACGCTTGCTTTTTTTGAGTCATCCTGAGCGCAGCGAAGGATCTCGCGCGCCATCGCCGTCCGTTCGGGGGCCCACGGAGGTCTCCTGCTCGACCCGAGGGTGGCTGTCTAACCGTAAGCGCATCAGCGGCAGGGGGCTTAGCTCCACTCACCCTGCCGCCGGTAACCCAGTCCGCGCCAAGTTACGCCGTCTGCGTTTATGACTCCGGGGCGGTCAGCGCCGCGAGCCTTCGCAATGACGCACGGGTGACATTGATCAAGCCTTTGCTGGCGAGGCTCTTGCGCACCAGCAGGATCGGCAGCATCGCGAACCCGATGAGGGGAAGCAAAATCACGAACAGAGCACCCATCACCAGCGCCAGC
>NZ_JBEKFG010000149.1:0-2676 GCF_050013435.1 Binatus sp. (SeqCode) | reverse complement strand
CCGAGCGCCTTCTTGCGCAGTCGTTCGATCTTGTGATCGTCGATGAAGCCCACCATCTGCGCGACCGCGCCAGCCAAAGTTACAAGCTGGTCGACAGCCTGACCAAGCGTTTCCTGGTATTGCTCTCCGCTACGCCGGTGCAGAACAACCTCATTGAACTCTACAATCTGTTGACCCTGCTCAAGCCCGGCATTTTCAAGACGCAGAAGGAGTTTCGCTCAGCGTACATGACCACGGGCAAGCCGCGTCAGCCGGCTAACTCGGAGCGGCTGCGTGATCTGATGCGCGACGTGATGATCCGCAACACCAGGGCGGTTGTTGCGCTGAAATTGCCGCGTCGCCACGCCTCCACCCGCCCCGTCGATCCCACGCCCGGGGAGCAGGCGGCCTATCAGGAGTTGGCTGGGCAGATCCGAGCTCTTGTCGCTGACGATGGACAGAGCCGCCATCGCCTCGTAGCGCACCACTTGCTGAGCGCCGCCGGATCCTCGCCCGCTGCAGCATCCGCAGCCATTGCCCGTTTTGCCGTCCGACATGACGGTCATCCGACCTGGCAGGCGTTGGCGGCCCGCTGGGCGGCCCTCGGCACTGGCGGCAAAGAATTGGCGCTGCTTGAATTGCTCGCTCGCAATCCCGATGAGAAGAAGCTCGTTTTCGTCCATCACCGAGAGACAATGTCCAGCCTGGCGGACTTGCTCGCCCAGAAAGGCATCGAATTCGCTCGCTTCGAGGGCGGCCTCAGCGGCCCCGCCAAGGACGCGGCGATCGCCGATTTCCGCGAGCGGGTTCCGGTGCTTTTATGCACTGAATCCGGTGGCGAGGGCCGCAACATCCAATTCTGCAACACGCTGATCAACTTTGATATTCCTTGGAATCCGATGGCTATCGAACAGCGCATCGGACGCATCGACCGCATCGGTCAGAGCCGCGACGTGTTTGTGTTCAATTTGGTCGCCCGCGGAACGGTTGAGGAGCAGGTGGTGCGGCTGCTCGACGAAAAGATCAACATGTTTGAGCTGGTGGTCGGCGAGGCCGGTGCGATTCTCGGTGAGTTGGAAGAAGAGCGGAACTTCGCCGATTTGGTTTTGGACGCGTGGTTGGAGACGACCGCGGTAGGTCAAGCCGAGGCCTTCGATGCGCTTGGCCGTCGGCTTGACGATGCGCGGACCCTATACAGCGACGCCAAGGCGCTCGACGACGCTTTGTTCGGCGAAGAATTTGAAACCGCGTAGCGCGAGGGAGATCAGACGGTGACCGCATTGCGCGATTTCGTCGCCGAATTGATGGAGCTGGAAGGCGCGGCGGTCGAGACCCTGGAGCCCGACGGCCTAGCGGTGATCGCGCCGCCTGAGGTTCGCTCGGCGTTCGGCTGGCCGGAGCTGGCTCGGCTGGGCTTCGGTGTGGAGTTGCCGGTCGGCGCCCAGCGCATTGGCATTGAAGGCGAATGGCTGGAGCGCTTCGGAGCGCTGCTCGTGGGCCACGGGCGGCATGCCGAGCGCCAGATCGCATGTGATGAGCCGCCAATGCTGGGCGATCCAGAGCGCCTGCTTCGCCACATCCTCGATTTGCCCAACGCTGTCTGGCGTTTTCAAAAGCAGCGGTCGACGTGGAGCCGCTGCCTGCTGATCGGGTTTCGCACCACGGCGGTTTCCGACGAGAAGCGCGAAAATATTCTGTGGATGGGGTTTAATACTGGCACTGGTGCTGCCTTGGGTGATGTGCAGCATCGGCTGCGGGCATTCTTGGGCGGCGACCAAACCTGGCAGATGCCTGAGCCGGCGGTGAGAGAGGCGGCGGGGCCAGGCTGGGACGCCGCTACGCTGGAGGCCCGAGTTCGACCGGCGCTAGACGCAAGCGTGCGTGCGGAATTGGGGCCGTTTCTCCATTCGATGCGGCGTCGTCTGGCGCGCGACCACACTCGCCTGCACGGCTACCATGACGATTTGCGTCGGGAATCCTTAAAGCGTCTACTTGCGCTCGAAGGTGTCGAGGGGCCTAAGGCTGACGCTGACCGGCAACGGGAAGACCATCGGATCGCGGCGATCGAGCGCGAGTACCGGGCCAAACTTGGTGATCTCCGACATAACTATGCCCTGCGCGTCACCGTCGATTGGATCCAAACCCTGGAGTTGTTCGTCCCCGTTCAGCGCCTGGAGGTGCTGATCCGGCGCCGCAAAGGCGAGCGCGCGATCTATCTCGACTGGCATCCGCTCGTTCGCATGGCCGAGGCGCCGCCCTGCGACTGGGGACTGGGTTTGAAGTCCACACGCATGATCTGTGACGAACGCTTGCATCTCACGGAGCCCGCCGGGCAGGATCCGTGTCCTGGCTGCGCGAAGCCCTTTTGCCGCGCCTGCCACCCGGCCGCCTGTCCGCGATGCGGTATGACGGTGAGCGATGAGCCATCGGCGTCGATGCTGGCGGCCGCGCAGTCTGACTGATCTTCTACACCTCGGTTGACGGAGTGCGATCAGGCGTCGGCGCGGCAGGGCGATGCCGGCGGCGCGCAGATCGAGACTGGCGGCAAGGCGCGGCGCCGAGCGCAGAAGAAAACGCTTGCAGCCCCGTTCGACCTCGGTCTCGGTCATCGAGTCGAGGTCGGCGCGAATATCGGGCCAGCTGCGCGATGACGCGTGGAAAGCCCGTCATGACCGGGGACGTCGGCATGACCAGCAT
>NZ_JBEKFG010000148.1:0-2697 GCF_050013435.1 Binatus sp. (SeqCode) | reverse complement strand
CCGGCGCCGATCGTGACCCCACCACTATTCGTATTTCGGATTAGAAATCAGCTTGATAGTTCGATTTCAACTGGGGTCCCGATCCGGTGCCGAAACACACCCAGTCTGCCACCATGCCAACAAGCCTAACAGGAAGCCCACGACAGCCAGCGGAGCCTGCATGGCGAACCCGCGTTTGTAGGCTGGTTTCCATTCGGTGAGGAGCGCGCGGTCGTCAAGGCCCAAACGGGCAGGCTGCTCGACGACGTTCACATAGACTGCCGCTCCGGCGAACAGCGCGGCGATGACGAGCGCGAGTTGCCCTGCAACCATGACCGCGACTCCCGTTGTTGAAAACAACCCATCCAGACGTGGGTGAACGTGACAACCCTAGAGGCCGATTTATACCTTACGTAAGTGCCGGCTGACGACAATCGCCAACAAATTCGGTACCGAACCGGGGCAGTTTTATGCCTAATATTATCGACAAAGCCGAATGCTGCTGACGCAGGCGATCAGCTTGACCTTACAAATCGCGCGAGCCGCGCTCCGACACCAGGCGGACCCGCCCGTGGCAAGTTATTTGCGCAGCCAAATGTCGAATCCGATTGACGTCTCTCTGATGTCGGCAGTGTCGAATGGCGTCGTCGCCGCCATGCGCTGGATGTCGTTGCTTGAATAGGCGCGTTTGCGCAATTGCTTGAAGATGAGGCGGGTCAGCAACGCAGCGACCGTGCCAAGGCGCGCGCCATCGGCGGCGGCCTTGAGCGACGCATTCGAGGCATCGCGACGCATGTCGATGATGAGAGCCGCGCCGTCACGGTTGAGCACGCGATGCATCTCGGCCATGGCCCCTATTGGATCGGCGAAATTCTTGAACGCCGCGCGGCAGACGATAAAGTCGAACGTATTGTCCGGAAACGGCATTGAGGCAGCATCGCCCCGCCGAAACTCAATGTCGAAGCCCGACCTCGCCGCGTGCTCCGACGCGATGCGGACAAAGCTATGGCTGATGTCAAGTCCAGTGATGCGGTATGGTCCGAGCTTGGCAAGTTCAACCGCGAGATAACCTGGCCCGGGCGCGACTTCGAGCACTCGGGCCCGGGGCAAAAGATGAGCGACGATCCGTCGGGCTTCGGCCTCGAAATCCGCGGCAAGTTTAGCGGTGTGCCGCGCGTACCAGGTCGCCAGCATTCCCTCCATGGCGGCGCCCTTGTAGGCTCTCTTGATCGGCACCGCGGAGGCACCCATGATTTATCCTTTACATCGTCATTATCTTATTTACTAAGATATCTTTAGACCGAGAATGTCAACCAAGACGAAAAAGAGTCGTCAGGAACTCGCGGTCACGCTCAATCGGGCGATGCGCGACGCCAGCGCAAAAGGCGTGCTGTACAGCCAAACCGTCGCCGAGCGTCTCGGCGTCAACAGCACGGATCTGGAATGTTTGGACTTTATTGCATTACGCGGGCCGCTGACCGCCGGCGAGCTCGCCCGGGCCGCGGGCTTGACCACAGGGGCGATCACTGGCGTCGTCGACCGCCTCGAACAAGCCGGGTTTGCGCGGCGCGAGCGGGATCGCAATGACCGCCGTAAGGTCCTCGTCGCGCTGCAGCCCGCAGTCGAGCGCTGCATTATGCCGCTGTTCCGGCCGATGGAGCGGGCCGCAGCGTCTGCGCTATCACTTTATGGGGACAGGGACCTTGCGCTGCTGCTCGATTTCTTCGAGCGCTCCAGCGCTGCAGTAACGACGGCGCTAGCCGAATTGCGCTCTCTGCGCGTAGTGGGAGGCCAAGCGAAGAACACCGCGAGGAAAAAGAGCAAACCCCGAAGTACAATGTGAATCGGCGTAGGGTCCCAACGCCGATCCTCGTGGTAACCTACTGAAATTCCTCCTGTTGGTGGGGTCAAATTTCGGTGCTTAATCACAGCCAAGGGCTCAATGCGAAGGCCGCCGGACCGAAGGAACTCTTCATCGTCGACGGCGCCACCCACATGGACCTCTACGACGGTGAGGGCGCGGAAATTGCGGCGAACAAGCTGTATCCATTCTTCGCTCAACACCTCGAACTCTAGACAAATCGCTGAGCGCCTTCAGGCGAAGAGGTCCGCTTACCGATGATTTTCGCTTCGCCATGATTGAGGATGAAATGAGCAAAGTTTGGTTTGTCACCGGTGCAGGCCGGGGCCTTGGAATTGATATCGCCCAAAAGGCTTTGGCGGCGGGGCACTCGGTTGTCGCGACCGGCCGCAATCCCCCTGCCGTCCTGAAAGCAATCGAGGCGCACGAGAGCCTGTTGACGGTCGCGCTCGATATCACCGATCCACAAGCGGCGATCGCCGCAGCTCAAACTGCCGTCGACCGGTTCGGCCGCATCGACGTGCTGGTCAACAATGCCGGCAATTTTTACGCGGGCTACTTCGAGAACATCAGCCCCGATCACTTCCGGGCGCAGATGGAGACCAACTTCTTCGGTCCGCTGAACGTAACCCGCACCATCCTACCGATCATGCGGGCACAACGCAGTGGCCAGGTGATCACCGTCACCTCGCTCGCTGGCCTGATCGGTCAGGAATTCGTCGTTGCCTATGCCGCCTCCAAGTTCGCCCTTGAGGGCAGAGCGGGTCGGTCCGATCGCGGGTCGCTCTGAGCGCGGGTCGGTCTGCTGACCGAGCTCGGCGGGGCGCGGCCCTCGCGCACGCGCGAAGATTCGACGC
>NZ_JBEKFG010000147.1:0-2771 GCF_050013435.1 Binatus sp. (SeqCode) | reverse complement strand
ATGCGATCCTCGCGGAGGAAAGCGGCGCCAGCGCGCATCAAAGCGACCATCGATGGATTATCGATCCGCTCGACGGCACCACCAACTTCGCGCACGGCTATCCGCAATTCTGCGTATCGATCGCCTACGAACGGCGCGGCCGCGTGCAGTTCGGCGTAGTCTTCGACGCGCTGAAAAAAGAATGCTTCATCGCCCAGCGCGGACAGGGCGCGCGCCTCAACGGCAAGCCGATTCACGTCAGCACGACGCCAAACCTCTGCGCCGCGCTGCTGGGCACCGGATTCGCGTACGACCGGCGCGAACGCCGGCGGTTCTATCTCTGCTTCTGGGAAGAAATCATGATGCGTGCGCAGGGCATCCGCCGCAGCGGGTCAGCCGCGCTCGATCTCGCCTACGTCGCCGCCGGCCGCATCGATGGATTCTGGGAGTTCGGGCTGCGCCCCTGGGACGTGGCAGCCGGCGCAATCCTGGTCGACGAAGCACGCGGATGCGTAAGCAACATGGACGGCCGCGAGCTTGATCTTGCCGGCGCGAATATCGTGGCGACCAACGGCCGGCTGCACGACGAGCTCATCGAAGCGATTGCGCAGGCGCGCCCGGAGGCCGACCGCCGCCACGCCGAGATGCTTCGCGAGACCAAGGCCTCCGCGTAGCAACACTTAGTTGATTTTCGCAGCACGCCCGGGATGAACGCGCGGCTTCGACGCGCGCCCCGCGGCTAGCGCTGCGCGATGAACATCCCGGTATCCTTGCTGATTCGAATTTCGCCGTGCGCCGCGATTTCATTTTCGAGATGGCGGCGCAAGCCGGCAACCTGTTCGTCGCTGACTCTGCTTCGCACGCGCATCGAACAGATGTAGTCCATCAACGGCGCAGCTTCGGTTACCACCAGCGAGTCGGGATAGCGTTCGAGCTTCACCTCGCCGAAAGCCCGGCGCATGTAAACCTCGCCGCTCTCGAGGCCAAATCGCGCAACCGAATCCGTCATTCGTGGAATCGAAAAAAAGCGCGCCGCAAGGTCGTCGATCTCCCGCATGTGCGCGAGTCCCATCGTGGCCGCATAGCAGAACCCTGACGGCTTGAGCACGCGCCGAACCTCGCCAAGCGCGCGGGGAATGTCGGGCACATGATAGAGCATGTGATTGGCGATCACCGCGTCGAACGATGCGGCGCGAAACGGGAGCGCCTGCGCGTCTGCCTGCGAGTAGGTGAACGAATGGCCCAGCCGCGCGAGATTGGCGCGCGTTTCGCGGATCATTCCGCCCGACATGTCGGTTAGAATCACGCGCCATCGCGGCGGAACCGGCACCGGGCTGCGCCACAAAATGCCGGTGCCGCAGCCGAGCTCGAGCACGCTGGCGTTTTCAGGAATCCGAAAATGATCGAACATCCAGCGCATCAGCCCGTAGCGGTTGGTGCTGAAGCGCTGATGGAGCCGAATCCGCGCCGACAGGTTGGAGCCATCCTTGTATTGCTCGCGCAAGCGCCGCGCGGAGTCGCTATCGGTGTTTGTCGCCATCGCCGCGATGTTGGCGCACGAATCTTTTTCCGTCAACGCGTCGCGCTTTCTTGTTCGCGGCGATTCCTTGATATAGTGCTTGGCTCTGCCACACCGTTTGCCCCGGTAGTGAAAAGGACATCACGGAGGTCTCCGGAACCTCAAGTCCGGGTTCGATTCCCGGCCGGGGCATTTTTTTTGGAAGATTCCACTCGCGGTTTCCCTGGTTCGACAGTCGGTCGAGTCCTCCGGCGCGAAGACCGCAGGCCATACACGAAGTGGAATTTTCTAAGACCCCCCACCGACCCTCAAAGTTGTAAACTAACAGTAGGGAGATAATTCTTACTGTTTGCTCACTCTATTGGAGGTTTTCTGGTCGCTTATGGACGTTTTAATATCCTATATATCTCATGACTTCTTTAGTCTTGCTTCAAGCCGCCATTAACGCCACAATCGAGTGCGATGAAAGCCGATACGCAAGATAGTCAGGCTCTCGTGCCACAAGAAGAGTGCGAGGTCCTCAGCCTGATTCGAGAAGACCACGAACTCATCGATCGCCTCAATATAACCCCTGACGAGCTCGCGGCGCTGTCGAAATGCGCGATGTTCGGAACCATGACCTGCAAGCAGCATATGCTTGCCATTTTGCGCCAGATCCGCGAGGCGGGCGGCCCCGCGGCGGGCGGCTACGCGCTCGATCAGACGCCCCTCTTCCCTGAGCCGGCTATCCCCGAGGAAGAGGAGGGCACGGACCTCCCGGACTGCCGCAAAATGTTGATTCGTCTCAATGACGCCGGCACGCACGTGGAGCCGGCGTCGCTTGCGGGTGTTCCTGATCAGGGCGCGCCCCAGCGGCTCGCCATTCTTGCCTGGACGACCCTTGCGGTCGCGGGGCTGGGTTGGAGTCTGCTGATTTTGATGTTCCGCTGGCGTCATAACTTCACGACCAGGGTCGGAATGCCCGCGGGCCAGGCCGCTCCTTCGACTGCGTGGTACAGCGGTCTCGACCGCTCCAACACTCTGCTCTGGGGCGAAATTTTGTTCGTGGTAGGCATTGTAATTGTGATGTTCCTCAAATCCCACCGAGGTTCTCGCCGCTTCAAAATCAGGCCGCGCCGAAGCTGGCTCTAGCCAGTCTGCTCCGGCGGGGGTGACCCCTTGTATCTTGCCGTCAGCATCGCAAGATGGATTTGAACTTGGGCGCGGCAGACCGAGAACCCCTGGGTCCGCAAAGAGCGAGACCGCGGTGCAGCGCGGGTCGCCGCGCCCTAAC
>NZ_JBEKFG010000146.1:0-3006 GCF_050013435.1 Binatus sp. (SeqCode) | reverse complement strand
CGGTCGTCGTGGGCAAGCTGCTCGACTCGAAGGAATATAGTTACGGCTACGATGCGCAGACTAGCGAATTCGGCGATCTCATGAGGCTCGGCATCATCGACCCGACCAAGGTCGTGCGCACCGCGCTTCAGGACGCGGCGTCGATCGCTGGCCTGATCGTCACCACAGAGGCGACCATCACCGAGCATCCGAGGAAGGACGCTCCTCAAATGCCGGGCGGCGGCGGCATGGGCGGCATGGATTTCTGAGGGCGGAAATTCGTAGAAGTGATGAATCCGAGGTTCTGGGGTTTTTCCCCAGAACCTCGGAGTTTGAGTGCGTCGCTCGCGTGACAGGCGCGAAGGTGGCGGAAATAGCCGCCGACAACGACCGACCATTGCGTCAAATTATATTTTGCGCGGCCGCCCTGAAGGCTTCGCTGACCGAGAGTTGCGTTTCTCGACGCCGAAAGAGGTTGAAGCAGCCATACGTCGGCGGCTATCGTCGAAGAACCGCGCGCCGGCCTTCACGCGCGGCGATCAAGAGCGCTTCGTGATCGACGCGCCACAAACAAGGCTAATCATGCAGATCCGTGTAGGCTATGAACTGATCTACGAGTGCCCGCAGCCGACGCCGATGCTGCTGACGTTGAACACTCACTTTAGCCGCGTGGCGGATATCGTCACTCCCGACCATATCGTCACCAGCCCCTCGGTCCCGATCGCGCCCTATCGGGACGAGTTCGGGAATTGGTGCAGCCGCATCGTGGCGCCCACGGGCCAGATCCGCATTTCGACGGATGCGGTGCTCAACGACAGCGGCTTGCCCGATCCGATCGAACCCAACGCATGGCAACACCCCGTGCAGGATCTTCCCGACGAGACCTTGGTGTTTCTCCTGGGAAGCCGCTACTGCGACACGGATCGAATGACCGAGATCGCCTGGAGCCTGTTCGATAAGGCGCCGATCGGCTGGGGGCGGGTCCAGGCGATCTGCGATTTCGTCCACAATCACATCGTCTTTGGCTACGAGCATGCGCGGTCGACGCGAACAGCCATGGAGGCGTTCCACGAGCGACGGGGCGTCTGCCGTGACTACACGCATCTCGCCATCACTTTTTGCCGCTGCATGAACATCCCCGCGCGTTATTGCACCGGCTATCTCGGAGACATCGGCATGCCGCCGCCTTATGCGCCGGGCGATTTCGCGGCCTGGTTCGAGGTTTTTCTCGGCGGGCGCTGGCATATCTTCGATGCGCGCAATAACGTTCCACGCATCGGACGGGTGCTGATCGGGCGCGGACGCGACGCCACGGATGTGCCGCTCAGCACCACATTCGGACCAAACGTCCTGAAGAGCTTCAAGGTTTGGACAGATGAAGTGCAATCGTGACGCCGCTATCGGAACGCGCCGAAACTTAGACGGCAGGAACAGAGCGATCGCCGGTCCGCGTGATCGCTGTCGTGACAAGCGCGGCCGCCGATGAACGAGACGGCCAACCGCCTGTTGGCGCCCGACGAGGCGCCGGCGATCACCGCGCGCAACAAGGATGGCCAGTCGCCGTTCCTGATCGTGGTCGATCACGCGGGCAATGCAATCCCGCGCGCGCTCGGGCGGCTCGGCGTCGCGCGGGCCGAATTGGAGCGCCATATCGCCTGGGACATCGGCATCGCCGCGGTTTCCCGATTCCTGGCGGACGCGCTCGACGCTGCCTTGGCGCGGCAGAACTATTCGCGTCTGGTCATCGATTGTAACCGCGCGCCGGGGTCGGAGACGTCGATTCCGGAAATCAGCGAGTTTACCCCGATCCCGGGGAACGTCGGCCTAAGCGAAAATCAAAAGCGCGCGCGCGTTCGCGAGATTTTCCGGCCCTACCACGATTGGATCGAAGCCGAGCTCGACCTGAGGGGGCAAGAGGGCCGACCGGTCGCGCTGATCGCGATGCACAGCTTTACGCCGGTTTTCAAGGGCGCGGCGCGGCCGTGGCACGCTGGCCTGCTCTACAACCGCGATCCTCGTTTCGCCGATATTCTGATGGCGTTGCTGAAACGCGAAGAAGGGCTCCTCATCGGCGACAACGAGCCCTATAGCGTGTCCGACGCGTCGGACTACACCATTCCAGTGCATGGCGAGCGACGTGGCCTGCCGCACGTCGAGATCGAGATCCGCCAGGATCTGATCGCCGACACGAGCGGGCAGCGGGCGTGGGGCGCGCTCCTCGCGCGGTTGCTGCCGCAGGCGTATCAAGAGCTTGTGGCGGGCGGCGTGCCCAAGTCTGCGTGAGGTCCAGCGCCCGCCCCACCACATCGCTATCAGTCTGGTTGTCTCACCGCTAGGAGGCGGTTTATCTGCTACCCAGATCGAGCCAAGCATTGCGACGCGCTGGGTTCCTACCGCGGGCGAGGCCCGTTCCGGCGCTCCCCACAAAGGAGCGTTAGGGACTCCATGCCAAGCTATGACCGTTTTTCGAGCATGCGGGGTATTTCCGGGAAGAAAATGTTATAAGTGCGGTGTGCGCAACAATCTAGTGAGAACCGGGCCCGTCGTGATCGCTTGCGGCTGCGACGCCGCCAAGGCGGCGTTTTTCATGGCGTTCGTGCGCACCATACAATGCATTTTAAGGTGATGACCGATGAGGCGCCTGAACCCAGGAATACGGGTGTCGATCCCCGGCGAGAAGCCTATCGATGCGCCGGCCTTTGCCTTAATGCAATGGTTGCGCTTCTCGCCGTTGCGTGACGTTCGAATTGGACGCTCTGTTCCCGGACGCTCATGACGCTCCTGTCCGTCCGCCACATCACGCGTTACGCCTACAAGGTTCCGGTGCGCTTTGGCGATCACCGGTTGATGTGCCGGCCGCGCGACAGCTTCGATCAGCGCCTGATCGAGTTCCGGCTTGACATCCTTCCGCAGCCCAAGGACGTGCGATGGCTACATGACACGTTCGGCAATTGCATTGCGGTCGCGAGCTTTAGCGGCGAAGCCGAAGAACTGGTGTTCGACACCAGGATCGTGCTCGATCATGAG
>NZ_JBEKFG010000145.1:0-3125 GCF_050013435.1 Binatus sp. (SeqCode) | reverse complement strand
ATGACGCCGACTGGTTCCGTGCCGCCCTCGCCAAACGCGGCGTCGCGGCCTGCATTCCCTCGAAATCAAACCGGAAAGTCGCGATCCCCTATGACGCCGACCTCTACAAACAACGCCACAAGATCGATATCGACCAGGCATGGCGACTCTCAAGATTCTGTGGCAGGGGTGGCGGCGCTGTTGGCGAGCCCCGGCGGCGGGCGGCGCCAATGCGGCGGCGTCGCGCGGATCGCCTTCAACGCGGCGATCGTCTCGGCGTCGGCGCGCACCAGCTTGGCACGTTTCGAGCCGCCGCCAATGTTTCGACAGGATAGGCGTCCCTTCTGGACCCAGGTGTAGAGGGTCGGCTGCGGCATTCCGATCTCTTGCGCGAGTTCGCGGATCGTCCATTCGTTCTCCAAGCGCTCGATGTGCGACGGCCGACGGCGATATTTGAGCGTCTCGGCTCCCGATTTGAGCAGGAGATGATGAACCATTTGCGCATTGAAGGTGTCGCGACGCTTGGCCGGGCGCCATCCTTCGGCGTTCAGGATCTCGGCGATCTTCGCGCATTCGCACCCCTCGTGGCGCAGCTCTGCGGCGCGGGCCGTCAGCGCTGCATAAGTGCTGAGCATCGCAAGACGCGCGACGGGACGCGTCAGCTCGTGCGTTGTGCGGCTCCCGCCATGCCAATGGCATTCGACGCGGACCTTTTCCGTGCCCGCGACGACCTCAACCACAACCCGTTCGAGCAGCAAGCGCACAATGGTCTGCCGCTCCAATTGCATCGTGGTTTCGGCTTGCCAGAGCGCAGGCAAGTCATGCGTCAATTCGCGGATCGCCGCGAGTTCGACCACGCTCGGCGCATGCCGCCGCGTTCGCTTATGGCGTTCGTATTCGGCCTCCAGGCGCGCCTGTTCTGTTAGCGCCGCTTCCCAGTGGCGTTCGAGCGTGCGCGCCACCAGCCGGTTTTCCGGCTCCACGGCGGCATACTGTCGGTGCGCGCGTTCGACCTCGTAGCCTGCGCGCTCCAGCCTCTGGCGCCAATGGCGATCGAGCGCCGCGCGCTCGGCCTCGAGATTTTGGGCGAGCGCCAAGCTCGCCTCGATCGCCGCCGGCGCCACCGCGTTGAGCACGAGACGCGCAATCAACGCATCCAATGGCTGAGCCTTCAACGATTGGCAGTAGGGATCGCCGTAGCTGCTCTTCATCGCCTGGCAGGTGTAGCGCGCCGTATGGCCGTTGTTGTTGTATTGCGCGAGCATACGCAGGCCGCAGCAGCCGCAAACGAGCAGGCCGGAAAGAAGAGCGGTTCCCGCCCGCGGCGCTCCGCCCCAATCTGCTCTGTTGGATCGCAATTGCGCTTGGTTGCGTTCATAGCGCTCAAAGCTGATGTAGGCCGGCAAGTGATCGTGCAAAAAGACCTCGGCGTCCGCGGGGCGCGGCGCTTTGCGCCCGGTTCCCGGTCGCCCGGGCTTCTGCCGGCGCTTCTCGACCGCTCGCACGCCATAGGCGTAGACGCCTGCATAGATGGGATTGGCGAAGAGGTTGAGCAAAGACGCGCGATTGACGCGGCGCCATTCGAGATCGCCTTTTTTCGGTCCGCTTCGCAAGCGCACCGGCATGCGGATTTCGTTTTCGGCCAGATAGATCATCACCTTGCCGACCGTCTTGAAGCGATCGAACAAGTCGAAGACCAGGCGGATCGTCGCCTGCGCCTGCTCGTCAGGATCGAACGCCACCTCGCCAGAGGGGCAGCGCACATAGCCCATCGGCACGGCCTTGCCCAGTTCGCCCCGCCGCGCCTTGGCTTTCCGGCCCGCGAGCATCCTTGCCTTGAGGATATGCAGCTCAGCTTCCGACATCGTCCCTTTGAGCCCCAGCAGCAGACGATCGTTGTAATTGGCTGGATCATACACCCCGTCGGCGTCGGCGATCAGAGTGTCGAACAGCGCGCAGATTTCCAGAAGCTGATGCCAATCCCGGCAGGATCGCGCCAGCCGAGACATCTCGACGCCGAGCACGAGCCCAACTTTGCCAAGGCCGACCTCAGCGACCAACCGCTGAAAACCCAAGCGCCCCTCGATGCTGGCGCCGGAGCGCCCGAGATCCTCGTCGATGACGATGATTTGCTCCTGCATCCAGCCAAATTGCGCCGCGCGATCCGCGAGCGCGTATTGCAGCTTGGTCGACTCCTGATGACGCTCAACCTGTTGAACCGTGGATTGGCGGACATAGACAATCGCCAGCCGGTCTTGGTGGCGCCGCAGAATCTTGTCGCAGACCAAGCCGCTGCGACGTTGGACAAGGCCCGTCATTGGGCGCCTCCGGGGCAACTGTCGCGTCGCGCATCCGATGCAAGGCCATTTGTCCCAGGAGCGTCGCTATGCGTCCCCGCCGTTCCGGGGGCAACATGTTCCAAATCGACGCCGGCAGATCGCTCATCGCGGGATACAAGCCAACGCGCCAGTGCGGATAGCGCTTCGAAGCTGATTCTCGGCGATTCGTCGCTTTCCGTCAAATTATGAGCGGTATTCTGAATGGGATATCGAGAATATTTTCGACGAGTTGAAGAACCAATGGGGCTGGGGTGGCTTCGTAACGCAGGACCTTGCTCGTTGCCAGCTAGCCGCGCGCCTCGTCGCGCTGTTTTACGACTGGTGGAACATCTTCGTTCGTCTGGTCGAGCCGGACCGGCATATGGAGGCTATCACCAGTCGGCCATTGCTCTTGCATGCCATTGCCACGCGGGTGCGGCATGCGAGACAAACAACGATAACTGTGGCGAGTTCACACGCCCGGGCGATTCCCGCCGCGAAGGCGCTCCGCGCCGTCGCCATTTTTCTACGCGAACTCGCAAAAACTGCGGAGCAGTTGACGGGCCTGCAACGCTGGCGGCGAATCCTCGCGAGAGCCTTCCAAGTTTTCCTTCAGGGCTGTCAGTTGCGTTCGCCCCCACGCCTCGCGCCCAGCTGACCCACAACCGCTGGTCGAAAAAGCCAAGCAATCAGCCGACCATCCAACGCCAACTGCCGTTTTTAGGGTGATGTGTCTCGCTGGTGCCTAGTCACGGCGATCGCAGCGCTGGGCATGAAGACTTCGTTCAAGGACTTGGTGGCGGTCGGGTGGAGGCCGGCCGCCCTGAT
>NZ_JBEKFG010000144.1:0-3200 GCF_050013435.1 Binatus sp. (SeqCode) | reverse complement strand
GCGAAGGCGGGCTGCGCGATCTTCACACCGCGATGTGGCTGGCCAAGGTCAAATACAAAGTGCATTCGCTCGAAGAGCTGGTGCAACGGGCCGTCATCACCGAGCCTGAAGCGGCCGAAGTGATCGAGGCGCGCGATTTTCTCTGGCGGGTGCGCAATTCGCTGCATTTTTTGACCGGGCGCCATTTCGATCAGCTCACCTTCGAGATGCAGGAACGGATCGAGCCGCTGCTGGGCTTCCAGCCCGAGGAAGGACAGGCGGCGGGTTCCGCTTTGATGCGCGCGTACTACCAGCACGCCTCGACGGTCCATCGCTTTGCCGAGGGGCTGATCGCGCGGGTGACCGAGAACAGTCCCGGCGGGCGGTTTTTTCGGCGCACGCCGACCCGCAAGATTCGCCCCGGGGTAATCGTTCAGCGTAATCTGCTGAGCATCGCCGAGCCCGATTTTTTCAAACGCGATCCGCTCAACCTGATCACGATCTACGCGGACTGCCAGGCGCAGAACGTGAGCCTTTCAGGCAGCGGCTACCAGTTGGTGCGCGACAATCTCGAATTGATCGGCGACGAGATGCGCAAAGACCCGCGCGTCGGCGCCGCCCTGATGACGATTCTGTCGGCGCGCCAGCGCGTTGCCGAAACGCTCGAAGCGATGCATCTGTCGGGCGTGCTCGGCGCGATAATCCCCGAGTTCGGCAACCTCTACGCGCGCGTTTTGCACGACCTCTACCATATCTACACTGTTGACCGGCATTCGCTGGTGGCGGTGCGCGAACTCGAACGCCTGCGCACGGGAGAATTCAAGGATCCCACTCCTCTGCTCACCGAGGTCGCGCGCGAACTCGACCACCTGCCGCTGGTGTTCCTGGCGCTGCTGCTGCACGACATCGGCAAGGGCCACGGCCATGACCATCATGAGCGCGGCGCCGGCCTGACCGCGGAAGTGTCGCAGCGGCTTGGACTGAACAGCGAGGAAATCGACCTGGTCGTGTTCCTGGTCCGCAACCATCTGATGATGTCCCAGGTCGCGCAGAAGGGTGACCTTGACGATCACACTACGGTCGAGGAATTTGCGCGCACCGTCGGCTCTATCGATCGCCTCAAGGCGCTCTACCTGCTCACCTATGCCGACATGCGCGCGGTGGCGCCAAAGGTTTACAACAATTGGCGCGACATGCTGCTGGGCGATCTCTACATGCGAGCGCTCAAGGTCCTCGAGCAGGGCGATCGCGAGGCGGTCGATCCCGCGCGCCGGCTGGCTACCGTCAAGGCTGCCGTCCGCGCGACTCTGCTCGCCGCCGCCGCGCCGGACCGCGACGTCACCGAGTTCCTCGCCCAGATGCCCGACCGCTATTTCTTCACCGTGCCCGAAACCGACATTCCGCTGCACTTCGATCTGATGCGCTCGCTCGAGGACCGTCCGCTGGTCTGCCGCATCAGGCATTTCCCCGAGCTGGAGTTCAGCGAGTTTATCGTCGTGACGCGCGATCAGCCGGGACTATTCTCGATGATCGCGGGTGCGCTGACCGCCAACAATCTCAATATCCTGTCGGCCCGAATCACCACCCGCACCAACGGCGTCGCGATGGACGTGTTTCGCGTGTCACATCAGATGGGCGCCGGCTCGATGGCGATGGAAGACGACCGCTGGCTGCGCGTCGAGCGCGACCTCGAGCGCGTCATCACCGGCCAGCAGGACATCGCGGGACTGGTCGCCGCGGCGCATCATGTGCAGAGCGCCGGCCGCAAGTTCGTGCGCCACGTGCCGACCGAGGTCACGGTGGACAATCGCAGCTCCGAGCAGTTCACCGTGATTGACGTATTCACCCAGGACCGCGTCGGACTGCTGTTCGCGATCACCCACACACTCTACCGGCTCGGCCTGCTGATTCACCTCGCGCGCATCTCGACCAACGCCGATCAGGCGCTCGATGTCTTTTACGTGAGCGATCGCGCGGGCGGAAAAATCGAGGATCTCGATCGGATGCGGGAGCTGCGCGCCGCCCTGCTCGAAAAGGTCGAACAGAATCCCGGCGAAGGAGCAACCGCGTGAGCACCGCCGGCTGGGACGAGCTGATCGATCGCCATTTGTCGCGCCAGGCCGTCGAGCGCGGGCTCAGCCGTCATTCGATGGACGCATACGCGCATGACCTCAGCGTTTTTCAATCGTGGTGCCGCACGGCCGGGCTGACGCCGTCGCAACTCGACGCCGCCACCCTGACCGCGTACCTCGAAGCGCTGGCGGATCGCGGCTTGGCGGTCAGTTCGCAGCGCCGCCATCTCGCCAGTCTGCGCGGGCTTGCGCGCGAGCTGGTGGACGAGAAAATCATCGAACGCGATCCGGCGCCGGCCCTGAAGCTCAGGCCGCATCCGCGCAAACTCCCGCGCACCCTGTCGCCCGCCGACGTTGGAAATCTCATCGCCGCGATCGACGCGCGCGATGCCCGCGGATTGCGCGACCGCGCGATGCTCGAAATGGCTTACGGATGCGGGCTGCGCGTTTCGGAACTGGTCGGCCTGCAACTGCATCAGGTAAATTTCGCGGCCGGCGCCGTGGTCGTGCTCGGCAAGGGCAGCAAGGAGCGGATGGTGCCGATGGGTGGCGCCGCGATTCGCGCGCTGAACGTCTACTTGGAGCGGCGCGATGAAATTCTCAATCCGGCCGGCGACGGGACCCGCGCCAGGAAAACAGTTCCGCGCCGCGTCTCCGCGGTTTTCATTACGAGACTCGGCCGCGCGATGACCCGGCAGGGATTTTTCAAGGCGCTCAAAGGATGGGCCGCCGCCGATCCGCGTCTGGCATGGGTCAGCCCGCATACCTTGCGCCATTGCTTCGCCACGCATCTGCTCGAGGGCGGCGCGGATCTGCGCGCCGTGCAGGAGATGCTCGGCCACAGCGATATCTCGACCACGCAGATCTACACTCATCTCTCCAAGAGCCACCTGCGCAAGGTGCATCGCACCTTTCATCCGCGCGCGACTCGCGCGAGCATGGCGGAGGGCACGGACTGACTTGGGCGATCTGAACGGAAGCATCGCGACCATCTGCATAGTCGCGCCGGCGATCCTCTTCGCGATCATCGCGCACGAGGTTATGCATGGCGTGGCAGCGCTGTGGCTTGGCGATGATACCGCGCTTCGCGCCGGACGGCTCACGCTGAATCCGATTTCACACGTCGATCTCTTTGGGACGATTATCCTG
>NZ_JBEKFG010000143.1:0-3245 GCF_050013435.1 Binatus sp. (SeqCode) | reverse complement strand
CAGACCGCCTTCTTCAGCAAGCGGAATGAAAACCGAAGGTGGAATCAAGCCGCGAGTCGGATGGTGCCAGCGGACAAGAGCTTCAAAACCGATGACAGTCCCATCAATCGTATCCACCCGGTGTAGGCCGTCTTGCCGAATTGTTTGGCATGTAGCTGATTGTCGGTATGGATGACCTTACTGACACTCGCCATATCAGTCGCCTTGAAATTGTTGACACGGGTCGCCGGCGTCGATGGTCGACTGCAGAAAAGCTGCGGATAGTCGAGGAGAGTTTTTCGGCTCCGCGGCTGGCATCGGCGACGGCGCGACGGCATGGGATTTCCAACCAGCTGCTGTTCGCCTGGCGCAAGGCGTATCGCGAAGGTCGGCTTGGTGACATTGCCGGTTTCGTGCCGGCGGTGATGGTGCCGGAGCAGCCCGAGAGGGGCACCGGAACGGGCTGTCGTCGAATCGAGATTATGATCGCGAACGGCCGGCGCGTTATTGTCGATTGTGACGTAGACGTGGAGACGCTGCTGCGGATCATGCGTGGGCTTGAAACGCTGCCATGATCCCGCTGCCGAGCGGCGTGCGGGTTTGGCTGGCGACCGGCCACACCGACATGAGGAAGGGCTTTGCCAGCCTATCGCTGCAGGTTCAGGAAGTGCTGCGGCGCGATCCGCTGAGCGGTCATCTGTTTTGCTTTCGTGGCCGCAGCGGCAATCTTTTGAAGGTGATCTGGCATGACGGCCAGGGAGCCTGCCTGTTCGCGAAGCGATTGGAACGGGGCCGCTTCTTGTGGCCAAACCCGGCGGATGGCGCGGTAACGATCTCCGCGGCCCAGCTCGGTTACTTGCTGTCCGGAATCGATTGGCGAAATCCGCAGGAAACCTGGCGCCCGACCTCGGTAGGGTGACGGTTTTGCTTTGACGTTGCCGACGAATATGATTCTCTCGCCGAGTGACATCGCAATTTGAATCGCTGCCATCCGATCTTGCCGCCGCTCATGCGATGATCCTGGCGGAGCGTAACGCGCGCGTCATGGCCGAGGCTGATGCAGCGGCTGCCAAAGCCAAAGCGGCCAATGCCCAGGCGGACCTTTCCAGCAGTGAAGCGCTGATCGCCCATCTCAAGCTGGAGATCGAGAAGCTGCGGCGCGAAATCTATGGGACGCGCTCGGAGCGCAAGGCGCGGCTCTTGGAGCAGATGGAACTTCAGCTGGAAGACTTGGAGGCGGCAGCGACCGAGGACGAGCTGGCGGCCGAGAAATCGGCGGCCCGAACGCAGACAGTACAGTCGTTCCAGCGCCGGCGGCCTTCGCGCAAGCGGTTCCCCGATCATCTGCCGCGCGAGCGCGTTGTCATCGCCGCGCCGGAAATCTGTCCCTGCTGCGGGTCGGCGAAGCTGTCGAAACTGGGCGAGGATATCACCGAGACGCTGGAGGTGATCCCGCGGCAGTGGAAAGTGATCCAAACCGTCCGGGAAAAGTTCTCGTGCCGAGAGTGCGAGAAGATCAGCCAGCCACCGGCGCCGTTCCACGTAACGCCGCGCGGCTTCGCCGGACCGAACCTGCTCGCCATGATCCTGTTCGAGAAGTTCGGCCAGCATCAGCCGCTGAACCGCCAGAGCGAACGATACCGGCGCGAAGGCATCGATCTGAGCGTGTCGACGCTGGCGGATCAGGTCGGCGCCTGCACGGCGATCCTGCAGCCGCTGCATGCACTGATTGAGCGCCACGTCCTAGCTGCCGAGCGGCTGCATGGCGACGACACGACCGTGCCGATTCTGGCCAAGGGCAAGACGGTCACGGGTTACATCTGGACCTACGTCCGTGACGACCGGCCGTTTGGCGGTCCCGCGCCGCCGGCGGCCCTATATTACGCCTCGCGCGATCGCAGGCATGAGCATCCGGTGGGGCATCTTCGAGACTTCACCGGCATCCTGCAGGCCGACGCCTACAGCGGGTATAACGAGCTTTACGATCCCTCGCGCGCTTCGGGAGCGATCACGGCGGCACTGTGCTGGGCGCATGCGCGGCGTCAGTTCTTCGAGCTGGCCGATATTGCCGCCAATGCCCGGCGCGGAAAGACGGCGGCGGCGATCTCGCCGATCGCGTTGGAGGCGGTCAAGCGCATAGACGCGCTGTTCGACATCGAGCGTGGCATCAACGGGCTGAGCGCCGAAGAACGCCTGCGCGTACGCCAGGAGCAAAGCGCGCCGCTTCTGGCCTTGCTGGAAGCATGGTTGCGCGAGGAGCGATCCCGTCTGTCACACTCGGCCTCCGTCACCAAGCCGATCGACTACATGCTCAAGCGTTGGGGCCGGTTTGCTCGCTTCATCGACGATGGCAGGATCTGTCTCACGAACAATGCGGCAGAGCGCGCTCTTCGCGGATTTGCGCTAGGGCGAAAGTCTTGGCTATTCGCCGGTTCCGAACGCGGCGCTGACCGGGCAGCCGCCATGGCGACGTTGATCATGACGGCAAAGCTCAATGACGTCGATCCGCAAGCCTGGCTGGCTGATGTGCTCGCTCGCATCGCCGACATCCCGCAGAGCAGGCTTCCTGAACTTCTGCCATGGCACTGGGCCGCCGAGATGGAGCATCGTAAAGTGGCGGCATGAGTGCCGACACCATCGCCCGCCTCAAGATCACGCTCGACGACGTCAAGCCTGCGGTCCTGCGCCGCATCGAGGTGCCGTTCAATATACGCCTCGATCGCCTGCATCTGGCAATCCAGGCCGCGATGGGATGGACCAACACGCATCTCTACGAAATCCGCGCCCGTGATGTCGGATGGGGCATACCAGACCGCGACTGGGGTGATGGCCCGCTCGATGCCCGCAAGGCCAATCTCGGTGACGTGTTGGAGGATGTTGGCACCAAGACGCTGAGGTACCTCTACGATTTTGGCGACGGCTGGGAGCACACAATCAAAGTCGAGCGCCTCATCGATCCCGAACCCGGTGCACTTTATCCGCGCCTAATCGAGGCGAGCGGACGCTGCCCTCCTGAAGATATTGGAGGCCCCTGGGGCTACGCCGAATTCCTTGAGGCCATCGGCAATCCAAAGCACGAACGCCACGCCGAATTTAAAGAGTGGCTTGCCGACGACTTCGATCCCAATCTTGTCGATACCGGTTGGCTTGCCGAAGAAGTCACCACGCTGGCAAAACGATGGTCGCGGAAACCCGTCGTGAAGCGGCCGCGCCGTGCCTAAACCGCGGTCCTCACCGGAGGCTTACGGATGTACGCGCACCTTGGT
>NZ_JBEKFG010000142.1:0-3265 GCF_050013435.1 Binatus sp. (SeqCode) | reverse complement strand
TGACCCCCACACCAAGTTAAAGTCAAAGTAAGAGGTCAAAATGGTACTGCCGCCGGGAGAAGAGGACATTGACTATAATGACTTTCGCTTGAAGGTAAGACGATTTGGATCCGGGTGGCGCATTTTCATATATGCTCCGGGGAGTATTCTTAGTTTCGAAAAAATTCCAAATACAGGTCAATACGGCGAGCGGAATAAAGTCATCGCCGAAGCGAAGGGCCTAGTGGACCAGCGTATGGCCGGTCAATAACAAAAGCGCCGCTCGACCCTTTCGGGGAGCGGCGCCAAACAATGTCTGTCTGAAGGCAGTGGCGTGCGCCGAGCGGCTACGCGCTGGAAGACTGCGTGGTGCCGGACGACAATCTGCTTCCCAACGCAAAGGGTCTTGCCAGGCACGCGATATGGCCATAGCCTTCAATATGCTGCGCGCCAACGACCTCATATGGAGTTTTGTCATCAGCAACTATCTCCTCGGCAAGCGCTGTCTCGTTCGAATTCGCGAAGAAGCTTGTCAACGCTAAGGACGTGATGGATATGGTGCAGATTCAGACCGACTTCGTGAAGGCGCAAACCGCGGCGTTGCGTGAGCAGGCCAAAGAACTCGGACAAACTGCGACTTGAGCATCGCCGGCGTTGCGGATGCCGCACGGAAAGAAGAACCTCTCCACCTGTGAGCGCGACACCGTTCGCTCCGAGATTTTGGAAGGCGCCTAGGACAACTGAGCGCCGGGGTTGTGTTGTACCTCGTACGAGAAGGGGCGCGCCGTGAATTTGATTCAGGCCGATATCGCTATCGTCGGCAGCGCGCGCCTGCGGGCGGCGATCGCCGCCGCCGAATCCGACCGCGGGCTCACGATCGCGCTGATCTCGAAAGTCTACCCGATGCGCAGCCACACCGTCGCAGCCGAAGGCGGCTCTGCCGGGGTGGTGCAGGCCCACGATTCGCTCGAGGATCATTTCAACGACACCGTCGCGGGCGGGGCGGAATAGAACCGGTCCGTCAGGCTGCGTCGCCGTCGCGAATTAAGCGCACGGCCTCGGCCGCCGTAACTACCTTTCCCTTCTCGGAGTTCCGCAGATACAGCAATGCAGGATGTTGCGACATCTTAGGCTCTCCCGGTTTCCGACAAGCTCCGCCCTACGCGAAGATCAATGTCCGACCAGCTTATGTGGGGCGCGTCAACTCCTCCAATAGGTAGACAAAAGACACATAGTCTCTGCCGGTCGCGAGGTTCAGGCCAATCTCACATGTGCGGTTGCTGCCTAGATAGGCATCGAACTTGCGCGCGCGAACCTCCTCCGCCTCCTCGGCCGTCGCCGACCGGGTGAGTTCGGTATGGAGGAAGCCACGGTCGCCGGCGAAGCCGCAACACTCGTGAGACGCCGGCGTCACTGCCTCGTCGGCCATCGCGGCCGCGAGCACATGGAGCTTTTTCGCGAGCTTTAGGTGATTGATCGAGCAGCTAGGGTGCAGAACCGCCGATGCGACCTTGCGCCGAATTTCGAGCTTGGGCAGCAACCGATCGTGTGCCCAGGCTACTGAATCAAGAATCGTCAGCTGCGCGTGGTGTTCGCGGTTCTCCGGCGTCAGATACTCGACGATTTCGCTGGTGATACCAAACGAGCACGAGCTTGCGTCGCAAACGATCGGGAGCTTGCCACCGTCGCTCCAACGCCACAGACTTTCCGCGGTGCGGTTCGCCATGACCGCATTGCCTTCGACGTAACCCTTGGAGTGCCAGATCGTCGCGCAACAATGGCCGCCGACATCCTCGGGAATCCACAGCGGCATCCCCGCACGTGCCGAGACAGCGATCATTGCCTCCTGCAGTGACAGCTCATGGTCCTGACCAGCTATCCGGCCGAAGATGCGGTTGACGCATGCGGTGAAGTAGACGCTGGCAGCACCTTCCCGCGGCGCCTTGGGCAGCTTCGGCTTGGCCGCGGCTGGCATGTTCGGCAGCCAGCTAGGCATGAGATCCTTGCTCACGAACGTACGGGCCATATCGGTCACTGCGGTGACCGTGCGCTGGCCGAGCACTTTTGCAGTTGCATCGGCGGCGCCGACTGCGAGACGCGCGACGCGCTCCACTGTGCCGAACCGTTTTGCGAACGTGGCAGCGAGACGTTCGGCGCGCGGCCCGTGTTCGAGATGACGGAAATGTTTCATCAGCGCCCCGGTATTGATGTCCACGGGGCAGGCGATCCCGCAAGACCCGTCGCCCGCGCAGGTCTGGATGGCGTCGTAGTCGTAGTCCGCGAGAATCCCCGCGGACACTCTTGAGCCCGCGGTTTGTCGCGCCATCTCCCGGCGCAGCGCAATCCGCTGACGTGGAGTCGTGGTCAAGTTACGACTCGGACAAACCGGTTCGCAAAAGCCGCACTGGATGCAGCGGTCGACAGTGGCGTCGATCGTAGGCGCAGTCTGCAGATCCTTGAGGTGGCTTTGCGGGTCCGCCGTCAGCATGACCCCCGGCGACAGAATATTCTGGGGATCGGCGAGCCGTTTCAGCTTCCACATCAACGCCGCGAGTCTCGTCCCCCATTCCCGCTCGACGTAGGGCGCGATGTTGCGTCCGGTGCCATGCTCGGCCTTGAGGGAGCCGTCGTATTTACCGACCACCAACTCAACGACATCATGCAGGAACGCGCCGTAGTGAGCGATTTCCTTCGGGTCATTGAGGAAAGGGGTGATGAGGAAGTGCAAGTTACCGGCCGAGGCATGTCCGAAGACGATTCCAGCATAGCCGTGCTTGGCGAACAGGGCCTGCAGATCGAGCGCGCCGTCGGCGAGCCGCTCCGGCGGGAAGCACACGTCCTCCAGAATGAACGATGAGCCTGACGGCCGGGCGCCGCCGACCGAGGCAAGTAGCCCGCTGCGCACGTTCCAAAACTGCGCCGCAAGCACCGGGTCCCGCGTGAACTCCGCGGGCTCCAGCAGCGTAAGCCCGGCCAATATCGCATTCGCGATGCGTTCCGCTTCGCAGCGGGCGGCGTCATTTGGCGCGCGGAACTCGACGAGCAGCGCGGTCGCTGTCTCGGGCAATGTTTTCCAGCGGTCCGGCACCCCGGGCTTGCCCTCTACGGCACGCAGCGACGCGCGATCGACCAACTCGACCGCGGCCGCACCATGATCGACAAATGGCTTTACCGCCGCGCAGGCCGCATACATGTCAGGAAAGATCATAAACGACGTGAGCCGGTATTGATCGTCCGCGATCGTCTCGAAAACCGCCTCCGCAATAAACGCAAGCGTGCCCTCCGA
>NZ_JBEKFG010000141.1:0-3288 GCF_050013435.1 Binatus sp. (SeqCode) | reverse complement strand
CGATCGTCTATAACGAGGAACTCGCGCGGGCGGGTGTCGCGGCGCCGATGATCGGGATGGGCACCACCATGTTCGGGCCGACGCTGTTGCATTGGGGGACCGAGGAGCAGAAGCAGCGCTTCATCCCGCCGATAATGAAGGCCGAAGAAGTCTGGTGTCAGGGATATTCCGAGCCGGGTTCGGGCTCCGACCTAGCCTCGCTGCAGACGCGCGCGGTCGAGGACGGCGACTACTTCGTCGTCAACGGGCAGAAAGTGTGGACGACGATCGCGCAGTACGCCGACTGGATCTTCCTGCTGGTGCGCACCGATCCCGACGCGCCCAAGCATAAGGGAATCAGCTACCTGATGGTCGATATGCACAGTCCCGGGGTGACGGCGCGGCCGCTGGTGCAAATCACCGGCACCAGGGGTTTCAACGAGGTTTTTTTCGAAGACGTGCGAGTGCCGAAGAAAAACCTGGTCGGCGAGAAGAACCAGGGCTGGCAGGTGGCGATCACGACGCTGATGTTCGAGCGATCGGGCGGCGGCGGCGATCGCGGCATGCTCACCCAATGCGGCGAGCTGGTGGCGCTTGCGAAATCTCTGCCGCGCAACGGCGCATCGGCGTGGGATGACGCCAGCGTGCGACAGAAGATCGCGGAGTTCCACTGCGAGGCGATGGCACTGCGGTACACCGGTTATCGGCAGTTGACGCGCCGGCTGAAGGGAATGCCGCCGGGGCCGGAAGGATCGATGATGAAGCTGTGCGGCACGGAGTTGAACTTGCGCATTCAATTGTTCGCGATGGAGCTGCTCGGGCCGTACAGCCAGCTCGAGTTAAACGCGCCGTTCGCAGTTGATAAGGGCAAGTGGTCGTTCAGGATGCTGGCGGCGCGCGGCGGCACGATTGCGGCGGGCAGCAATCAGATACAACATAATATTATCGGTGAGCGGGTGCTCGGATTGCCCAAGGGCTGAGGCGCGCGCGAGCCGGGAATCAACGGAGAAGGCATTCAATCGATGGACTTCAACTATACGACGGAAGACCAGGCATTTCGCACCGAAGTGCGCGCGTGGCTCGAAGCGAACAAGAAATTCGCTCCGCCGCCGAGCAATATCATGGCCGACGAAGGCGAGGGCGACTGGGAGGCGCGCGTCAACTGGCACCGCAAGCTCAACGAGGGCGGCTGGGTGGCAGTCAACTGGCCCAAGGAATACGGCGGGCGCGGTGCAACCGTCATGCAGCGGCTGATCTATCGGGAAGAACTGAGCCGGCTCGGGCTCAACGAGCCGATGATCGGGATGGGAATCAACCTGATCGGTCCCACGCTGATACATTGGGGGACCGAGGAACAGAAGAAAAATCATATTCCGAAAATTCTCAAAGGCGAGGAAGTCTGGTGCCAGGGATACTCCGAGCCGGGCGCGGGCTCCGACCTCGCGTCGGTGCAGACGCGCGCAGTTGACGATGGTGACGACTTCGTCGTCAACGGGCAGAAGACCTGGACCTCGATTGCGCAGCACGCGGACATGATCTTCGCGCTGGTGCGCACCGATCCCGCCGCGCCCAAGCACAAGGGAATCAGCTACCTGCTGATCGATATGCACAGCCCCGGCGTAACGGTGCGTCCGCTGGTGCAGATGACGGGCGGCAAGGGCTTCAACGAAGTTTTCTTCGAGGATGTCCGCGTGCCGAAAAAGAATATCCTCGGCGAGCGCAACAACGGCTGGCAGGTCGCGATGACCACGCTGCTGTTCGAGCGCGGCGGCGGCGGCGGCGAAGGCGCGATGGGCGAGGTCTATGAGCTGGCGAGGCTCGCCAAGCGCATCCCGCGCAGCGGTAATGGCTCGACGGCGTGGGACGATTCCAGCGTGCGCCAGAAAGTTGCGGAGTTCGCCGCCGAGGCACAGGCGCTGCGATACACCGGCTATCGGCAACTGACGCGCCAGTTGAAGGGGCTGCCGCCGGGGCCGGAAGGCTCGATGATGAAACTGTGCGGCACGGAGCTTGCGCTCAAGATTGCGCTCTACGCGATGGAACTGCTGGGGCCGTACAGCCAGCTGGAATTCAACGCGCCGTTCGCGGTTGACAAGGGCAAGTGGTCGTTCAGGATGCTGGCGGCGCGCGGTCCGACGATTTACGCCGGGACGAATCAGATCCAGCACAACATTATCGGCGAGCGCGTACTGGGTCTGCCCAAAGGCTAGCGCAGAAGAAAATCGAAGAGCGTCTTCGCGAGCGTGATGCCGGCATCACGCTCGTTTTTTTTCATGTTGATAGTTCACACACATATTTCGTCGAACGACTTTACTGTTACGGCATTTCGTGGCAGTGTCGCGCGAACGCGGGTACCAAACGTCGAACACTGATTAGTAACCAGGATGCTGCTGCAACTATTCGCCTTCGCGTACTTCGACTTTCTGCAACAATTCGCTTCGCTGGTTCGCGACCCGGTCGGCTACGGTTTTGGAGTGCCGCCCGGCGACGGCCGTCCGATACTGCTGATCCCCGGATTCACCGCAGGCGATTGGTCGCTCGGCACGATGGCGCGATGGCTCGGGCGCGTCGGATATCGTCCGTATCTGTCGGGAATCGATCTCAACGTCGGGTGCCCGCGGCGCACGATGGAAGTGGTGGGATGGCGGGTGGAAAAGATTGCGCGCGAATCCGGCCAGCGCGTGACAATCATCGGGCATAGCCTGGGCGGCGTGCTGGGCCGCGCAATCGCCGCGGCAAACCCCGCAAACGTGCGCGAGGTGGTGGCGCTTGGCTCGCCGATTCGCGACGGATGGACGGGAGTGCACGATCAAGTCCGTCCCACGCTGCAGGCGATCCAGTCATTCTGGCAGACGTTTTCCGACGAGCCCAAGAGCTGTGGCACGGCCGAATGCTCATGCGCATTCGTCGCCGCCGCGCTCGCGCCGACTCCAGGAAGGAGTCGCTTCAGCGCCATCTACACGCGCCGCGACGAGGTCGTGCAATGGCGGTCGTGCGTCGACGATGCGGGATCCAATTTCGAAGTCTCGGGACTGCATGCGAGTTTGATAGTCAATCGCGAGGTTTACCGAATCCTCGGGTCGATCCTTGCAGAAGCCCCGGGTGAGAGCGCCGCCGCTTGAACCTTACCCGCCTGCCCATTCGCCGAGAAAGCTTGACGCGTATCCCCGGCGCGAGATTGTTGCTGGATCGGAAAATGGTAAAATCGCGCCATTGCTGATAACTGCGAGGAGCAGAGAATGATCAGGAAC
The DNA here is from genome assembly GCF_050013435.1 of Binatus sp. (SeqCode). GTDB lineage: Bacteria > Desulfobacterota > Binatia > Binatales > Binataceae > Binatus. The sequence continues at coordinate 58 of NZ_JBEKFG010000141.1, read as the reverse complement.
GCATTGGTCGCCATTGCTGCCGTCGTTTTCGTCGTCGGGTGCAATTCTTCGCCGTCAC
>NZ_JBEKFG010000140.1:0-3305 GCF_050013435.1 Binatus sp. (SeqCode) | reverse complement strand
ATCCGCGCGCAAACAGCTCTTGCTCCCGGGCGAGATCCGTTTTCGCTTTGTCAAGCTGAGCTTGAAGTCCGGAAATCTGCGCATCGAGCGACATGAGCTGCAACGCGAGCTTCTGGTCGGCGACAATTGCCACCACCTGGTCTTGCGCGACGTGATCGCCCTTTCGCACCGCAAGCTGCACCACCGTGCCGCCAATCCGGGCACGCGCTGGCACGGTGTTAGCGCTCTCGACGGTGGCGAACACGGCCTTCTCATCGGCAACCTGCTGGGGGGCAACAACGAAGGTCTGTTGAGCAAGCACCTGTTGGGTGAACAGCGCCAGTGCAGCCGTCGTCACGATAGCCGAACGCATCGGTGCTTTTGCCTCCATCACTCGCGATCCGGTCGTCACAGCTCGTATCCCCCGGGACACGGATGCGTCATTGATCTGGCGCAACGATTGGACGGAGGTTCGAGGGAATACGGCGAAGTTTCCCACCCAAATGGTCGAGCCCGGGCCTACGCCTGCCAAGCATGTGGAATCAGTGCCCGGCGCGCGCTCTTCGTCGCTGGCTCACTCGGACTTCGAAATCACTTCCTCTGTGCATGAAGTCATTCGTTCGGAGATCGACTCACCCGTGTGGCGTTAACCGTGCACTCGATTATCGCACGGTTGTTGCTGGGAAGAGCGCGCTTATTTCGACAACGCTGATGACACAGAAAAGCGAAACTCAATTGAACTTATGCGTGCAGTGCCCAATAGCCATACTGCCCACCCAAGAAATATATGTAAATGCTGAAATATTTCCGGTTTGGTGCCTATTAATGAAGCCCTATTAGGCCTGACGTACCCGCGATTGGCAGTCACCGTAACGCCGCAAGGACCCGTCACCGATGTACGTCGGTTTCGCGGCCGAATTTCACGCCCCACTTCTTAGACTTAGAGGCCGTTTCGAAAGTCTTTGTCAGGCGCGCAGCTCATTGAGCAGAGCCCTGGTCTCCTTCAGATCGAGCGTGTCGAAGCCTTCGGTGAACCAGCCGTAGACCGGAGCGAGCAGGTCGCGGGCCTGCTGCAGCTTACCCTGATCGCGCCACAGCCGCGCCATGCTCATCGTCGCGCGCAGTTCGAGAGATTTTGCTTGCTGCTGTCGCGGTACCGCGAGTGCGCGCTCGAAATAGGCTTCCGCCTTCGCCGTATCCGGCTCAGACGACTTTAGCGCGATTTGGCCGGCCACGCGACGGAGCTCAGCCTCCCACCAATTTTCCTTGGTTGTTTCGATCGCCGTCATCGCTTCATCAATGCAGCGCCAAGCATCATCGAACTGGCCAAGTTGCGCACGGGCCCAGGCCAGATATGAAGAGGCCAACGGCACGAGCACGTTTGCTCCAGTTGACCGCTGTACGCCCATCCCGGAGGTGATCATTCGGACTGCGTCCGCGGCTTTGCCGGTCAGGGCCAAGACGTAACCCTGGATCACCATTCCGCCCGACTTCCAGAGGACTGCGCCTTTCTCGTCCGCTAAAGAGAGCAGTTCGTCGGCTTGCATGTTTGTCGCCGCATAATTTCCGCAAAAGACGGGGGTAAGCGTTGCGAAAGTCAACGCATACATCAGCGTGCCGGCGTGGCTTATCTCTCGCGCATTATTGAGCGCGTCGTCTGCGTCTCTCAGCGCGGCCTCGGGATAGCCAAGCAACCACAGTCCGTACGAGCGAACAGATAAGATTGCGCTCCGGACGTCTTGACCAAATCGCGTCGCCAGCGGACGATGCTCCGTAGGATCGTAAAGCGCGATCGCCTTGTCGTAATGTGCCGGCGCTTCCGCGACATCGCCCAGAAACAATAAGGAGTGACCCATGAGGCGGTGCCCGATCATGAGCGGAACCGTTGTTCCTTGCCGCTCCGCTAGCGCCAAGAACTGCACCGCAAGCTCGCGCAAAGCGTCGCCATTGAACGCTGAGATGTTCGCGACCCAGAAGCCGTAGAGGACCGAGAACAGCAGCAGTGGGTCTTCGGGAGGCTCTCCCAGCGCCTCCGCTTGCTCCATGAACAAGCGGGCTTGCTCTAGGGTTGCTTTGGTTTCGGGCGCCGCATAGCCTTTGACGTGCATTAGAGCATTCGCGAGCGCGACCTGAAGCTTGATCTGCTCGCGACGCAGCGCCGGAGTGCCGGGCAAAGCCGCGATCTGGTCGAGGGCGCGCGTGAGCTGCGCTGCGGCTTCGACCAGTGCTGAGCGCGCCAGCGACCGCTGTCCCGCTTTGCCCCAGAGGGCCGCAGCTTTCTCGATCAGTCCGGCCTCGGTGCAGTGACGCGCCAGCAGCTCCGGCTGATTCTCGGCAATCTCGGCGAATTGGGTTTCGAGAGTTTCGGCGATACGGGCATGCAACGCGCGGCGCGGCTCGCGCAGCAGCGTGCCGTAGGCCGCATCCTGCACCAGGGCGTGCTTGAACAGGTAGGTCGCGTGCGGCGGCACGCCCTGCCGGAACAGCAAACCGGCCGCAATGAGACGGTCGAGCGCCGATTGAATCTCTGCCTCCGGCTGGCGCACCACCGCAGCTAGCAGGGCATGCGAGAATTCGCGACCAATCGCCGCGCCGATCTGCGCCAACTCCTTGGCGTGGCCGAGCCGGTCGAGCCGCGCCATCAGCGAGGCGTGCAGGCTTGCGGGCACGGCTAGCGCCGGGGACGGAACCGAGGCGGCGGTCCGTCGCACTTCGCTCTCGCCCTCGGCCTCCAGCACCGCTTTGGTCATTTCCTCCACGAACAGCGGAATACCGTCGGTGCGTTCGATGATGTCCTGCCGGATGTTCGCCGGCAGTTGTTTGTTGCCGACGACGCGGTCGATCATGGCGTCGATGTCGCGTTGCGCCAGCCGATTGAGCGTGAGGGCCGTGACGTGCGGCCGTCCGATCCAGGGCGGCTCGAATTCCGGCCGAAACGTCACCAGCAGCAGCACCCGAAGGTGAGCAATCCGATCCACCGTCCGGCCGAACAGTTCCAGGCTCGTCGGATCGGTCCAATGCGCATCCTCGAAGATCATCAACACCGGATTGTGCCGTGCCAGCGCTTCCATATGCAATCCGAGCGTTTCCATGGTTTTCTGCCGGCGCTGTTGCGGGGTCAGATCGAGCGGGGGATAGCGTCCATCGTTCGGCAGCGACAGCATCTCGGCAAAGAGCGCGGCGTCCTGCGTCGAGGTCGCGGTCTGCGCGAGCAGCGTATCGAGCTTGTCGAGCCTCGCCTGCGTTGTGTCGTCGTGCGCTAGTCCGGCGGCGCGTTCCATCTGGCCGATGATCGGATAAAACGCGCTGTCGGTGTGCTGCGGCGA
>NZ_JBEKFG010000139.1:0-3437 GCF_050013435.1 Binatus sp. (SeqCode) | reverse complement strand
GCTAATGTAGCAGATGGGTCAATCGCGTCATTTCGAGCGCGCACAAGCGACTTCCGCTCCTCACCCAACATCAGACATATCGCTGCATCGCACTAAGTGACGTGAAGGGCCAGACTCGGACATCGGCGGCTCGCCTATTCCATCACCTCATCGGCGTCCACGAGTAGTTTAACCGGCATGGTTAGCCGTTGCCTCGGTTTAGGGTCCGATCTACGATCGTTCAAACGAACAAAGGACAGCTCGATTGACGCGAGAACGGCGTAAATTAGCTGCTATAGTGGCGTTGGATGTAGTCGGCTATTCTCGCCTCATGGAGCGAGACGAGCGAGGAACTCTCGCGACGCTGACCGAGCATCGTACCGAGCGACTTGAACCGACTTTGGCACGTCACGGCGGTCGACTCATCAAGCTGATTGGCGACGGCGCGTTGGTAGAGTTCGGGAGCGTCGTCGATGCGCTGAACGCGGCAATCGAGTTCCAGCGGTCGATGATCAGCGCAAATCTCGATCGACGCGACGATGAACGGATCGTGTTTCGGATCGGTGTTCACGTCGGCGATGTCATCGTTGATGGCGATGATTTATACGGCGATGGCATGAACGTCGCAGCTCGTCTCGAAGGGCACGCACCGCCTGGCGGCATCCTCATTTCCGGCAATGCGAAAGACGCTGTGGTGAACCGAGTGTCTGCCGAATTTCGCGATCTCGGGAGGCTCCCGCTCAAAAACATCGAGCGGCCGGTGCAGGCTTTTCAGGTCATGTTCGACCATGAAGAACGGCAAGGTGCCGATGCCGAGCGACTAAAGACAGGTATTGTGCCGTCATCCGACGCGGCGTCAGATTTGTCGTCGATAGCGGTTCGACCATTCACTGTTTTGTCTGATGACCGCGAGCTCCAGTTTCTCGCCGATGGACTAGCGGAAGACGTAATCGCCTTGCTGGCGCGAGTGCCGGGCTTCTTCGTGATTGCCAAGGCATCGTCATTCGAATTTCGAAATCCGGATATACCGATATCCGTGATCGCACAGCAGCTCGGCGTTCGTTACGTACTCGGGGGCAGTGTGCGAGCACTTGGCGGGCAGATTCGGCTCGCAGCCCAACTGGCGGAAACGGCGAGCGGTCGCGTGCTCTGGTCCGGCCAATTTGATACCGAGCGTAGCTCTGCGATCGACCTTCAAGATGAAATTGCGCGCGGCATCATCGTCGAATTGCAGCCGGCGCTGACCAGGGCTGAAATCGCTGTGATCCGGCGGCAGCGGCCAGAAAATATCGGAGCCTGGGGCTTCTACCATCAGGCCGGTGGCGCGTTGGCCGCAAATGGCTGGAACGCGCGATCGGTGGAGGAAGCGCGTGGGTTCCTGCGGCATGCGCTCGAGCTGGACGCTAACTTCGCGTTGGCGCGTGCGCAGCTCGCTCTTCTGATGGCGCTTGCGCAGAACACCGCGTTGATCGAACCTTCCAACTCACTCCGCGATGAGGCCGTTGCCGCCGCCGAACTCGCGATCGCTGACGATGGCGGTAGCTCCGAAGTTCTGGGCTACGCCGGCTGTGCCATTTCGGATCTCGGCGATACTAATCGCGGCGCGGAAATCCTGAAACAGGCCGTCGAACTTGACCCCAGCAACGCCCAAGCGCAAGTAGCCCTTGGCGCAGCACTGGCTTTATCCGGCGATCTGGATAGCGGTATCGCTCGCATGAAGCAGGGGATCAAGCTTAGCCCGCGCGACCGAAGACTGGCGTTCTGGGGATGGGCGCTCGGCGGTTTCTTGATGAGAGCCAAGCGACCCGCTGAGGCTCTCGAAGAGGCGAAACTTGCGGCGCGTCGGGATCCGCGCCTGTTCCTGCCGCCGGTTCTCGAAACTCTCGCGCACATCGCGCTGGGACAGACCGACGCTGCGAAGATCTCGCTGGTTTCAGCCCGGCGGCTTCGTCCCGAGCTTACACTACGCGAGATCGAGATTTCGCATGGCCGACGGGCTGTGAAGGCTTTGGCTGATCTCTGGACCGAGGCGCCTTTGGCTTGAAATCATTCACTGGAGTCCGTTCCGGGTCCATGAACTGCCGCGCCGAGCATTGAGCCGCGCGGCAGCTAGACCCCCGAATAACGGACACGGAGGCGCAAGACCGGCGCGGCAGAGATGGGCCAGAAAGAGATGAACGGCACCGCAGCAAATAGGTGAGTGCGCGGCTATGGTCCGGCAAGCCCTCCGGCGGGTATACTGTAGGTCGCGACCGACGCGGGCATCTCGCCAATGCGTTGGTGTGTGCCACAGTTTGGCCGCTGCGTTGTTTCCTAATCACCCGCACTTACTCTGACAGCGCTCATGCAACAGCTACCTTTCTCGTCCGGCAAAGGTCGACGCCCCGCCATGGCTGCCCTGACGGCGATCGCCGCGCTTGCTCTCGCGAGCTGCGGCTCCAGAAATACGTTCCAGCCGCCGCCGCCCCCGAAAGTCGTCGTTGCACAACCCATACAGAAGCCGGTGACCCTGTATATTTACCTAACCGGCAACACCGCGCCGTACAGAACGGCCAATCTGGTCGCGCGCGTCCAGGGCTACCTGGAATCGATCGATTATAAGGATGGCGCCGCGGTCACGAAGGGAACGCAACTGTTCGGCATCGAGCGCGACATCTATCAGGCGCAGCTCGATCAGAACAAAGCGCAATTGGCAAAAGACCAGGCGGTGCTCGCGGAAGCGCAAGTCAATCTGACCCGCTTCCAAACATTGGAACAGCAGAAGTCAATCGCATCGCAGCAGGCGCAAGATCAGGCCGCGGTCGTGGAACAGGACAAGGCCACCATTGGACTTGATCAGGCCAACGTCGATACTGCGACCATAAATCTTGGCTTTACCAACGTCGTCGCCCCTTTCGACGGCATCGTCACCAATCATCAAGTCGATGTCGGCAATCTCGTCGGCGCGTCTGGACCGACGACGCTAGCAACCATCGTGCAGACCGACCCGATCTACGTCAATTTCACGCTGAGCGAGCCGCAACTTCTGACGATCCGGAGAGACAACGCCAAGGCGGGACTGCCGATTAGCAGCTCGAACCTGAAGTACCTTTCGACCATCCCGATCGAGATCGGCCTGCAGGATGAGGAGGGCTATCCCCACAAAGGCCATCTCGACTACGTCTCGCCGCAAGTCGACCCGTCGACTGGCACCGTGGCGGTGCGCGCGGTATTCGACAACAAGGATAACGCGTTGCTGCCCGGCCTCTTCGTGCGCGTCCGGGAACCGATCGGGCATTCCGACAAGGCGCTGCTGACGCGAAATGACGCGATCGGGACGAGCCAAGAAGGGAGTTACGTGCTGGTGGTCGGCGCGGATAACGTCGTTCAGCGCAAAATCGTCAAAACCGGACAAAAGCAGGGGCAGCTCGTGATCATCGAATCCGGTCTCGATCCGGGTGACTGGGTGGTGATCGAAG
>NZ_JBEKFG010000138.1:0-3472 GCF_050013435.1 Binatus sp. (SeqCode) | reverse complement strand
CGTCTCGACGGTGAACTTCCTCTACTGCCATGAAGACGAAGCCGAGGGCGTCAAGATAGGCCGGCGCCTTACCGGCACCTTCAATTATCTCGCTGCTCAGTTACTTTCGGTGCGCGAGGCGTATCCCAGCAAATCGTACCCGTCGCTGGGCTTGCTGCCTTCGCTTCGTCAGGAGGCGTCGGGGCCGGGCGATGCGTCCGGCGCGCCGGAGGGTATCGCGATTGGAAATCCCGCGCGCATTTTGCGCGAGCTGAAGAAGTGGGAATCGGTCGGCTGCGATCGCGTCAACTTCCTGCTCAATGCGCTCGAGACCGTGCCGCAGCAAAAGGTGCTCGACAGCTTGCGCCTGTTCGCCAAAGAAGTGATGCCTCATTTTCAGGGTGCGAGCGACTACGCTTCCGCCGCCGCAGGAGGTCGTTGATGCCACCGCGTTATGGAAAGCTCGATCTGGCTGCGTGGTCCAAGTCGGCGCCCACGATCAACGGCTACAAAACCGAGCCGTGGATCCTCAAGGGCGCGCGAATCGTCACGCTCAACATGGAGATCGATGACGATCCCGCCGACAACTTGATCCCGGCCACGATGCATCCGTCGATTCCGGCGTACGCAATTTTCTGCGTCACCAATTATCCCGACAGCCCCGTCGGCCCGTTCACGATTGCCGAGGTTCGCGTCTCGGGCCGCACCGGCGTTCGTCCGCGCGGCTTCGTGTTGCGCAGTTTCTGCGACAATGAAGATGCGCGCCGCGAGTTGGCTGCGCGATGGGGTTATCCGGCGGTCGCGGGCGAGGTGAAGCTCTATATCCGCCACGACCGGGTGATTGCCCATGCCGGCGCCGGCGGCAAGCCGGTGCTCGAATGCGAGCTCCTCGATCGCGACGTGATCTCCGGCGGCGATATCCAGTACGTCGCGAGCATGCATCTGGCTCGCAACCGCGACGACGGCAAGCTGGTTCTCGTGCAAGTCGATCCCGAGTTCACCTTCTCGAAGGCGGAGCGCGGCAAACCGCGGGTTATCCTGCTCGACAACGACGCGTTCGGCGCCGGCGCCAATCTTCGCCTCGCCAATCCTATTTCCGCCAGCTTCACGACCGCCGACGTGACGCTCCCGAAGATTCGGTACATCTGCGATCCCGGGTTGCCCGCGATGCAGGGTACGACCAAAGTCGCCGCCTGAATGCGCCACGGCCTTTTCTTTCTTTGAGGTCGCAAACCATGCCGGAACCCTGGCGCTTCGAAAAAATCACTCTCAAGAGCGGACTCGCGATCCGAATCGCCCGCGCCGGCGCCGGCCCGCTGATCATCATGATGCACGGGTTCCCGGAATGCTGGTACTCGTGGCGCCATCAGATGCGCGCGCTGTCCGACCGCTTCGATTGCGTCGCAGTCGAGATGCGCGGGTACGGCGAATCCGACGCACCCGTCGGGGTCGCGAACTACACGCTCGACAAGCTGGTCGGCGATGCGGCCGATCTGATCGAGGCGCTTGGCCATCGGCGCGCCATCGTGGTCGGTCACGATTGGGGCGGCGCGGTAGCCTGGGCGACCGCGATGATGCGTCCCGACGTTGTCGAGCGTCTCATCGTGATGAACTGTCCTCATCTCGAGCGGATGAGTCACGCGCTGCGGCGCAATCCGCGCCAGATGATCCGCAGCTGGTACATGCTTTTTTTTCAGATTCCGCGCCTTCCCGAGTGGATGATCCGACGGCGCAACTATGAGGCGCTCGTCAATGCGCTGCGCAACGGCACGATTCAAAAAGACGTCTTCACCGAAAGCGATCTCGACTACTTCCGCGCCGCGTTTCGCAATCCCTATTCGCTGACCGCCGCGATCAACTACTATCGCGCGAACTTCCGCACCGGCTTCATGGCCAAGCCCGGCTCCGACTCCTGGATCGATCGGAAGATCTCGGCGCCCACGCTTTTGATCTGGGGCGAACAGGATTTCGCACTCGGGAAGGAACTGACCTACGGGATGGAGGGGCTGTTCACCGGTCCATTCGACATCAAGTACATCGCGGACTCCGGCCATTGGGTGCAACAGGAAAAACCCGAGTTGGTGAATCAGTACGTCCGCGAATTCCTCGATCGCCGGTAGATGACGGCTCCGCGCCGTTGCGACGCGCCTGGGCTCTGCCATTGCATAGTCGCGAAAAGATGCGCTGCGCAGATTTTCGCGTCTTCTCACTGCGGGTGCAGGGGCTGCAGCCCCTGCCGAAGGAAGTGTGAAACCCACCGAGGGTTTCACATTCAATCAAGTGAATTTCCTCCTCACCCCTGCCCCCTGCTTTACACCGCTTCGCGCCGCGCTTATCTTTATCTCAGGATCGAAACGCCCTGGACGCCGCCTTTCTCACGGAACCCGGTCAAAATTCCGGATGGTCGTCTGTATAGGAGCTTCCCGGCAAATTCACAAGGAGGGGCTTTTATGCCCACTAAATTGTATGTAGGCAACCTGGCCTACGCGGTTACGCAGGAAGACCTGGCAGAGCTGTTTGCGCAGGCGGGAAAGGTCGAGAGCGCGGTCGTCGTGTCCGACAAATTCTCGGGGCAGTCGCGCGGCTTCGGTTTCGTCGAGATGGCGGAGGCGGCCGACGCGACCAAGGCGATCCAGACCCTCAATGACACCGACCTCAAGGGCCGAAAGATTAAGATTGACGAGGCACGCGCCAGCACCGGTGGCCCGCGCGGCGGTGGTGGCGGCGGCGGAGATCGCCGCCGTGGCGGCGGCCGCGAGGGGGGAGGCGGTGGTGGCGGCAGAGAGGGCGGCAGCGGCGGCGGAAATCGCAATCGATGGTAGAAGTTCGCGTCGCGTATCGCGACTGGGCTTGTAGTCAGTGAAAAAGTGAAAAGAGAAAAGTGAAGCAGTGAAATAGTTGAATTGGCGGCGCGGTCGGAGCAAATCACTCCTGCCGCGCCGCTCTGTTTTTTCCGCCGCTCACTGACGCATCGAGCTGGCCGCGAACCCCTTCCACAGGATTGTTCTTCTGCTATCGTTATGCGCCGTCAACGGAGCCGGGGCCAAACCCGGCGGAAGAAAACCGGCAACCCTGGATGAATCTGAGGATGAATCTGATCGAATGAGAAAACCAATACTCTCGATTGTGGCGGCCACCCTCGCACTCGCGTCCATCCTCGCTATCAGGCCCGGCGCGTCATCCGCCGACACTGCAGACACCGTTCCGTCCGGCACGCTGCGCAACGTCGCCGGCATCGTGACCCACCGCGACGGACGCGTCGTGCAGGTCGGCACCGCATTTTTCGTCGCCGTGCCGAGCGCGGTGTTCCCCGGCCGCTCGTTCGTTTACCTGGTGACCGCGCATCACAATCTGCTCGACGACGCCGGCAATCCACGGGCCGGTCTCTTGCTCACGCTCGAGGATGCCAAGACGGGTGCGATGCGCGAGGAGCCGTTGCCGCCTGAAAACCGATGGGTGCTCGATCCGCAGGAAGAAAAGGCCGACGTCGCCG
>NZ_JBEKFG010000137.1:0-3576 GCF_050013435.1 Binatus sp. (SeqCode) | reverse complement strand
CTAGTTGATTCCGCGGCCAAGTTCGCGCGAGCGATCGCTGGCGGCGTGCAATGCGGCGGCCACGATATCAGAAAAACCATGCTCGGCGAATCGGCGCAGCGCGGCCTCGGTGGTGCCGCCCGGCGAAGCGACCGCCGCAATCAAATCGGAGACCTCGCGCGTGGACTCGCGCATCAGGTGTTCGGCGCCACGAATCGTCTTCAGCGCCATCCGGATTGCCAGTTCGCGCGGGAGTCCTTCGCTCACCGCCGCATCTGCCATCGCCTTGGCGAACAGGTAAACGTAAGCGGGGCCGCTGCCCGAGAGCGCAGTGACCACGTCCAGTAGCTTTTCGTCCTTCAGCGCGACGGCGTCGCCCACCGCCCTGAAGATGCGCAGCGCGAACGCCTCGTCTTGCGCCGACGCTCCACGCCCGCGCACCATCGCCGCCATCCCATGACCCACCATCGCGGGCGCGTTCGGCATCACGCGGATCACTCGCGCGCGCTTGCCGAGCCCGCGGGTCAGTCGCGCGATCGTCACGCCGGCGGCAATCGAAATGAACAGCTTGCCCCGGCCGGCCGCTTTTGCGCTCGCTTTCGCCAGTTCTGCCCCGAGCTCCGCCATCACCGCGTCGATTGTCTGCGGCTTGACCGCCAGCAGGATCGCCGCGGCCTCGCGGACGACCTCTGCATTGTCGTCGGTCGTCGCGACCTTGAGCGCGCGCGCGAGTTTGCGCCGGCGCTCCGGCGCAACGTCGGACACGATAATTTCGCCCGGCTTGAAAACCTTGTGCGCGATAAGGCCGTGCGCGAGCGCCTCGGCCATGTTACCGCCGCCTATGAATCCGAGTTTTTTCATACTTTCACGTGTTCACTTTTTCACGCTGTGCGTTCGCCGAAGACTGCGCGTCCGACCCGCACAATCGTCGCGCCTTCCTCAATGGCGATTTCGAAGTCGTCGGTCATGCCCATCGAGAGTTCGCTTAGCGCAAGCCCCGATTGCACTGCAAGGCGATCGCGCATCTCGCGCAGCCGCGCGAAGTAGGGACGCGTCGTCCCGGCGCCGGCGGCCGGCGGCGGAATCGTCATCAGGCCCTCGATTTCGATCTTGTCGCGAACCGCGTCCACCAGCGCGGCGACTCCGTCCGGCGCGACTCCGCTCTTGCTCGCCTCGGCGCCGAGATTCACTTCGATGAGCGCGCGGACGCGCGGCGACGGTTGCGCACGGCCCAGCGCTTCGGCCAGCCGCACCGAATCGACGCTGTGGATGAGCGCGAATGCGCTTGCCGCCGCCCTTGCCTTGTTGGTTTGCAGATGGCCGATCAGATGCCATCGAATTTCGGTCAAGTCCGCCAACTCGGCGCGCTTCGCAATCGCCTCCTGGACGTAGTTCTCGCCGAAATCGCGCGCGCCTGCCTGCGATGCGGCGCGAATCGCCTCGCTTGGCTGCGTCTTGCTCGCGAGCACGAGCCGAATCGAGGAAGGATTGCGACCGGCGTGGCGGGCAGCCGCGGCGATCCGCGCTCGCACGATCTCCAGCCGCCGCTCAATTTCATTGCCAATCGACATTCCCGCGACCTTGCCTAAGCGCGCTTCACGCCCCATCGCGCTAGCGCCGCGACGACGCGCTCGGTCGGCAGGCCCATCACGTTGTCGCGCGATCCTTCGACGTGGGAAATAAATCCACCGCCAACGCCCTGAATTCCATACGCCCCGGCCTTGTCGAATGGTTCCTCGGTGGCGATGTAATCGTTGATTTCGGCCTCGGCCAGCTTACGAAAAGTCACCTGGCTCTCGACCGGCGAACTCTCCAGGATGCACCCGCCCCGCACCAATGCAAACGCAGTCACCACCGTGTGAACCCGCCCGGAGAGCATCCCGAGCATCCGGCGCGCGTCGTCGGGATGGGCGGGCTTCTCCAGAATCTGAGTCTCGCACAACACGATGGTGTCGGCACCGATCACAATCGCTTCCGGGAACCGCGATGAAACCGCGCCGGCCTTTTCCCGCGCCATCCTGAGTGCGTAGTCGCGCGCCGGCTCGCCCGGTTCGTGCCGCTCCGGCACCAAACTTTCGACCACCTCGAACGAAATTCCCGCCGCCGCCAATAGTTGACGGCGCCGCGGCGACACCGAGGCAAGAATCACTTTGCTTGAATCACCCATCTTTTCAGTTGTCGGACATTTTTTCAGTTGCCTGACCGTTTTTCAGCTTCCTGACGGCGCTCCGATGTCGCGCCGGAGAACTACCTTCCAATTGAAGACGCTTCCGGCATGCGCTAACCAAGATTAGATGATACCGAAATGGTGGCGCGATGGCGCGCTGATGATTCTATCCGTGATGCTGCTCGCCGGATGCGCGTCGGCGCCCGCGCGTGCCGATTCAGCGGCCGCGTCCTCGCAAGCTGCGGCACCGGCCGAAACCACGCCGTCACCGTCACTTGCCCCTCCTATAGCTGCGCCCAACGCGCCGCCGTCCGACGCACAGGCGGCGTTCCTCGACGGCTATCGCGCGTATCGCGACCACGACAATTCACGGGCGATAGATCGTCTCAAATTCGCTGCCTACAATTTTCCGGCGCTCGGCGACTACGCGCTGTTTTACCTTGCACTCGCACAGCACGACCAGGGCGACCTGAACGCCTCGGCAGACACGCTCGATCGCCTCGTCAGGACGTATCCGGAAAGCGTGATGATCGATCGCGGCGAGATTCTGCTCGCGGAAAATCTGCTGAAGCTCGGCCGGATCGCCGAGGCCTCTGCGGTGGCGTCGCGGCTGATTGCGCGGACGCCCGAAGCGTCTATCGAGCAGCGCGCGCGCATCGCACAGGCGCGCGCGCTTATCGCGCTCGGGAATCCAAAGTCAGCCTATGCGGATGCGATGGAACTGCGAGACAAGTATCCGCGCTCCGACTCGGACGCCGAAGCGCGCATGATTGTTCGTTCGCTCCTGGCGTCGAACCCCGAGCTCGCCGACACCGCTTCACTCGCTTATCATCGCGACGAATCCGAGTTGACCCTCCGCGAGGGCGATTTGTCCGCGGCCAACGAGCAGGCACGCGCGGGGCTTGCGATGGAGCCGGAGCCGTCGGTTCGCGCGGAACTGCTGTGGGTGGACGCGCGAGCGCTGAAAGCGGAACCCGACCGCGCCAGGCGCGCGATCATCGAGTATCTGCAAATCGCGCCCCGCGGACCGGACGCGCCGGCGGCCCTCGAAGCTCTGGCGCTAATTTACTGGCACGACGATCAAGACGATCTCGCGCGTGCAACGCTGAACAGACTCGTCGCGAATTTCCCGGCCAGCGCGCTCGCGCCCGGGGCGATGCTGCGTGTCGGCAGAATCTTCGAAGAACAGCACCTGCTCGATTCCGCCCGCGCGCAATATCGACGCCTCGCCGCGCGCTATCCAGGCAGCGACGCCGCCGAGGACGCGCGGTTTCGCATCCCCTGGACGTTGTACCTGGCGCGCAATTACCGCATCGCGGCGGCGGGATTCAAGGTTGCCGCTGCGCGCGCCAAAGACGCGACCGATCGCGACATGTGCGAGTACTGGCGTGCGCGTGCGCTGGAAAATGCGGGCGATACCGGCGATGCTC
>NZ_JBEKFG010000136.1:0-3667 GCF_050013435.1 Binatus sp. (SeqCode) | reverse complement strand
ATGACGAACTTTTCGCGCTCCAATCGCGCCAGGTGCTCGGTCACTCTGGGCCGCGAGGCGCCGACCAGGTTGGCGATATCCTTATGGCTGAAAGATACCCGCAGCAGCGTGCCGCGCGATTCCTCGACTCCAAAGTCCGAGCACAGCTCCAACAGCGCAACGGCGATTCGTTCGTGCAGGCCAAGGTTCAGGAAACTCGAGCTGCGCAGCAGCAGGCGATACCACTGCTTCAAATCGTTGCTGTGAAATTGCTTGAAGGCCGACTCGTGAGCATTTGCGGTAATGCCGTCGAAATCATCCCAACTGACAGTGCCAACCCGGCAATCGTTGTAAGCCTCGCACTGAAAAACGGACTGGCTGAGCGGCAGCGCAGGGAATTCCGGAATCGGTCCCGGCGCCAGCATCGCCACCGTGACACGCTCGTCGCGCGCGTTGCGGCAGGTGATGCGCGCAATTCCTGCTAACAGGATGTGAGCATCCTGGGCCATCGCGGCCTCGCGCATAATGACGGCGTGTCGTTTGTAATTGGCCAGCGCAAGTGCGCTAACGAGAAGCGCAAGTTCAGGAGGAGAGAGCCACGACAGAGCCTTGAGCCTGCTCAGTCTGTCGAGATCGGTTTCACGGGAAGTATTTCTTTCATTCAAAATCGCACCTCGTACAGAGTCGTGCCGGGACACCACTAATCATACTCCAGTGGCGCCGAAAAGAGAAGCGCATTGTCACCCGCATGACGAATACTCTGTGCTCTAAAGAACCCGTCGGTCCTGTCGAAGCTCCTGCGAGCACGTCGGCTCTGGAAGCTCACATAGCATCAGTATGGCTAAAATTCAAATAAATGTGAATAAGCAATACTCATATATTTGCCTGTTCCTCGCAAGCATAGACCCCACGCAACAGATAAACCGCTGCATCGTAATCAGCCTGCCAATACCGGTTAATGCAAACTACCGGGTGGCGGCTTTGCGGAATTCCTGGCCACCAGCAGAAATATGAGTTTGCGCGAGAAAACTTTCCAATCGATCGCGATTGACAACGAGTTGACGATTGTCCCGCGCAATCAGATGCTTTCGCTCGAACATGCTCAAATGTTCGGTGATTCGCGGCCGCGAGGCGCCGACTAGTTCAGCCAGGTCCCGGTGGCGGGCCGGCAATGTCAACCGCACCGATTTTCCGTCGGGGACGCCGAAATTTTCACTCAATTCGAGCAGAATCAGAGCCAGGCGCTCTTCCAAAGTGCAACTCATGAAATTCGCGCAGCGCAATTGAACCAGATCCCAGCGGCCCATGTAACTCGCTGCCAAACGCTTGAAGTCTGCCGAAGCGATTCCCAGCGATATTTCGACGAAGGACTCGAGGTCAATCGTCCCTATCTGACAAGGGGTAACCGCTTCGCAGCGGAAATTGTAACTGATGCCGGGAACTGGCGGCGGGAAGCCGGGGATCATCCCGGGCGCGACCATGATCACCAATGTGCGCTGACCCTTGCGATTTCGGCAGGTGATTCGCGCCACTCCTGCCAGCAAGATATATGCGGAATCGGGCGAGTGCTTTTCGTCGAAAATGATCGCGCGTTTTTCGACCGCGCTGACCGTCAGCGCGTTGGCGAGCCTTTCGAGCTGGCGCGCCGTGAGCCAGGAGATATTTTTAAGGCCCCGCAGTTTTCGGATGCCGGATGCTCGAACAGGGCGCATCCCGTCAACCTAGCAGACGGATTGATGCGTGAGCAGAACAACGCGCGTGACATAAACTTCATTCGACGAGTTTTGTTATCCATGTAACAAATTCGCGCTGATGCTCAATCGCTGCGCAGATCACCCAAATGTAGTGCGCCGGCTCCCGGGCATGGGCCTGGCGTCGCGCCGCGCGATCCAGATCAGCAGCACAAGCGCCGGGATCGTCGCGACTGTCGTGAGGATGAAGAACGGCACCCAACCGAGCTGGTCGGCCAGCACGCCGCCCGAAGACGCGACCATCGTTCGCCCCACCGCTGCCAGTGAAGAGAGCAGCGCATACTGAGTCGCGGTGAACGCCGGTGAGCATAGGCCGGAGAGATAGGCCACCAGCGCGGTCCCCGCCATCGCGCCCGTCAGATTCTCGGCGGCGACGCACAGCGCGAGATAGTCGAGCCGATGGCCGCCGACTGCCTGCAGCACGTAGAACAAATTGCCGGCCGACTGGAGCAGCCCGCACAGTATGAGCGCGCGCATCACGCCGAGCTTCGCGGTCAGCACGCCACCGATCAGCGCACCGACAACGGTCGCGAAGAATCCGACCAGTTTGGAGACGGCGGCGATCTCGTTGAGTGAGTAGCCGAGCGAGATGTAGAGCGGCATCGCCATCACGCCCGCCATCGCTTCGCCGAGCTTGTAACCGATGATGAAAAGGACGATCGCCGGCCACCTCGGCCGCCGCATGAAGTCGGCGAACGGCCCCGTAACCGCACTCGCGATCCAATCGCGGATCGATTCCCATCCTCCGGTTGCGGTATGCGCCGCCGCCTGTGGCGCCGTCGTCGGCTCGGGCCCGAAGATGAACACGAGCATCCCCACTCCCAGCAGCGCCGCCATCGTGGCGTAGGCCGCGAACCAACCGTAGCGAGCCGCAACGAGCAGCGCGCCGGCGCCCGAGACCAGCATCGCGACCCGGTACCCGGTCTGGATCATGGCGGCGCCGGGCCCTTGCTGCTCGGGCGTGAGGATCTCGACCCGATACGCGTCGATAACGACGTCCTGGCTCGCCGAAAGGAATGCGACCAGCAGCGCCAGCGCCCCCATCAGCGCGAGATCGAACTTTGGTCGACAAGAGCCCAGGGCGAGCGTCGCGGCAATGAGTGCGAGCTGAATCGTAATGCCCCAGCCGCGCCGTCGCCCAAGCGGAATCGGCGGCGGGATCCGATCGATCAGCGGCGACCACAGGAACTTGAAGGCATACGGTGTGCCGACCAGCGCGAAGGCGCCGATGGCGGCGCGGCTCACGCCGGCGGTGGCGAACCAGGCCGACAATGTCGAAAAGGTCAGCAGCAGCGGGAGGCCGCTGGAGAAGCCCAGTGGCAGGATCAGCAGCACGCGCCGATCGGTGTAATCCGCGATCGAATGCCGCCAGGGATTCATGTCCTTTGCTTCTGCTGTCACACCCTGTAATCCCGCCGTCGAGACTTCATATCATAGACGGGGCGATCACCATCGATTTGCAAACCACGTGATCTTGCTGCGAGTTTGAATCGGGGTTCAAATTTGAATTGTCCGGTCGCAAAGAGTAGGAGGATGAAGATGCTGTGGCTTGCGCCAACTTTGTTCGGCCCCGGCGCATTGTCGCCGCTCGCGAGGCAGGCGCACTAGCCCGTGCGTCTTACCTCCCACACCGACTACTCGCTGCGGGTGCTGATTTATCTGGCGCTCAATGGCGACCGGCGCTCGAATGTTTCCGAGATCGCCGCGCGCTTTCGAGTTTCGCGCAATCACCTCGTCAAGGTCATCCACGGCCTCAGCCGGGGCGGATTCCTTCAGAGTTACCGGGGCAAGGGTGGCGGGATCGTGTTGGCGCACGCTCCCAAGCAAATCAACATCGGGCGGGTGGTGCGATACACGGAAGGCCCGATGCAATTGGTGGAATGCTTTCGGAGCGGCAACCGATGCGTCATCACCGGCTCGTGCGTTTTGGCCGGCGT
>NZ_JBEKFG010000135.1:0-3856 GCF_050013435.1 Binatus sp. (SeqCode) | reverse complement strand
GGTTCGGTCGACCGCGGGTGTACTCGATCGCGCGCGCCCGCTTCTTCGCCGCGCGCCGATGATCGCGCCACACCAGACGGCCGCCGATCAGGGCGTCGGCCTCCCTCAACAGCCGCGCCATTACCCAGAACCGCATCCCAGAGAAGGTTGCTGTCGCTCGGCTCATGCATAAGCGCGGCGGTGACCGTGCTGTCCAGCCTGACGACCTTGCCGGTCTCGACTTTCTCCTGACGCGCGCTGTCAAGCAGGATGCGATTGATCGCTTCCCAGGTCTCGGCCCGGATGGCGCTGATCGTCTTGTGCAGCACCGACTTCTTCGGCTTCGCGACCTATGGCTCGTTCGAATCGACTGCCCGAGCCTTCGCCTTTGAAAAAGTTGTGTTTTTGGGCGGGAAAACCGAAATCGAGCGACCGTCCCTTCCTCCTTGAGCCGCTGCTACAGGAGGGCGGCTGGAAGTGGCTCATTGCCCAGAATGATGTCCGAAGCCTTCTCGGCCACCATGATCGTTGGCGCATTGGTGTTGCAGGAGGGGACAAAGGGCATCACGGAGGCGTCGACAACTCTGAGGCCTTCGATCCCACGAAGTTTCAGGTCCGGGGTCACGACGGCTTGCCGCCCCATTCCCATGGCGCAGGTGCCGGCCGGGTGGTGGTCCGTCTTGCATGATCGGTATGCGTACTCGGCGAGTTCCCCGTCGGAGCTCAGGTCGTCGCCCGGCAATCGCTCGGCTAGCACATACGGCTTCAGCGCTGGCTGACGCAGGATTTCGCGTGCAAGCCTGAGTCCCTTCAAAGCGCAGGCGCGATCGTAGGGGTCGGCCCAATAGTTGGGGTCAACCAGCGGCGCGGCCTTCGGATCGGCGCTCGCGAGCCGCACCGTTCCGCGTGAACGCGGTCGCAAGAAAGCAGAATTCAGCGTGACGCCCGGATTTTTCATCTGCGCGACGCCCGCCTCGATTCCCGATCCGAGCCCAAGATGGAACTGAATGTCAGGGGATCTTGCTCCCTTGTCCGCGTACCAGAAGCCGCCGGTTTCGAATAACGTGGAAGTCACGGGGCCGGTCTTGAACAGGAGATACTCGATCCCCGCCCATAGCGTGCGATGCGGACGCGCGACGCGGTCATAGGTGTGATCGCCGGTGCATTCCGAAATCGCGTAGAGGTCGAGATGGTCCTGCATGTTGCTTCCGACGCCCGGAAGATCATGGACGACCGCCACGCGTGCCGCTTTCAGCGCATCTGCGGGACCAATCCCCGAAAGTTGAAGCAAGCGTGGCGATCCGATGGCGCCGCAACTGACAATCACTTCGCGATCTGCAAGCAGCGACTCAGTTCCGCTTCCCCGGGCGATCGTGACCCCGACGGCGCGGCCTTTTTCGACGTCGATCTTCAACGTCTCTGAATTGAGGCGGACAGTCAGGTTCTTTCGGGCTTTGATCGGCTTCAGGAACGCGCTCGAGGCGGAGGATCGCTGGGCGTTCCTCGTTGAAAGCTGGTAGTGGCCAATACCGTCCTGCACTGCGCCGTTGAAGTCGTCGTTGAACGGGATGCCCGCCTCCTGCGCCGCGCGCACGAACGCGAAACTGATCGGCAAGGGATTGATCGGATACGAGACCCCCAGCGGACCGCCATAGCCATGGTATGCGTTGACGAGGCGTTGGTTGTCCTCACTGCGAACGAAATAGGGCAGCACTTCACGATAGCTCCAGCCTTTGCAGCCAGCCTCGCTTACCCAGGCGTCGTAATCCTTGGCGTTGCCGCGCGTATAGAGCTGCGCATTGATCGAGGAACCGCCGCCGATTACCTTGGCTTGCGTGTACCAGATGACGCGACCGTTGAGTTGCTTTTGCGGGACCGTGCTCCAGCCCCAGCTCGCCACACCCTTGGTCATCTTCGCGAAACCCGCCGGCATGGCGAAAAGCGGATTCCAGTCCCCGCCGCCTGCTTCAAGCAGCAGGACTTTGGTGGATGGGTCGGCGCTCAAGCGATTTGCCAGAACGCAGCCGGCGGGACCTCCGCCGACGATGATGTAGTCGTAGGTCATCGTCCCTTTCCTAGATTCGTTGAAGATCGTTGTTCGCAATGTGGTCTGCGACGCGAAGCGCCTGAGCGGCGATCGTCAGAGACGGATTGACCGCAGCCGATGTCGGCAAGAAGGAAGCGTCGATCACGAAAAGGTTCGGATGGTCCCAGGCGCGGCAGAAGGGATCGAGGGGAGACTTCGCTGGGTCGACCCCGATCCGAACGGTCCCGCACTGGTGCGACGGCGTCCGTCGGTCGAAAGCTCGCGAAAGGACGATCGGATAACCCGCTGAGCGCAAGCGCTCCTTGAAAGCCTTGACGAGCATCTCGTGGGTCGTCCAATTGCTGCGCTTCCAATCGAGGCGGATCTGCCCGCCGTCGACCGTGACCCGGCTCTCCGGATTCGGGAGGTCCTCGCTGATCGCGTACCAATCCACCGAGCGCTTGCTTATCGGGCCGAGCGCCCATTCCGGCGCCAGGCGGATGTTGGCCTTGAGGATGGGAGCGGTGACACGGCCGAGGAGCTGAAGGTTGCCCAGCGGCGGCCCGCCGCGGCCGTCGTCGAGGTAGAAGTCATTGATCCCGAGGGTCTTCTGATAGACCGAGTCGTTAATGACACGCGGATCAATCGCCACCACCGCCGAAGCGTTGTGGTTCATGAAATGCCGACCGACCGTGTCTGAACGATTCGCGAGGCCGCTCTTCCCGGATCGGAGCAGCAACGCGGCTGAATTGACGGCGCCCGCAGCGAGCACGACGACTTTCGCGCTGATCGTGCTACGCGCGCCGTCCCGCAAGACCTCGACTCCGGCGATGCTCTTGCCGTCAGGCTCCACCAGCAGCCGATCGACGCGAGCGTTGGTGCGTAGCTCGACGTTGGGGTGCGCCAATGCTTCTTTGACGCCGCAGCTCTCTGCGTCCATCTTGCCATGCCCGGCGTCGGGAAATGCATCCCATGGCGTTTTCGCGCGTTGCATCCATCTGTCGATGTCGATGCCGAGCGGCAACGGAAACGGGTTCAGGCCCACGCCTTTGAGGCGTTCGCGCGCTTTTGCGATCGCCGATTCGTCCGGCACCGGGCCGAATGGATAGGGTTTCGAATGCCGCGGCTCAGTGCGGTCAAAGCCCAACGCGCCGCGCACCCGATATTGCCTCTCGGCAACGGTGTACCAGGGCTCCAGCTCCTCGTAGGGGAACGGCCAACCGGGCGTGGTTCCATCACGATGAACGATCGGCTCGAAGTCCTGAGCCCGATAGCGGATGAGCACCGCCCCGTATAGTTTTGTGTTGCCGCCGACGTAGTAGTAGTTGCCCGGATTAAATGCCTGTCCGGCGCCGTCCAGCCAGGATTCCTGGGGTCTGAACACCCCTTGCTGAAAAATCGCGCGCGCATCCCGAACCGCGTTGGTGTCTGCGAGCCTCTCGCCACGCTCGAGAATGAGGATTTTCGCTCCCGAAGCAGCCAGTCCCGCAGCGAACGTTCCACCCCCCATTCCCGATCCTACGACGGCGACGTCAACTCGCTCCTCGCTTGGCATAATGTCCTCTATGGGCGCAGGATCGCGTCCGCCCGTTCAGATGCGCCGCGTGGTCGACGGATCGAACAGGACCGCCTTGTCGAGATTGAATGCGAATGTGTGCTTCTGTCCGACGCCGACCATTGTGTCGGCGCGCATGCGCGCCGTCAGTTCCTTGCCGGCCACCTGGATGACCACAAACGTGTCGGAGCCCGCCGGCTCGACAATCTCGACGTCAGACTCGAATGTCGCCACCGACTTGGCGTTGCGGTCCACGCTTTCAGGGTCATTCACCGCTTCCGGCCGAATCCCGAAGA
>NZ_JBEKFG010000134.1:0-4090 GCF_050013435.1 Binatus sp. (SeqCode) | reverse complement strand
AGCAGGAAGTTGACGCGATCGCAGCCGACCGATTCCCACTTCTTCAGCTCGCGCAAAATGCGCGCGGGATTTCCAATCGCGATACCCTCCGGCGCGCCGGACGCATCGCCCGGCCCCGCCGCCTCCTGACGAAGCGAAGGCAGCAAACCCAGCGACGGGTAGGATTTGCTTGGATACGCCTCGCGCACCGAAAGTAACTGAGCAGCGAGATAATTGAAGGTGCCGGTAAGGCGCCGGCCTATCTTGACGCCCTCGGCTTCGTCTTCATGGCAGTAGAGGAAGTTCACCGTCGAGACGGCCTCGTTGACAAACTCGCCGACCGGAGTGCAGTTGCGGATTATCTTGCGATAGCGTTTGACCTTCTCCTCTTGCTCGGCGAATCCGCCGAAGGTCAGCCCGAGGCTGCCCATCCCGCGCTCGGCCGCGTCGATCTCGGTGCCGGGACTGGTGACTGCGACCCACAGCGGAGGATGCGGCTTCTGGTAGGGCTTGGGAACGATGGTCCGCTGGGGCATCGACCACGATCGTCCCTGGTACGAGAAGCGATCCTGGGTCCACATCCTGGGCAGACAATGGACGAACTCGTCCCAGGTTTTCTTGGTCTCGTCGGGGTTGGCGCGAAAGCCGGCCAGTTCCGTCCAGGTTGCGGAGCGGCCGGTGCCGACGTCGAGACGGCCGCCGGAAAGAATATCGAGGACGGCGGTGCGCTCGGCGATTTTGATCGGATGATTGAACTCGGGCACGCAGACGATGATGCCGTGACCGACGCGCATTTTTTTGGTTTTCATCGCGCACGCGGTCAGGAACAGCTCGGGGGCCGGGCAATGCGAATATTCTTCGAGGAAGTGATGCTCGACGGCCCACACGGAATCGAAGCCGAGTTGATCGGCCAGAGCGACTTGCTCGAGGCAGTTGTCGTAGACGGTTTTTTCGGTCTCGCGCCCCCATGGCCGCGGTACGGAGATTTCAAAGAAGAGGCCAAATTTCATCGCATCACCTCCGGCACAATGTTCGTTTATCGCAAAGCCGCGGATACCGGAAGTCTCGCGGCAGGGGTGACCCCTGCACCCAGTATTAAGGCCGCGCTCCGCTGTCGCGCGCGGGCAGTGCCGCGGGCAAGCGGCTTCATGCGGCCGTGCTATGGAGGTCGCGGCCCATGCGCTCGCGGCCGAGCAGGATGACAACGGCTGCGAAGAGCATCACGATTGCGGCGACGCCCGCCAGCGTCGCGCCGTAGCCGAAGCGCTCGGCGAGCAAGGCCTCGCTGACGGCGACGCCCGAGGCGACCAACACTCCGGTTTGATAGGCGAGGCCCGAGAACAGACCGCGAACTTCCGGCGGCGAGAGCTCGGTCAAATGCGCCGGGATGACGCCCCATGCGCCCTGCACCATGAACTGCATCAGAAACGCGCCAAGCGTCAGGACCGCGAGCGTGCCCGGATAGATCCACAGCGGAATGACCAGGCCGGCGCATATCACCGCGGCCGCCATCGTGCGCCGCCGCCCCAGGTGGTCGGACAAGTAGCCGAAGGTCAGGCCGCCGAGCAGCGCGCCCACATTATAGATGAGCGCGATCGTCGCCACCGTGCGGGTGTCGAAGCCGCGAGTCTTTTCGAGGAAGGTCGGATACATGTCCTGGGTGCCGTGCGACGCGAGATTCATCATCGTCATCAGCACGCATAGGTAGAGGAACAGCTTCCAGTTGTCGCGAATTGCACGGCGAATCTGCGACATGTCGGGGCGCGTGCGTTGCCATGCCTGCGACTCGGGCACGTGGGAGCGGATGTAGATCGTCAGCAGGGCGGGCGCGCCGCCAAGGAAGAACATCGCGCGCCATCCATAGTGCGGGAAGACGAAGAAGAACGCGGCCGCCGCGAGCAGATAACCGACCGCGTAACCCTCCTGCAGCAGGCCGGAAAAGAGTCCGCGCAACCGGGGCGACACCGCCTCCATCGCGAGCGACGCGCCCACGCCCCACTCGCCGCCCATCCCGATTCCATACAGCGCGCGCATCGCCAGGAACCATCCGTAGCTCGGGGCAAGGCCGCTTAACACTTCGACGACGGAATAGAAGACGACATCGACCATCAACGGGATGCGACGGCCGTAGCGGTCGGCGATCCAGCCGAACATGAGCGCGCCGAGCGGACGCAGCGCGAGTGTCGCGGTGATCGTAAACGCGATATGCGAGATGGGGCGATGGAACTCCCTGGCGACGGCGGGCATCACGAAAATCAGGATGAAGAAATCAAAGGCGTCGAGCGCCCAGCCAAGAAAGCTCGCGAGCACGGTGTGCGCGGCCTCGGACGCGGTGATCGAGCGCACGGGCTCGGCGGAGGTGCCGGGAGAAGGCATGGCGTGCAATGATTAATCGAAGTGGCGCGGTTGCGAAAGGAGAGCCCTCCGGATTCACCTAACTTGACTGTAATTCCGGCGACTCCCTATAGTTTATATTCGGAGTCCGGCGAAGCATCCGGCAAACGCAGGAACCCCGTTCAGACAGTGGATTTGGCGCTGGTTTAGAGATGCAGAGAAGCGAACAAATGACCTTTTGGGAGCGGATTTATATCCCCGAAATCCTGCGAGGCCTGGCGGTCACCAACTACCACCTGCTTCGCAACCTCGGGCTGCATACCGCGCATCTGTTCGGCATGAAGCGCGGCGTCAACGCGACCTCGACGACTCAGTATCCGGAAGAGCGCAAGCGTTATTCCGACAATTTTCGCGGCAGCCATCGGCTCACGCTGCGCGAAGATTCCTCGGTGCGATGCACCGCGTGTTTTTTGTGCGCGACCGCGTGTCCGGCGCAATGCATCTACATAGAAGCGGGCGAGTCGCCCGATCCGCATGTTGAAAAATTCCCGGTGCGCTACGAGATCGACACGCTCCGATGCATCTACTGCGGTCTGTGCGTCGAGGCATGCCCGTGCGACGCGATTCGGATGGACACCTACGTTCATCCGCGCATCTGGGGTTTCGACCGCAAGGATTTCGTCGAGGCCAAGGAAATGCTGATGCATCGGTCGCGGGTGCTGGCCGAAAAAGGCCGCGACGGCAACATGGACGAGATGCTGGCGTGGTACCGCGAACAGGACGCCGCGGTTTACGATCCGCAGCGGCCGGAGATGAAGACCTACACCGATCGCACAGCGCCCAAGCATTACGCGGAAGCGCCGGACCATATCGACGATCTGACGGTGATCGACCGGAATCCGGAGCGCGCCGGCAAGTAGCCCGATGACCCGAGTGACCATCGGCCTGACGCTGGCGGGTCTGATTGTTTTGTTCATCGCCTACGCCAACGGCGTGGGCGTAATTCACGGCGGCGACGTGGTCAGCCACATGTACTGGGCAACGGGAGGGTTGACGCTGGTGGCGCTGGCCAACTTTATCGCGGTGGCGCATTTGTGGCGCTCGGAGCGAATGATCCGGGAACTGCGCGAGCTGTGCGAGAAGAACGGAATCGAGTACGGCAGCGATTGAGCTATATTTAAAGGTCCAAGGCCGGAGCATCGTGCCGGCCGCGGAGGTGACGCGATGACCCAGATTGAAGCGGCCCGCAAAAACATAATCACCCGGCAGATGACCGAAGTCGCCGAGGACGAAGGTTTCGCCGCCGAAGAAATTCGCGTGCTGGTCGCGACCGGCGAGGTCGTGATCCCGCACAATATCCATCACGATTTCAGAGCGATCGGCATCGGCAAGGGGCTGCGCACCAAGGTCAACGCCAACATCGGCGCGTCGAACTTCCATCAGCTAATCGAAGAGGAAGTCGAGAAGCTTTACACCGCGATCCGCTACGGCGCCGACTCGGTGATGGATCTTTCGACGGGCACCGACCTGGACAAAATACGCGCGGAGATCCTGTCGCGATGCACCGTGATCCTGGGCACCGTGCCCATCTATCAGCTCGGCTCCGAGCGCACGATCATGGAGATGGAGGCCGAGTACTTTATCGACGTTATCGAGCGGCAGGCGCGCCAGGGCGTCGATTACATGACGCTGCATTGCGGGGTCACGCGCGAGAGCGTGAAGCGGCTGCGCGGGCATCGGCGAATCGAAGGCATCGTGTCGCGCGGCGGAGCGATGC
>NZ_JBEKFG010000133.1:0-4198 GCF_050013435.1 Binatus sp. (SeqCode) | reverse complement strand
AAGGACTTTTGGTATTCGCTCAAATGCATTCGCTGCGGCGCCTGCATGAACACCTGCCCGGTCTACCGCCGCAGCGGCGGCTTGAGCTATGGAGCGACCTATTCCGGTCCGATCGGGATCATCATCAACCCGGCTTTCGATATCCGCAAATACAGTAATCTGCCCTACGCCTCGACGCTTAACGGCAGCTGCACCAATGTCTGCCCGGTGAAGATCAACATCCACGATCAGATCTACAAATGGCGCCAGGTCATGGCCGAACGCAATCAGCTGCCGCTGGTCAAGAAGGAAGCCATCCGTATCATCGGCAAAGTGTTGAGCGATCCCCGGCTTTACCGCGCGGCGATTTCGGCAACGGGCCTGGCCATCGAGCGTCTGCCGCGTTTCGCCATCTACAACTGGCTCAATCCGTGGGGACGGCAACGCGAGGTGCCAGAGTCGCCAAGGCAGAGCTTCCGCAGCTGGTATCTCGAGAACAGGAGGCGCCAGTGAGCAGCCGGGATGCCATCCTCGCCGCGGTGCGCGCGAATCAGCCCGCGCCAGGGCCGGCCATTCCAGCGATTCCGCTGTTCGAGCGGACTTCGCGATCTTTGCTTGAGGAGTTCCAGGAAGCCCTGGTGAGCATGGGCGGAAAGTTCGCCCCGGCTCTCGACACGGGCGGTCTCGATGCCTTGGTGCGATCACTGTTTCCTGATGCCGCCGTGATCTGCTCCGCCACGCCCGAGGTGCGCGGGACGCGGGCGCTCGACAGCAGCGCGGACCCGGCCGAGTTGGCCGATGTCGATGTCGGCGTCGTCCGCTGCGCATTTGGCGTCGCCGAGACCGGCTCGGTCTGGCTCAGCGAGGAGGAGTTGCAGGTGAACGCGCTAGCCTATCTCGCCCAGCACCTTGTCGTCCTGCTCGATCCGACGCGAATCATCAGCAACCTGCATCAGGCTTACCGCGACGCCCGGTTTAAGACCGCACGTTACGCGGTGCTGGTAACGGGTCCCTCGGCCACCGCGGACATCGAAGGCGTTCTCATCCACGGCGCCCAGGGCGTCCGCAGCCTTACGGTGGCTCTCGTTTCGCTTTGATGCGGGCGGCCGCTTGAAGCAAATTGACCTTGCCCCTGACCTGCGTCAATGCTCGGATGGCTACGCATGCGACTTAGGGGGTGCCACCCGCCCTAACGGGTTGTAGACTGTTGTAATCGATCGTTCTGAGGGACATTCATGCGACCGAAATGGATGCTGGAACACACTGTGCTGCCTACCGGTCCCGCATTCCCAGGCAAGGTCGGGGAGACCGTCGGACTTTGTCCGAGCGCATTGGTCCCCGACTATCTCAGCACTCATTATTGGTGGGCCTACATTCATCCCAAAGCGGTGAAGCTGTTCGAGCGCCAATGGCTGGTCAATCTCATCCTCTGGGGCAATTACACGCGGCTGCGCGATGCTGCGCTAGCGGAAATGGGCGAATCGTTGTCAGGCACGACCTTGCAAGTGGCCTGCGTTTACGGCGATCTGACTAATTGCTTGAGCCAACGCGCCACCATGGGCGGCGGATCAATCGACATTGTCGACGTTCTGCCGATACAGCTGACAAATCTGCACAGCAAATTGCTCGTGGGGGCGCCGGCAAGACTGCTGGCAATGGATGCCATGGATCTCAAGCTGCCCGATGCCAGCTATGATCGGGCACTGGTGTTCTTTCTGCTTCACGAGCAGCCGCGCGAATGGCGCGAGCGAACGCTGCGCGAGGTGTATCGGGTCGTCAAGCCTGGGGGCAAGGTTGTGATCGTCGACTATGCGCGGCCGCGCTGGTGCCATCCACTGCGCTACCTGTTACCGGTCCTGCTTGCGAAGCTCGAGCCGTTTGCCCTCGATTTGTGGCGGGAAGAAATCGCCAGCTGGCTGCCGGGTTCGTGTGCAACCAGCGCGCATAAGCGCCTGTTCTTCGGCGGACTTTATCAGCTGGTGGTAAGCCGGCGTTGACTGGCGAAGCGCGCCGATGTCTGGCCGCGCTCAGCGACTGCGCGCGGCGCCCGCGGAGGCCCTGTCGGGAAATAGATGGGCCGCTCGCCGCTCAAAGGCGTTCAGAATCTCACCGAACATCGCAGCAAAGACGCGCGACGCGACGGCCGCGAGTACCGGATTGTTTAATTCGTAGTTCACCGAAAAATGCAGCAGGGTGCGATCCTCATCCCGCGGCTCGAACCTCCACAGGGCGCTGAGATACCGCAGAGGTCCATCGACAGCGTCGATGCTGATCTTGCGGCTGATCGCGTCTCCTGTGGTCCGGTTGGCGTATCTGATCTCAAACGCCGAGAACCCAACGGTCATTCGCGACACGATGATGGTCCTGCCCGGCTCTTCCGTCGTGCGCGACAACAGCCTCACCTCACGGCAATGAGGCACAAACTCCGGATAGCTCTTCACATCCAGAACGAGATTGAAAAGATCTGACCAAGGATAGCCAACAAGCTTGCTCGTCTGAACGCTTGTCATGGCAGGAGTGACCAGGCTACCCGGCGCTTGGTCCGCAGCACGGACCTCGCGCAGGTCTCGGACGATCATAAACCGGCGTGCGTAGGCTTGCCACAATCTCCGTCCGGCAAACCCCGTGTCTCGCAAGGCAACAGCTTTACGAAGTCTTTCCATCACTTTATCAATATCAAACCCTCAGGCGCATTTGTGCGGTGCAAAGTTTCGGCCTAAAGCGGGGTCGGCGATATCAGGCAGTTGGATCGTGCGAGTGGATATAGGCCAACCGCGGCGGGCGAGAGGGCGGCCGAAGTATTCCCGAGAGGTATGTCAGCCTGTGTCATCGCGCCCGTCACGTCCCTCACCAAGTTTCCGGGC
The DNA here is from genome assembly GCF_050013435.1 of Binatus sp. (SeqCode). Classification (GTDB taxonomy): domain Bacteria; phylum Desulfobacterota; class Binatia; order Binatales; family Binataceae; genus Binatus. The sequence continues at coordinate 1,355 of NZ_JBEKFG010000133.1, read as the reverse complement.
CATGACCTCGTCCGCCCGCACGCCGCAGCGCGATCGGGCACCGGATGCGCTTGCCGCAGGAACGCCCGCCGGCCTGCGCGACGATCTCGTCGCGCTCCTCGGCGCCGACTCCGTGCTCACTCGGCCCATCGATCTTATTCGCTACGCCACCGATGCCAGTCCGTATCGGCTTTTCCCCAAAGTGGTTGTGATCGCGCGCAATGTGGATGATGTGCGCAAAGTGCTCGGCTATGCGCGGCAGCAGCATGAGAGCGTGACGTTCCGCGCCGCTGGTACCAGCCTCTCAGGCCAAGCGCAGGGCGATGGCATTCTGGTCGACGTCAGGCGGCATTGGGCCGGCGTTGGCGTCGAAGCCGGCGGGCGGCGCTTGCGCGCCCGCCCCGGCACGATCTTGTCGCGTGCCAACTTGGCGCTTCTCGCGCACGGCTACCGCCTCGGCCCCGATCCGGCAAGCGCAGCGGCCTGCACGATCGGCGGCGTCATCGCCAACAACTCCAGCGGCATGTGTTGCGGCACGACGCAGAATTCGTACAAGACGCTATCGTCGCTCACGTTCATGCTGCCATCGGGTACGTTCATCGATAGCGCTGGAGAAAATGCCGAGCAGCAATTCGCAGCCAGCGAGCCCGCGCTCGCCGCTGGCCTGATGGCGATCAAGCGCGAAATCGAATCCGACCCGGAACTGGTGGCACGTCTCCGCAAGAAGTTCAGTATTAAGAACACGACTGGGTACCATATGGAGGCCTTCCTCGACGGCGCGACGCCGCTCGAGATCTTCCGCCGCCTGGTCGTTGGCTCGGAGGGCACGCTTGCGTTTATTGCGGAGGCGGTTTTCGAGACGATCGCGGACGATCAATACCGGCTCACGTCGTTTATGATCTTTCCTGACATGTATGCGGCCTGCGCGGCGGTGAAGCCATTTGTCGATCATGGCGCGGCCGCGGTCGAGCTGGTCGATCGTGCGTCGCTGCGCGCCGTAGAGGGCAGGCCCGGGGTGCCGGACCGCTGGAAAACATTGCCCGAGCAAGCGACCGCGCTGCTCGTTGAGTTCCGCGCCCCAAATGACGCCGCCCGCGGCGAAGCGGAGCGCATCGCGAACGCGACATTGGCCGGGCTGACGCTGCTCGAGCCCGCGGAGTTCACGGGGGACCCGATGCTTGCGGCGCAGTTTTGGAACGTGCGCAGCGGGCTGCTGGCCTCGGTCGGCGGCGCCCGGCCGTCAGGCTCATCGTTTATTCTGGAGGATGTTTGCTTCCCGCCGGAGCGGCTCGCTGACGGCGCGCTCGATCTGCAGGCCCTGTTCGCCAAGCACGGCTACACCGGAATCGTCTTCGGACATGCCTCGGCCGGCAACT
>NZ_JBEKFG010000132.1:0-4209 GCF_050013435.1 Binatus sp. (SeqCode) | reverse complement strand
GGCAACAACGGACATTGATCGACACCGGCGCGGAATGGGTCGGTCGTCAATGACCCAAAGCGGTCATGGAACCGTTTAGCGGCGGAGACGACAATTGCGCGTGTGGACCTCAGCACGGATTCGGGCAGTATCGGTCCCGGTCGATAGAGAAGCAGGGCTCTTTATGACGGAAAAGCGATCAGGCTTGCCGGTTCTTGGCTTCGCGGATCAAAGGTCGTTCGAAAGATGGCTCGCGGCTCAACCAGCTGATGCGGTTGGCGTTTGGATTAAGTTCGCCAAGAAGGCGGCGACGAGAGCGAAACTGACGAAAGCACAAGCGATTGACGCTGCGCTCGGTCACGGATGGATCGATGGAAAGCTGGAAAAGTATGACAACCAACACTGGCTTGTTCGCTTCACGCCACGGAAATCGCGCAGCAAGTGGTCGGCGCTGAACCGCAACAGAGCACTGACCCTCATCAAGGAGGGGCGCATGAGACCTGCGGGCTTCGCGCAAATCGAAGCCGCTAAGGCAGATGGTCGGTGGGAGGGCGCCTACGCCCCGGCGAGTCGGGCCGAAGTACCCATCGACCTGCAGAAGGCCCTGGACAACAACCCGAAGGCGTCCGCATTCTTTGCAACATTGAACAGTCGAAATCGCTACGCAATCCTGTACCGAATCGGCAACGTCAAAAAAGCCGAGACGAGGGCGCGCAAGATTGCGGAATTCGTAGCCATGCTGGAGCGTGGCGAAACAATCCACGGGTAGGAAAGATGCTGATTATACTCGCTCGTCCAAGCGCGGTTGCGACACGGCCGGAGAAGTAGCTCGAACCAGGCCAAGTGCTCCAATTAATTGCGCAAGAATTTGTTCGCTCTTGGGGTAGAAGCGGACATCGCGCCGACAGCGATGTTTCGCATTTTGACCCATTTCAGACATTGATGAGCCCGCACGCGCTATCTACCGCGCCGGGCTTCCAGTTCCAACGTGACGAGCCGTGCCAGTAGCGTTGCCGGATAGAGCTGACCGATGATGGCCTCGACGTTGGCAAGACCGCGCGCAAATGGATGCAATGGGACAATGTCGCCATAGCCCACCGACGTTAGAGTCACGAAGCTGAAGTAGATCAAGTTCCCGGCAACAGCGAGATTGTCCTGAAGCGTCCCGATACCGGTGATAGCATTGGGTAGGCGAAGAGCCACAAAGCAAAATAGCGCCGCAAAGATAAGCCCGATATTAAGATATAGGAGGACCGCCCCGATGACGCGATGGAACGTCACCTGTCCCGGCGCGAACACCGCGCGGGCGACCACAATACTTAACGTCAGGCCAGCGATCAGCCAAGCAGCCGCGTCGAGGTAAATATCGACCGCCGAAGGCCGCGTTAACCGCAGCACAGTTGCAAGGATGATCAGGGCGACGGCGACCAGGATGGCTGCAAGTGCAACCCCGCTGCCGGATACAATGAAGACCGCGGCGACGAGCACGAGTCCAAATGCAATGCCAAAGTCATGCGCGGTAACAACGCCCGCGGCTTGAAGCGGCCCGACCACAAACAATAAAATTGCGAGCATGACCGTCAGGGCTGTCAATAACGGATCGCTGTACTGTTCCTGGAGGCGGCGGAATCGTTGTCCGTTCATCTCGAAGTTCCACATTCGAAAGAAAGAGGTCATTCCGAAGGTCGCGAAATGCCCGCTATTGGCCCTTAGCGCCGGACGACGTTTTGATGGCAAACGGTCGTTATCGGAGGCGAAGCGGACACGGACGAGCGTGGGCCCTGACCATCTCAGTCGAGAATGACCCAAAGCGGCTCTTTGCCACCTCCAATTGACGCATTGCAAAAGGTATTATTCGATCACCTCATCGGCTCGTGCGAGCAGCGACGGCGGCACGATGAGACCAAGCGCCTTCGCGGTCTTGAGATTAATCACCAGTTCGTACTTGGTCGGCGCCTGCACTGGTAAGTCGGCGGGCTTCGCGCCTTTAAGGATACGATCGACGTAGCCGGCCGCGCGTTTGTGCGCGTCGAGCGGATCAGGCCCATAGGAGGCGAGGCCCCCAGCCGCGGGGTAGTATCGGAACGGATAGACATTCGGCAGGCGATATCTAGTCGCTAGCGAAATGATCAGGTCGCGATGAGTGAGCGCCGGTTGGCTTGCTGTCACGATCAGGCCACCATTTCGCTCAAGCGCGAATGCGGCGATGGCGCGCTCGATCTTGTCCGGGTCGCGCACGTCGATCGGGCTCAACTCCACCCCAAGTGACGGCGGCGCGAGGGCTTGGATCGCGGCGAACTGGCCGATCCCACCGGCGAATGTTGGATCGCGAAGGACCGCCGCCCGCGTCATGCTGGGCGCAAACTCTTTGAGCACTTCGAGCCATTTTCCACCTAGGCTGTATTCGAACGCGCTAAATCCGGTCGTATTGCCGCCCGGCCGCGCTAGGCTCGCGACGAACCCCGCGCCAACCGGGTCGATGACATTCGCGAACACGATTGGCACGCTGCTAGTAATCCGTTGCAACGCCTCCACACTCGCGCTAGCGGAAGCAAGGATGACGTCCGGCGCGAGTGCGATTAATTCCTCCGCGCCGCGTTTCCACCCGACGTCGAGCCAGCGAGTGTCGATTCGCACGTTGCGGCCGACGGTCCAGTCCAACTGTTGCAGCCCATCGAGAAATGCCCGAGACGGGCTTGCGCCTCCGAATCGGCCTGCGCCCCGACCATAAGCACGCCGATGCGCCGTACGCGCTGCTGCGCCCGCGCCGCAAGCGGCCAGGCGAATGCTGTGCCGCCCAAAGCAGCTATAAATTTCCGCCTTGCGATATTGATCGCCATCGGACCCTCCAGCGGGGGTCACGCGCACTGGATCATTGCGAACGATAGCACGCCCCCATTGGCAGGTCTGCGTCCGACTTCACGGGGGTCCGATGGCGGAAAAGCTCGCTATTTTTCCGCGGTGCGAAGTGACGCGATTGGCCCTTTTCGACGCCCGCCGCGTCGCGCCAATTCGGTAGCGATCAGAGGCATAGCGGAAGTGGCGGGACCGCGCTCCAAACGTCAATAATGACCCAACTGCAACATTTAGCCTGCCTTGGGCGGCTCCAATCGCTGATTGCTCAACCGGCTGGTAGTGGTACAGTTTGAAGGGTGAATCAATGTGGCCGGTAAAGAGTATCGAGCGCCTGGCGCAATGCGAGCGGCTCCGCTACTATCTCGACTGGATCGAGATGGCTTCCGGTGCCGCTGACTATCAGCGTCCCGTAATCGAACAGGCGCCCCACGATGGATTGTTGTATGGCGACGCTTTCGAGTTGCCCGGCACCGATCTCCATTACCCGACGGTCAACAAGACCGCGTTTAACTGCGAAGCGGCGCGTTGTTACCGCAATCTCGGTGGTGACCCGCTTGACCCAGGCGGCGATAAGCGACGCCGCGCCAAGAATAAACAAGGCCGCTCCGTAAAATGCTGCGGCGCCACCGTTCGCAAGGCCGAATATGAACAGCAAATACCCGAAAATGATTACCAGGACTGGGCTGGCATAGATAATCCAGTGCAGGCGCCCGGCGCACAGCACGTGCTCGTCCGGAACAAGCGTGCTTTCGATGTATTTCATCTTATTCCTCGGCAGTTTCGAACTACATCAAAACTTGTTTCGAAAGGATTAATGCTCCAACGCGCTCTTGATCCTGCCCGCATTGTCGGGCCTCGCAACGACCGCGCTCGGCGCTGGCTTCTTTGCGTTGACGATGTTGGACGGCACCTTCACCGCGATGCGCGAAAGCCAGTCGGTCGCGTTCTATGCTTGGCTCTTTTGCTGGTATGTCGTGCAGTATTTCGTCGTCATCTTCTTCAACACCGCGCTGGTCGGCGCCGCTATCGCCGTGCTCGACGGCGACCGGCCGACGGTAGGCGCGGCGCTCAAGCTGGCGCTTAGCCGAATGTCAGTGCCCAGGACCCCGATGGTCGGCAGCTTGCCCGCTTGCTGCGCGCGCGCGGCGAGCGGCCACGCGACCGTCATACCGCCGAGCGCCGATATGAATTCGCGCCTTCCAATATTGATTGTCATGGTGCGAAGTGACGCAATTGGCCCATCACGACATGTATCGACGCGGTCGCTGACGGTCGCTTTCGGGGGATTGTGTTGCAAAACTCAGCTACTTTTTATAACTGGGCTGGCTTTTGAGTTTTGATCGGTTTGTCCCGCTCTGCACTGAGAGCATCTCG
>NZ_JBEKFG010000131.1:0-4289 GCF_050013435.1 Binatus sp. (SeqCode) | reverse complement strand
GGCGGGCGGGTGTAAATGAAAATGTAAATGAACTTCCCTGAAACTCCCCGATACGGGCCGATACGGGGTATAACGGGAAGATGCTAGGAGATGGAGAACCCCTTACAGGACAAGGCGGAACGATACTCCCGCATACTAGCGATAAGACGGCGCGCGGATTTCAAGACCGGTGCCTTCAACCACTCGGCCACCCCTCCATTCGAAGAAGATCACTTTTTCGCGACAGCTTCAGCCTGCCACAGCTTGATACCGCCGAGCAGGCCCTCCGTATTGCTGACCACCTTGACGTTGGGCGGCAACTTGAAATTGATGGTCGCCGCATTGCCGCCACCGAGGTAAAGCCTGTCGTAGTTGAACGTCTTCGCCATCTCGTCAATCGCTTCGCGCAGGTGTTTGTTCCACTTCTTCTTGCCCTTCTTCAGGAACGCCCGGTTGCCGAGCTCGTCTTCATAAGTCTTACCGTTGTGAAACGGATGGTGCCCCAGCTCGAGATGTATCCGGTGCCCGTCAACGAACAGCACTGATCCGAACCCGGTCCCGAGCGTGATGACCAGTTCGTCGCCGTGGCCGGTCGCGCATCCCAGGCCCTGCACGTCGGCGTCATTGGCGATTCGCACAGGGCGCTTGAGTTTCTTCTTCAGCGCCGTCTCGAGCGGGAAGTTGTTCCATCCTTTGCCCAGATTCGGCGCGATGTAAACGACGCCATTTTTGATAACGCCCGGAAATCCCACCGACGCCCGGTCGAACGCCCCCGCCATCCTGGCGAGCTCTGCGATAATCGCGATCACCTTTTTCGGCGTCGCGTTACGCGGCGTCTTGATCTTTTGCCGCTCGGTTATCATCTTGCCTTTTTCGTCGAGCGCGACGGCCTTGATTCCAGTTCCGCCGACGTCCACCGCAAGTGTGGTTACCGATTTGAGCGCCCGCGGCTTCGCGGGCACTGGGGGCTTCACAGGCGCCGGCGGCTTCGCGATTAGTTTTGTCTCCGGAGTCTTCACAGGTTGTTCTTCTGTCATTTGTTCACTCTTGACGTGGGCCAGGATTGACGGCTGGCGGCAATGCGCGCGTGAATTGCAGCTCGCGATTCGTTGGTTATATACCAAACTGCATTTACACGCATTCCAGTGGCATGTGCTCGTCGCGACGTGGTAATTCAGGCCTCGCGGATCGTCGGGGGAGCGTTTTTTGCAATCGCGAATAGCAAATTACTTCGGGTTGGAACTTGCCGGCACCACGTTTCGACGCGAGGTGCTCGCGGGCGTCACCACGTTCGTCACGATGTCGTACATAATCGCGGTCAATCCGGCCATTATGAAAGCCGCAGGCATCCCCGAAGGACCTTCGATGGTCGCGACGGTGATGACTGCGGTGGTCGGAACGCTGGTGATGGGCCTGTACGCCAATCGTCCGTTCGCAATCGCGCCGTACATGGGCGAGAACGCGTTCATCGCATACACCGTCGTGAAGGTGCTTGGCTACAGTTGGCAAACCGCGATGGCTGCCGTGTTTCTGGCGGGCGCGATGTTCGCGCTGTTGACCGTAGCGCGCGTGCGGCAATGGATGGTCGAAGCGCTTCCGCCAGGTCTTTGCTACAGCTTCGGAGTGGGAATCGGACTGTTCCTCAGCTTCATCGGACTCAATGAATCCGGAATCGTCGCGCTTGGCGTGGCCGGCGCGCCGGTGAGAATCGGGAATCTCGCGGCGCCGTCGGTCGAGGTCGCAGTGCTCAGCTTCGTGCTGATCGCGGTACTGATGGTCCGGCGCGTGCCGGGCGCAATCCTGCTCGGGATTTTGATTTCGGCGGGCATTGCATTTGTCACGGGCGTCGCGAAGCCGCCGTCGCTGTGGGTCAGCATGCCGCCGAATCCCGCGCCCATCATGCTGCAACTCGATCTGCGAGGCGCGTTGAGCGTCGGATTTTTCGGCGTACTGCTGACGATATTCGTGATGGCATTGATCGACACGATGGGTTCGCTGATCGGAGTCTCCGCGCGAGCCGGATTTCTCGACCCTGACGGGACGTTGCCGCAGATCGAACGCCCGATGCTTGCCGACGCGATCGCCACGATGTTTGCAGGCCTGGTGGGCACCACCACCTCTGGCGCGTACATCGAATCTGCGGCCGGCGTCCACGCCGGTGGACGCACTGGCTTGACCGCAGTGGTGGTCGCAGCGTTGTTCGCGATGTCGCTGTTCTTCGCGCCCCTGGTAGCCGCGATTCCTGCCGCGGCGTACGCGCCGGCGCTGATTGTCGTAGGCGCGATGATGATTGCGCCGGTCGTCAAAATCGACTTCGACGATTACACCGAACTGATTCCCGCCTTTACGGTGATTGCGCTGATGAGTTTCACCTACAACATCGGGATCGGCATCACGGCCGGACTGATTCTTTATCCCCTGGTCAAGCTCGCCACTGGGCGCCGCAGCGAGGTCCACGCCGGATTGTGGTTGCTATGCGGCCTGTCGATTCTGTTTTACGTTTTCTATCCTTACCAATAGCGAAGACGCCCGTTGGCACGCGTAGAGCTGAACAATTGGTGAATCACTGAAACACTCCAATTGACTTAGTCCGGCGTCAAACCTAATTTCGTCTTGCTGAGGCCTGCGGGCGTCAGCAAGGGGTGAGAATGGCTATTTTCACCAGGCAGTTCGCCGACACCGACGAGTATGAGCAATGGCTCGAGAAGGCGGGGAAACGGATCAGCGTGCTGTCGATTACCAATGCGCCGGCGAGGGATGGCTCGTCAACTCAACCGAGCCTCGCGCCGATCGGGATCACATATGACACTGACGATCAGTCGCTGGCGCCCGCCAGGAGCAGGACGGCAATAGTCGCACAGGTGGTGATAGTCGGAGCGCTCTTCTTCGCCTTGTTTCTCTTTCTGATTTCAAAAGTATAGCCGCCTCGGCAAACCCGCCATCTGCGGCCCATCGCTAATCGGTGCGACCTCCGCCCGGCGCAGGACTCAGCGAACCGGGCACGCGCGTGATGTGGTCGGGCGTCACGCGCAGCTTGCGAGTCTGCTCGTTGAAGAGCTGCGAGTACACGCCCGCGCGCTTCACGAGATCCGAATGCGAACCGACCTCGACGATCTTTCCGCAATCGAGCACGACGATCACATCCGCATCGACCGCGCTGGCGAGCCGATGCGCAATCAGGAAGGACGTCCGTCCCTTCATCAGGCGGCGCACGGCGTCGTGAATCAGGTTTTCCACTTCCGAATCGAGGCCGGAGGTGGCTTCATCGAGGATCAAAATCGGCGGGTCCTTCAGAAACACGCGCGCCAGCGCGAGGCGCTGACGCTGGCCGGTCGAAGGCCGCACGCCGCCCTCGCCTATCATCGTGTCGAGCTTGTCAACCATCGAATCGACGAAGTCGCGGATGTTGGCCTGCTCGAGCGCACGCCAAACATTTGCGTCGGGCGCGCCGGGGCGCCCATATTGCACGTTCTCGCGGATCGATGCGCTGAACAGGATCGCGTCCTGGGGGACAATCCCGATTGAATCGCGCAGCGACTTCAGCGTGACGCTCGAAATGTCGGTGCCATCGATCAAAATTTGGCCGGCGGCCAGTTCGTAGAAGCGCGGAATCAGGCTGGCGAGCGTGGTCTTGCCGGCCCCCGAGCGCCCAACCAACGCCACCGTGGTCCCGGCCGGGACGGCCAGATTCATATCGTCGAGAATGACGCGGATCGGTCCGCCGTCCAGCGGCTTGTAGCCAAAGCGCAGATGCTGGATCTCGACCAGCCCGCTTTTCACTTTGAGCGCCGGCGCACCCGGCACGTCGTGCACCTCGGGCGTCTCGTCGAAGAACGCGAAAATCCGCTCGATCGCGGCCAATGCAGTCGCCACGATGATCGACAATTCCGAGAACCGCTGCAGCGGCAGGTAGAGCGCGCCCAGGAACGCAAAGAACGCGACCACGGTTCCAATCGTCATCTGACCGTGCATGATCATCAGCGCGCCCGCCCAGATCACGATCAACGGTGCGCCGCGCGAGATGAATTCGGTGAGCATCTGATGGGTCGAGGACAGCTTCACGCTCTCAATGGTCAGGTCGTAAAGCTCGGTGGTTCGCTGATGGAAGCGGCGCGCCTCGTCCGCCTCCCGCGCAAATGATTTCGTTGTCGAGATTCCGGCGATGCGTTCCTGCAGCTCGCCCGAAAATTCCTCGACCACTTCCTGCAGGTCGTGACTGGTCTCCTTGATTCTCGGCGAGAGAATTCTGATCACCGCGACGTAGAACGGAATGACTATCAGCGAGATCCACGCCAGCCGCACGTTGAGGT
>NZ_JBEKFG010000130.1:0-4348 GCF_050013435.1 Binatus sp. (SeqCode) | reverse complement strand
TGGGATTTGTCATGCGTGCGATGCTCGAGCGGCTCGCCGAGCGGCTTTCGATGCGCGCGCTGGTCGCCGGCGATATCACGCTCGCGTTCGGGATGAGCGGTCATCGCAGTTTCAGCCGCCGGATCGCGGTCGCGGCGCCGTCGAACGACGTCCGCGCGATTCTCACGCTCATCAACCTGAGCCTTGAAGCGGCGCCGCCCGAGGACGGCGTCGAATCGATTCGAATCGAGATTGCGCCGCGCGTCCCGCGTCCCGCGCAGACCGACATGTTCCTGCCGCCCTGCCCCGCGCCGGACAAGCTGCAGACCACGATTGCGCGGCTGGCGGCGCTATGCGGCCCCGGCAACGTGGGCATGCTGAGTGCGGAGAATTCGCATCGGCCCGAAGCGATGCGGCTCGATCCGTTCGCACCGCATCCCGTGGCGCCAATCCCCGAAAATGCGGTGGCGAAGAATGTGACGCAGTTGGTGATACGCGCGATTCGCCCGGCGCGGGAAATCGAGGTGATGTGCTCGCGGGAGATTCCGGAGTTCGTCCGTGGTGAGAATCTTGGCGCGCGCGTGATTTCGATCGCCGGGCCGTGGCGGCGCGATGGCGAATGGTGGCTTGGATTCACGGTTGATGCGGGCATGCACGCGGATTCATCCGATGAAAAGGATCCTGCGGCGCAGGAGTGCGGCTTCATCCGCGATTATTACGAACTCGCGCTCGAAGACGGCGGCGTTTACCGCATCTTCCGCGACTTGAACTCGCACAAGTGGTTTCTCGACGGCGCCTACGACTGACCAATCGCAAGGAGCAAGGAAAAGATGCATCGGCATTTGTATTGATATTTGTATAGGCGTTAGCCTACACTGATTGGTCGTTTTCACGCCGAGGCAAACCGGCGGCGGAATACTCATGCGGCCCATCAGCGCCCGCTACATGCACAGGAAGGAGATTAAAAAATATGAGCAAGAAATTGCCCGTGTTCAAAACCGACAAGGAAGCGGAAAACTTCCTTAACCAGGACTTGTCCGACTACATCAGCGCCGAGAACTTCGCGCCGTTTCAGTTCGAGTTCAGACCCAAACAAAAGTCGGTCAATCTTCGAATCTCCGAAGAACTCCTGAACGCGGTCCGCGCCGTCGCGCACCGCCGTGGTATCCCATACCAGCGCTACATCCGGCAGACCCTCGAAGCAGCACTTCGGCCGTCAAAGCAGCCTCGCTCGGGAAAAGGACGCGCTCACCATTCAGGCAAGTGACGCTCGAAGACGGCGGCGTTTACCGCATCTTCCGCGACTTGAACTCGGACAAGTGGTTTCTCGACGGCGCCTACGACTGACTGATCGCGGCGAATCGCCATGAACTCCGACTACGTCGAACTTCGTGCGCGCAGCACGTTCAGCTTTCTCGAAGGCGCGACCACGCCCGAGGATCTCGCGGCGCGCGCGGCGGAACTCGGCTACGGCGCGATGGCGCTTGGCGATCGCGACGGACTTTACGGCGCGCCGCGCTTTTACCAGGCCGCGAAGTCCGCGGGAATCCGGCAAATCGTCGGCGCGGAACTGACGCTGGACGACAACTCGCGCCTCTACGTCCTCGCACCGGATCGCATGCGCTACCGCAATCTCTGCCGCATGATCACCGACGCGAAGATGCGTGTCCTCAATCCCGGCGCGCGCGCCCGCGACGGCTCCGGCGCTTTGCCCGTCTATCCCGCCAAGGGCGAGAGCCGCATCACGCTCGACGATCTCGAACGCTACGGCCGCGGACTCATCTGCCTTGCCGGCGGCGTGATGAGTCCGCTGTCGCGCATGCTGGTTCGCGGCGAGGATCCCGGCGATCTGAGCCGGCGGCTCGGCGGGATTTTCGGCGCGGGAAATTTCTACATCGATTTGCAGCGTCATCTCGACGCCGGCGAGGAACGCCTCAATCGCAAGCTCGCCGCGATTGCCGGCGCGGCGCAAATCCCGGTGGTTGCGACCAACGACGTATGCCACGGCGGCTCGGATCGCAGGTTGCTCGACGTGCTGACCTGCATCCGGCTCAAGACCACGCTCGAAGAAGCCGGCCGCGCGCTGTGGATCAACAACCAGCGCCATCTGAAGTCGCCGGCCGAGATGGCCGCGCTGTTTCGCGATCTGCCCGGCGCCGTCGCCGCCTCGCGCGCGATTGCCGAGCGATGCGCTTTCCAGCTGTCCGACATGGGCTATCGCTTCCCCGACTACCCGCTTCCACCGGGAGAAACGGCCGACAGCTATTTGCGAACGCTCACTTACGCGGGTGCGCGAGAGCGATGGCGCGGCGCGATCGACGGTTCCACACGCCGCCAACTCGAACATGAACTCGGAATCGTCGAGCGGCTCAAGCTGGCCGGCTACTTCCTGATCGTATGGGACATCGTCCAGTTCTGCCGCGAGAATCGGATCATGGTGCAGGGACGCGGCTCCGCGGCCAACAGCGCGGTGTGTTACGCGCTCGGGATCACGGCGGTGGATGCGGTCAAGATGGAACTCCTGTTCGAGCGCTTCCTTTCCGAGGAGCGCGGCGAATGGCCCGATATCGATCTCGACCTGCCCAGCGGCGACGATCGCGAGCAGGCGATTCAATACGTCTATCGCCGCTACGGCGAACGCGGTGCCGCAATGACCGCGAACGTGATCACCTATCGAACCAAAAGCGCGGTGCGCGAAGTCGGCAAGGCGCTGGGCTTTTCGCCCGAACAGGTTGACCGGCTCGCCAGGCTCAACCAGGTGTACGAGTTCCGCGACCATCACGACGATCTCGTGGCGCTGCTCAAGCGCGGCGGCGTCGATGCGCAAGCGCCGCGAATCATGATGCTGGCCGATCTCGTGCGCAGGATTCAGAGCGTGCCGCGCCATCTCGGGCAGCATAGCGGCGGCATGGTGATCGCCGCGCAGCCGCTGGATGAAATCGTCCCGCTCGAGCCGGCCTCGATGCCCGGCCGCGTGGTGATTCAATGGGACAAGGACGACTGCGCCGATCTCGGCATCATCAAGATCGACCTGCTCGGACTCGGGATGCTGGCGGCGCTGAAAGAGGCTCTGCCGATGATCCGCGCGCACGAAGGAGTCGATATCGATCTCGCGCATCTTCCGCCCGACGACCCCGGCGTGTATGCGATGCTGCGGCGCGCGGACACGGTCGGCGTCTTCCAGGTCGAGAGCCGCGCGCAGATGGCGACGCTGCCGCGGATGAAGCCCGAGCGGTTTTACGACCTGGTGGTCGAGGTCGCGATAATTCGCCCCGGCCCGATCGTCGGCAAAATGGTGCATCCCTATCTCGATCGCCGCAACCATCGCGCGCCCGTCGAGTATCCGCATCCTTCGCTCGAGCCGATCCTGAAACGCACGCTGGGCGTTCCGCTTTTCCAGGAGCAGTTGCTGCGAATGGCGATGACGGTGGCGGGGTTCAGCGGCGGCGAGGCCGAGGAACTGCGCCGCGCGATGGGATTCAAGCGCTCTGCCGAGCGGATGGAGAAAATCGAAGCGCGGCTGCGCGCCGGGATGCTACGCAATGGCCTGCAAGGCAATCTCGCCGACGATATCGTGCGCTCGATCACATCCTTTGCGCTGTACGGCTTCCCCGAATCGCACGCCGCCAGCTTCGCGCTGATCGCGTACGCGTCGGCATACCTGAAGCATCATCATCCGGCGGCGTTCGTTGCCGCGATGCTCAATTGCTACCCGCTCGGCTTCTATCATCCCTCGACGCTGGTGAAAGACGCCGAGCGTCACGGCGTGGTCGCGCTGCCCGTCGAGGTGACCCGCTCGAACTGGAAATGCACGATCGAGATTGTGGATCGGCGGCCCGCGGTGCGGATGGGACTGCGCTACGTCACGGGCATCCGCGAGGAAATCGCACTTCGAATCGAAAGCCAGCGTGCGCGGCGACAGTTCGATTCGATTGCCGATCTTACCGCGCGCGTCGGACCGAACCGCCGCGAGATCGACGCGCTCGCCTACGCGGGCGCGTTCGCCGCCTTCGGCCTGGCGCGGCGCGACGCGATGTGGAATGCGGCCGCGGTAGAGCGCGATCCCGCGAGCCTGCTGGCAGGCGCGAAGCCGCGCGATGGCAAGGTTCCGCTGGCGCCGATGGCGCCGATCGAGGAAACGCTGGCGGACTACGCCGCGACCGGCCTCACCACCGGACCTCACCTGATGACCTATCTGCGCGGCGATTTGAGCGCGCGCGGAATTCTCAGCGCCGGCGATCTCACGCGCGCCCGGCATCAATCGTGGGTGAAGACGGCCGGCGTCGTGATCGTGCGCCAACGCCCCGGCACGGCCAAGGGCTTCCTGTTCATCACGCTCGAGGACGAAACCGGAATTGCCAACCTGATC
>NZ_JBEKFG010000129.1:0-4704 GCF_050013435.1 Binatus sp. (SeqCode) | reverse complement strand
GACTCGTCGAAGCGATGACGCGCCGTAGCGCCGCCATGGTGATCATTGCGCTCATTCTTGTCGTCGTTGCGATTTGGGGGTTGGCGCGCGTGCCGACCGCGTTCCTGCCGGACGAAGATCAAGGCTATTTGATCGTCATCGCACAACTGCCCGACGGCGCCTCGAAGGAGCGTACCGACGCCGTCATGCAGCAAATCTCGGGGATCGCCAAGAAAGTGCCCGGCGTCGACCGTGTGATCACTGTCAGCGGCATTTCCATATTGGACAACTTTGCGAGCCTCGCCAACGCAGGCGTCGCCTTCGTGGTCCTCAACGACTGGAACGAGCGCCTCAAGCAGAACGGACAGGATCTACGCTCGATCAACCAGAATCTGAATCGCTCCCTGCATGCCATAACGCAAGCCATCGTGTTCGCGCTCGCCCCGCCCCCGATCCAGGGCATCGGCAACGTCGGCGGCTTTACGATGCAAGTCGAGATCAGGAATGGTGATTTTGATTACGCCTTGTTGCAGAGCCTAGCGGACGCCGTCATTAGAGCGGGCAATGCGCAATCGGCATTGCAAAGGCTAAATACGACATTCCGGGCCGGTGCCCCCCAGCTGCGTGTCACTGTCGACCGCACCAAAGCCGAGACGCTCGGCATCACGGTCGGCAACGTCTTTTCCGCGCTATCGACCTATGTCGGATCGAACTATGCCGCGCAGTTCAACAAGTTCGGACACGTCTTCCAGCTCTACACGCAAGCGCTGCCCGAGTACCGAGCAAGTGCCGACGCCGTCCGCAACCTCAGGGTCAAGGCGGGCAATGGAACCATGACGCCGATCGGAACGGTCGTCGACATGAAGGAGGTACGAGGCCCGCTGCTGATAAGCCTCTTTAATCTCTATCCGTCGGCAACGGTCGTCGGCAGCGCAGCCCCTGGGTTCAGTTCGGGAGAGGCGCTCGACATCATGGACCAGATTGGCCAGCACGAACTGCCGCCCGGAACAGGGTACGAATGGACAGCCATGTCCTATCAAGAGAAGGCTGTCGGCTCGCAGATGTATTTCGTTTTCGGTCTTGCCCTGTTGCTCGTCTATTTCGTGCTGGCGGGCCAGTACGAGAGCTGGATCCTGCCCCTCGCCGTGATCCTCGGCGTGCCGCTCGCCCTGCTCGGGACAGTCGGTGCGCTGACTGCTCTTGGCGCCGCCAATAATCTCTATACGCAGATCGGCCTCATCCTCCTGATCGCACTCGGCAGCAAGAACGCGATTTTGGTCGTGGAATATGCGCGTCAGAGGCGGGCTGAGGGAATGGAGATCGTCGCGGCGGCGGTGGAGGGAGCCCGGCTCAGGTTCCGACCCATTCTCATGACCTCGTTCGCCTTCATTCTGGGCGTATTCCCGCTTGTCGTTGCGACTGGCGCGGGCGCCGGGGCCCGGCGGTCGATCGGCCTGCCCGTCTTCAGCGGCATGATCGCCTCGACCTGCCTCGTCGTCGTGTTTGTTCCCTCATTCTATGTGGTGATGCAACGCGTGCAGGAGCGATGGACAGGCCGCGCCGCGCGGAATGAGGCGCAGCCGGACGGGGAGACTCCGACTTCTTCAACGTAAGGCTTTGAAAACGGCAGTCATTTGCACTGGCAGAGCAATTTTGCGCCGCTGATGTCGCAGCAGAGCCAACCTCGACATTCGCTACGTTCGCGCGATGTCGGCAGTCCTCCAACTTCGGAAGTATCGCTGCATCGCGGCGAACGTCGGAAAGGGGGCGGTGGTCTCAACCGGTCGGCGCAACACTTGGAGCAGCTGGCAATAAATAACGATGACGGCTTGCCAAACCGCTCGCCCAAAAATGCCTTCAGCGGGTCCCTCCGCAACCAGCTATCCCCATAACGGGATTTGCTCTGCCGCCCTCGTACCACCACGAGATCTCTGACTTATCAGCCAATAATCGATCTTTGCCCTCTAAGGGCAAGTGTTGCGTTGACCGGTTGAATCCGCCGGCCAGGACCGGACATTACGGGCGCCGCATCATCGCGCGACCGGGGTCACACACTGACCCTCTCTCGCGCTCATCTTTATCCATTGACGCGCGGTTGGTCAGCAGCGCCGAGTTAACCGGGTTCGTTGCCCTCTCGCGCGTGCGCGAGGCGGACACGCCGATTCAGCGACGTCGGTCGGCAGGCCGACCCGCGCCATGTGGTTGAGCGGCCTGGGCGGCGCTGCGGCTCTGGGTGACGTCGCCATTTCTTTTTCGCAGATTCCGATTCGGGGCGAACGATGGAGCGCGGGCGATCGGCGCGAACGATGATGATGTCGGGCGCAGCGGCGGCGATGGTGACGGTGCCGGGCGAGCTCAGGGAGGTTCAGCCAGCTACGGGGGCATCGCCAACAGATCGAAAAATCTGCAGCACTGACAGTGGCCGAGTACAGCGTTGACCATACTTGGTGTGCGCAGGTTCTTTTATGAAATCACCAAAGTGCAGGAATGGATAGACCGAGATAAAAGCCGCTGATGTCGGCGGTCGGATATTGGCCGACGACGCAGCCTTCGGCATCAATCCACCAATGTCGAGACCTTGAACAACCGCAGCGTTGTAGCTGATCCCGAGCTGGTTTCGCTCGCGCCCCGAAAATCGGTCGTGGCCAACCAGGCGAAGGCATTTGCCGCCACTCTCGCGCCGCTGCGCACAGCCGAATGGGTCGTCTACGCGAAAAAGACCTTCGCCGGTCCCGAGCAGCTCTTGGCCTATCTGGCGCGGTACACCCACCGTGTTGCTATTACCAAACGGCCATCGCGCCGACAAGCTCGTACTCTGCCGATGCTTGCTCGCTGTGGCCTCTGCGGCGGTGGATCGCAAAAACGATGAAGACAACGAGTTGGGCGCCACCGACTACGAACCACCGCCGTGCCCTTGCTGCGGCGGCCGCATGAAGGTCATTGAAAGTTTTTATGGATCGGTCTGCCGGCCATACCATGTCCGCAGACTCGACGGTTTGTAATCAGGACTTAGCGTGATCGCTCGACCCGGCAAGAACCACACAGATAATCCGCCATACTTACGGCCGCGCCTACGCGTTGTCCGATCCGCAATTCGCGATAGCAATTTTGTCGTATCGATCCGACAAAATTGCTGTCGAGCACCTGCTCCCTCCGGAAAAAGGACAACGCGGTCGTTAGCTTCCCAGGCTTTGACCGATTCGGCCTCGCATTTGATCGAAAAAACAACGACCTGCTTTGGCAAATCTCCATAGCCGAACTCGTAGCCCGCGGTTCAGTGCAACGACCTTTCTGCAACGCCTCGGATCGGTCGAAGCAACCGCTATGACGGCAGGGCCTGGTGCGGCGGGGGTGCCGGATACTTTACTCAGTATTAGCGCCTGCTGCCTCCGGAAGATGGACAACGTCATCCTTACCTTCACAGGCCTTGACCGATTCGGCCTCGCAATGTGTTGGGTTCGAGGTTCTTAAATGGAACGTGGGTGTTTATTACGCCGCTCAGGACTTAATTACCGCTATCCGAGAAACTGTATATCACCTTGCCCGATTCGCTACTGACTCAAATGATTCCGCCTAGACGCGAGGATATGCGCGTTTTGGTTGGTTCGGTGATCGGACCCCGCACCGCCCTGGCGCCACAGGTGCGGCTCAGTCGTTGGGGGACCGTGGGACCATCCGGGAGCAACGGGGACCATCAGACGCGCACCCGGCACGCGACCATCCTGTACGGCCCTCCTCGTTCGCGAACACCCTCAATCAGAAAAATAGAAAAAGGCGCCGGGATTTTGAAGGCTGGCGCGATGCGCTACACTCGCGCTCATGAGCAACACCGAACTGTCTGAAAGCGTCTATGCACTCTTGAAGGCGGCGGGTGAATTGTCGGCCGCGCAAGCCGCGCACGGCCGCGATCACGAATTGACAACCACGCCACGCGATCACGCAATGACAAAAGTCATCGAGGCGTTCAATCGCTTCGCGGCCAGCGCGAAGGCGAGCACTAAGCCGTTGACGATCAAGATCACACTCAGCCCAACAGGGAAATGATGCGGCGTGAGATAGCGCGTTGCACTGCGCGAAGGCCGGGGGAGAACATTTCCGAAAGGGAAGCTGCCGCGATGGACTGGAAAGATTTAATCAACCGGCAAAGTTTCCATCGCGGCAGACGCCGATAGTCTGATTTTGCTTCCGCTTTCAGGGCATAACAGACATGGCCGAACCTGCTGCCCGGCTCGACCCGGTCGCGAATGACCCAACGCCGACATGAGTGACATGCAAGCCCGATGGTGGTGCTCTTACCATGACCGCGCCGGCGGCTCAGCTTCCCCCTACAAGCTAGCGGCGAATAAGTCCCACCGGCCCGGCAGCCCTTTAAGTTCATGCGACCCGCGGTCCGAGAACTTTAGCCCGGCACCCGCCACGAGGTCTGTTACGACCCTCGATACGAGAACTTCGCCAGGCCTGGAGAGTGCCATGACCCGTGCTGCAGCGTGAACCGCGACACCCCCAATATCTCCGTCCCTTATTTCAACTTCGCCGGTGTGAAGGCCAGCCCGCAATGGCAAACCAATTTGCGTTGCGGCTGATTCGAATGCCAGCGCGCACCGAATCGCGCGTCCGGGTCCGTCGAACGTCGCGAGTATCCCGTCACCCGTTGTTTTGACCAGGTTCCCCCGGTGTTTTTCGATAACCCGCTGTGCGGCCCGATCATGCTCATCGAGCAGACGA
>NZ_JBEKFG010000128.1:0-4705 GCF_050013435.1 Binatus sp. (SeqCode) | reverse complement strand
CGCTCAGTTGAGTCGAGACCTTGAAGACGTCATCGTCGCGCCCGACCATTCGCATCAACCGACTGGGCAGGTTGGCATGCGGAAAACTGCCGACAAGTGGCGAAGCGGCATTGCTCTGATCGCCCGACCGCGAGATCGGCGCCACGAAGCAGTAGCCCCGCCCGGCCAAGGTGGTGATGTATCGCGCGCCGTCCTTGCCATCGCCGAGCGCCTTACGCAGGCTGACGATATGAAACCGCAAGCTGTTTTCTTCTACGGTGACGTCGGGCCAGACCCGAGCTAACAGCTCTTTCTTACTGACAACTTCGTTGGGACGGGACACCAGAGCAATTAGAATGTCGAGGGCTCGCGCACCCAATTCGACAGGGGCGCCGTCCCTGGTGAGGAGCCTTTCGCTCGCGACCAAACTAAACGGACCAAACGACATTACGTCTTTGGTCTGCGCCGCCGGTGTCACCATGGCATCGTCTTTTGTAGCCGCCTGACCCCCGCGTTGCATTTTACGTCAAGGTTCGGCGCCACGCCATAGACCGCAGCAGCCGCTGGAACCTGCGCCAGTTCGGCAAGATGCAAACGTGCTCAATAATTTGGCAGCGCTGGCAACCGCTAACAACGCCTCACAACTCATAACGGGTCATTCGTGCTATCTCGGCGTAAACGTTTGGGCCAGGAAGCCAATTGAGGCCGAGCCAACGCGCAGTCACCGTACCTGAAGATGTTTGTGATGGCCTCGAACAACCTGAAATGGGCGATTTCCGATCGGCCGTCGAAGCAAGGAGATTTACCGATGCGTACGACCACAACCTCCGAAGACATCAATCGTGATCGCCGCGGGAGCACCGCAGCGATGTTTGCCGTCGCTGCATGCGCCGCCATTGCGGTAGTACTCGTCGGCTTGGGCGACAGGGCCATTTCCGCCCAGGACAAGTTCACCGTGCAAGTCCGGGGCGGGCTCGCGTTCTCTGAGTTCAGGGGATACGAAAGCTGGCAGGCTGTCGCCATCAGTCAAGCCGGAAGGCTCGCCTTGATCCTCGCTAATCCCGTGATGATCGACGCCTACCAGGCGGGCATTCCCGGCAACGGTAAGCCTTTCCCCGACGGCGCCAAGATGGCGAAAATCCATTGGGCCCAGAAAAAAAGCGAGACGGCTCCCGCTCCGACGATGGTGCCGGACACTCTGCATGACGTGGACTTCATGGTGAAGGATAGCAAGAGGTTCGCGGACGGCGGCGGATGGGGATATGCCGAGTTCGAGTATGACCCCGCGTCCGAGACGTTCAGACCCGGCAATTTATCTGACCAGCCGCCGCAGGCGAACGATGCCAAGTGCGGGGTCGCGTGCCACACAATAGTGAAGACAAGAGATTATGTTTTCACGGAGTACGGGAAGCGGTGAACGGCGAACAGCGAACAGGATTATCATCGTCCGCCCGATGTCTCCGCCACCACAGCCGTCGAACTCGGCGAAGCGAAAGCCTGATGGGAGTCGATCATGAATAGCCGTGGGAACGATTGCCAACGCATCTCACGCCGCGTGGTGCTCGCCGGCACCGCGCTTGCACTCGGCACGGCGGCAGCCGCTACGGCGGTCTCGCAAGCGGCAGCGCAGCAGAAGATCAGCCAGGCGGACGCCAAATATCAGGGAACTCCAAAGGGCGACCAGCACTGCGACGGCTGCGTCAACTTCCAACCGCCGAATGCGTGCAAATTCGTCCAAGGCGACATTAGCCCTAGCGGCTGGTGCCAACTGTTTGCCCGGAAGACCTAGTCTTTGCCGTCCCAAACGTTTTTCGGCGCGCGATGGCGGCGCGCGCCGACCGCAATGCCGCTCCTTAGGCGGGTCCAACGCCGGCAACGGCTAGCAACTCATCACAACACCTAACGGGCATTTCCCGCGGCTTTGCACAAAATGCTTGGAGCAGAAGCGGATTGCGGCCGGAGCATCAGCTGGTGATCGCAGGTCGCGCCGCCAATAGGGAGAACTATCATGTCCGCAATATCCTCATCGCTCGGCCGACGTGAGTTTCTTGCCAGCACGGCAGCCATTGGTGCCTCCGCCCTGTTCGCCACGTCTGCGCGGGCAGCGGCTGAGGACGGTTCGATCCGTCCATTCCATATCAACATTCCGGAAGACCAACTCGCCGACCTGCGTCGCCGCGTGTTGGCGACGCGGTGGCCCGAGCGCGAGACCGTGAACGATCGGTCCCAGGGCGTGCAGCTGGCAAAAATCCAGGAGATCGTTCGCTACTGGGGCAAGGACTACGACTGGCGCAAGGTGGAGGCGCGTCTCAATGCCTTGCCGCAGTTCATGACCGAGATCGATGGCCTCGACATTCACTTCATCCACGTCCGCTCGAAACATGAAAGCGCGTTGCCGCTCATCGTCACCCACGGGTGGCCCGGCTCGGTCATCGAGCAGCTGGGGATTATCGATCCACTGACCAATCCCACGGCGCATGGCGGGAGCGCATCGGACGCTTTCCATCTGGTGATCCCGTCGATGCCGGGCTACGGGTTTTCAGCCAAACCGACCACGACCGGTTGGGACCCCGACCACATCGCGCGAGCCTGGGCGGAGCTGATGAAGCGCCTCGGCTACACCCGCTACGTCGCCCAAGGCGGCGACTGGGGCGCCCCTATCTCCACCGCGATGGCGCGCCAGGCGCCGGCCGGATTACTCGGCATTCACGTCAACTTGCCGGCGACGATACCGCCCGAGGTGGGCGCGGTGCTTGCCGCCGGCGGGCCTGCGCCGGCGGCACTTTCCGAGAAGGAGCGCGCGGCGTTCGAAGCGCTCGACACGTTCACCAAAAAGAACAGGGCCTACTCGGTGATGATGAATACGCGGCCGCAGATGATCAGCTACGCTTTGACGGATTCTCCCGCGGGGCTTGCGGCCTTTATCTATGACTACAACAACGGCGAGCCCGAGCGCTTGCTCACCAAAGACGAGATGCTGGACGACATCACGCTATACTGGCTGACGAACACCGCGGCCTCATCGGCGCGGCTTTACTGGGAGAACCACAGCAACATCTTGTCAGCGGTCGCGCTGAAGACCGCCGAAATCTCGATCCCGGTGGCCATCACGGTATTTCCGGAGGAGATCTATCGAGCCCCGGAAACATGGGCCCGCCGCGCCTTTCCAAACCTGACCTACTTCCACGAAGTCGACAAGGGCGGACACTTCGCGGCATGGGAGCAACCTGAACTCTTCAGTGCCGAGCTCCGAGCCGCGTTCAGGTCGCTGCGTCAGTCGATTTGAGAAAACGCGACGCGCAGTGCGTGCGCGCCGCGCCCAGTGCACGCGCGTCAACATTGCTCGGAATCCTGAAGGGCATTCATCGATGAAAACAAACAAGCTGTTGGCAGCCGCGGTACTCGCCGGCGCGATCGGGGCTCCGATCGCGGCCTTGGTGGAGGAATTACCCAATCAAACCGGGTTGGCCTCTCTCGAGCGGGCGGACGAGTGGCTCAATTCGCCGCCCCTGACAGCGCCGGCGCTACGCGGAAAAGTCGTCCTCATCGATTTCTGGACCTACACCTGCATCAACTGGCTGCGCACGCTACCCTATATCCGCGCCTGGGACCAAAAATATCGGAATCAGGGTTTGGTGGTGATCGGCGTCCACGCACCGGAGTTCGCATTTGAAAAAGACCTGAACAATGTCCGCCGGGCCGTGAAAGACATGCGGATCGATTACCCGGTGGCGGTCGACAACGACCATGTCATTTGGCGGGCTTTTAACAACGAAGGATGGCCGGCGTTGTATTTCATCGATTCGCAGGGGCGCGTTCGGCATCATTATTTGGGCGAAGGCGGCTACGAAGAGTCGGAAACGGTCTTTCAAAATTTATTGGCCGAGGCGGGAGCGGGCAACGTCAGTCGTGAACCGGTTGCGGCGGATGCCCGCGGTATTGAAGCGGCCGCCGATTGGAGCGACCTGAAGTCTCCGGAAACCTATGTCGGGTACGGGCGCGCCCAGAACTTCACGTCGCCGGGCGGTACGGTCGTGGACCGGCCTGGCGTCTACGTACTCCCTGCGCAACTGCACCTGAACGATTGGGCGCTTTCCGGGGATTGGACGGCGAAGCGGCAGGTCGCCGTGCTGAACAAGCCCAATGAGCGCATCGCGTACCGTTTTCATGCTCGCGATCTTCATCTCATCATGGGCCCGGCAGCGCCGGGAACATCCGCGAGATTTCGCGTTCTCATCGATAGACAGCCGCTAGGCGCGGCTCACGGAGTTGACGTTGACGAACAAGGCGACGGCACAGTTGCCGAACAGCGGGTGTACCAGCTGATCCGACAACCGCAGCCCATCGCCGATCCACAGTTCGAAATCGAGTTTTTCGATCCGGGCGTGGAGGCTTTCTCGTTCACGTTCGGCTGATCCGCAACGCAACAATCGAACCAAGGAGATCCACCATGAATAAGATCAAAACGTCAGCAGACATTGATCATCTTCGCCGTCGTTTTTTCGGCGCTATTGCCATGACATTTGCCGCCGCCCGATTCGGCATGATCGGTTCGGCAAATGCACAGGCTATCAAGGCAAGCGCGAAGGAACTGCCCGCGGTCAAGCCGGGAACGCACACTTCGTTCGGTCCGCTCAAGCAGATCGATGCCGGCCTTCTCAATGTCGGCTATGCCGAAGCCGGCCCCGCCGACGGCCCCCCGATCATTCTGCTGCACGGCTGGCCC
>NZ_JBEKFG010000127.1:0-4711 GCF_050013435.1 Binatus sp. (SeqCode) | reverse complement strand
GAGGGTGTGCTGAAGAAGTAGTCGCGCACACAGCTTGCTGAACGACGATTCGAATATCGGCGCGCTCCATCGCGGAGCGCGCCGATGCCGTCTTCCGTTCCTTCCTCGGCTTTTACTTGATCAATTGCTCGAGATGCTGAAGACGCAGCAGCTTGGACCCCGCCTTGGGTGGCAACGGGACTCCAGCTATGATCGGCTTCTCTGGACGGAGCCATGATCGCAATCGTCGATTACAAAGCCGGCAACCTTACGAGCGTTCAGCGCGCGCTCGAATTCCTCGGCCATCAATCCGAGATTACCGATCGCGCCGAGCGCATCGTCGCCGCCGATCGCGTAATCCTGCCGGGAGTCGGAGCCGCCGGCGCCACGATGGAAAATCTGCGCGCGCTCGGACTCGTCGAAGTTCTCCGCAACGACGTAGCCCGCGCCGGCAAACCATTCCTGGGCATCTGCATCGGCATCCAGGTGCTGCTCGATCGCAGCGAAGAGGATGATGCCGCTTGCCTTGGCATTATCGCCGGCCGCGTCGTGCGCTACCCGCGCTCGGTTGACGGCCGTCCGCTCAAGGTTCCGCAAATCGGATGGAACCGCGTACGCCAGACGCGGGCCCATCGAGTTTTCGCCGGCGTGCCTGACAACACCCACTTCTATTTCGTCAATTCGTATTATCCGGTTCCCGACGACCCCTCGATCGCGATTGCCGCGTCCGACTACGGCGTTGCGTTCACCGCGGCGGTCGCGCGCGACAACGTGCTCGCGACACAATTCCATCTCGAAAAGAGCGGCGCGGCCGGCCTCAAACTGCTTGACAATTTCTGCCGGTTGGGTTGCTGACGATGCTCGCGAAACGAATCATCCCATGCCTCGACGTGCGTGACGGCAAAGTCACCAAGGGCGTGCGCTTTCTTAAGAATGTCGATGTGGGCGATCCGGTCGCGATGGCGCGCTACTACTACAATGAGGGCGCCGACGAGATCGTCTTCTACGATATCACCGCATCCAACGAGCGCCGCGGCATCATGCTCGACGTGGTGCGCGCGGTCGCGCGCGAAATTTTCATTCCTTTCAGTGTCGGCGGCGGGCTGCGCACGCTGGAAGACATGCGCGCCGTCCTGCTCGCGGGCGCCGAGAAAGTCTCGATCGACTCCGGCGCGGTCCGCAATCCCGCGCTTATCTCCGAGGGCGCGCGCGCGTTCGGCAGCCAATGCGTCGTGCTCTCGATGCAGGTGAAAAAAACCGGCGCTCGTCCCGGCGTGCCGACCGGTTACGAAGTCGTGATCGACGGAGGACGACAGCCCACCGGCCGCGACGCGCTGGCATGGTCGCTGGAGGGCGAGCGGCTCGGCGCCGGCGAACTGTGCATCAACTCGATCGATCGCGACGGCACCAAGCTCGGTTACGATCTCGAGATCACGCGCCGCATCAGCGAAGCCGTTTCGATCCCCGTGATTGCGTCAGGCGGAGCCGGCGAACCCGCTCATCTGCGCGACGCGTTCACCACCGGGCTGGCCGATGCCGCTATCGTTGCATCCATCGTTCATTATGGAGAGCATCCGATACCCGCGCTGAAGTCATATCTCAAACGCAACGGCGTCGAGATTCGCGACGCCGTCACGATCGACCTGGCCCCACAATGAAAATTGCGTTCGTAGTTTCGGAGTTCAACTCCGAGGTGACCGCGCCTATGGAACAGCGGGCGCGCCGCCACGCCGAGTCGCTCGGAGTCGAGGTCGCGCGCGTGGTCCGCGTTCCCGGCGTGTACGACATGGGCCCGGTGGTAAAAGCTCTGCTGCAGCGCAAGGAAATCGCCGGCGTGGTGATGATCGGCGCGGTGATCAAGGGCGATACCGATCACGACGAGCTGATCGCGCATGCGATCGCCGGCGCCGGCATCCGGCTCTCGATCGAGTTTGACAAGCCGGTCGGGCTCGCCATCACCGGTCCCGGGATGACCGACGATCAGGCCGTCGCGCGAATCGACAACGCCAAAAACGGCGTCGAGGCCGTGGTTCGCGTCGCTCGCGCGCTCAAGGAAATTCGCGGTTAGCTCCCAAGCGCTCCACAGGTGTTGAGAAACCGTTGCGCTCCTCGTTGAGAGCCTGCGCCCGACGGTATACTCTTCGACGTTGGGGTTGAAGATGGTAGAGGCGGGCGGCGGGGACAAAACTTTTTCCACGCGCACGGCTGCGAGAATTCTCGCGGTCACTCCCGAGCGTATTCGCTACTGGGTCAAGCGCAATCTCGTGCGCCCGCTGAATTCAGGCGGTCGCAAGTATCGTTTCGCGTTCAATGATCTGCTCGAGATGCGCCTCGCCAAGGAGCTGCTCGGCAGCCGCCAGCATATCGATCCGATCCAGCGATGTATCGAGCGGGGGCGCGCGCTGGTCGATCCGGACCGCTCAGTCACGTCGCTGAAACTCGTCAATGACGAAGGCCGCATCGTCGTGCGCGATGGCCCCTCGCTGATCGAGGCTGAGACCGGCCAGTTGTTGCTCGACTTCGATCGCAGCTATCAGCCCGGCACGGTCGAGGACGGTTTCGGCCCCGCCCGCGTGCGCGAGCGCTTCGAGGAGGCGCGCCGGGTCGCAGACGAGGATCCGCTGCGCGCGCTCAACATCTACAGCGAGCTCGTCGGCCGCGAGCCCGGCAACTGCGAGGCGCATCTGCGCCTCGCCACGCTGCTCGAATGCGAGGGCGACCTCGGCGGCGCGCTCCGTCATCTGCTGGGCGCGGCCGCGATCGTTCCCGCCAGTGCCGACGTCCACCTCAAGCTCGGCCTGCTCTACCGCAAGAAGGACGAGCACCAGAATGCGCTGCGAAGTTTTTTGCGCACGCTGGAATGCGATCCCGCCCACGTCGAGGCCCATCGCAACGCCGCCGAGATGTACGAAGCGATGGGCCGCAAACGCGACTCGCAGCACCATCTGAGCGCCATCCATCGTTTGATCGAAGGCGACTGATCGCTTCAACCGCCGGCGTTCGCGCCGCGTGTTGAATCACCGCGACCCGCGGCGATAAGCTCGCTTCTATGCCGCGCGATTCGCTCAAGCCAATCGACATCCTGCGCCATGAACTCAAGGCGTTGCGCTACATCCTCGACAACTTTCACTCGGGTAAACTCGGCGCCGACGGCCTTCCGCCGCGCGAGGATTTTCAATCCGCGCAAGGCCGCATGCTCTACGATTCGATCGTCCAGGCTCCCGACCGCGAGGCCGCCGAGCGCGAGATCGCCATGCTCAAACTCGACGACGTCGACGTCGATTCGTTCCTGCACCTGAGCGGCGACCACTACTACACCTATCCGGCGCTGGTCCGTCAGCGCGCGGCGGCTATTCGCACGGGCAAGCTCACGGTCGAAGGCGCGTGAGTTCTTCGATCCCCAAAGAGATCCATCTGCTCCTCGATTCTGCGGGCGCGCTGATCGTCTTTCAGGAAAAGGGCGCGCCGTGGGCCGGCGTGCTCGCCTTCTCCAGCGAGGATCTAGCTCGCGAGTTCTGCCGCATCAGCAATCTCGACGCTGGCGAAGTCGCTGCGATCTCGACTGGCGATCCCCAGGCCGTCGCCGGTCTGATTACCTCGATCAAGCGGCGCGCCATCCGCAACCTCCTGCTCGATCTCGACTACAAGACCGGCGCCTGCACGCAAATCGATTTCGTTGGAGAATCTTTAGGGACTGCGACGCCGCGCCAATTCACTCCGCCCGTTCATCACTAGCTCTTTCGATTACATCCGCTCGCGATCACGAGCGCAGACCGCCGGCTCCTTCCCCTGTTCCCTGTTCTAACCGGGCGAAGCCCGGCCGTTGGCACTGCTGGCCAGTATTAAGAGGCCGCGCGCGACAACGGAGCGCAGCCTTAACGGTGGGTGCAGGGGTCACCTCTGCCCATCGCGTCTTCTCACTGCGGGTGCAGGGGCTGCAGCCCCTGCCGCCCACCGCGAAGGTGATTCTTCCTTCATGCCGCCCGCCAACGGCCAGGGGTCACCTGCGCCTATGTGAACATCGCGGCGATGCCCTTCGGCCTCACCGTCTTGCCCGCCGGCTTCATCGAATGCGCCAGAGCTTCGAGTTTCTGCTTGAACTCTTCCAACTCGGCCGCCTGCTTCGCTTTGAACGCCGCCGCGTCGCGCGCCGGCTTGCGCTCGAATGCCTCCTGCTGCGCCCGTCGCCGATTGTAGAAGCCCTCGAAAGTCTCCCTCACCGCCCGGTACATCGCAGTCTTCGGTACGAACGATCCCAAGCATGACGGGCAATGGAACACCACGCCCTGCGCGAACAGCCGATACGGAATCGTCCACCGCCCGTGGCAATCCTTGCAGATGACCGGCACTTCCCACCCGAGCGGATCGAATTCCTTGCTCTGTGCTGAAGTTGTCGCTGCCGGCGGTGGCGCAGACTTCGGTGCCTCCGCGGGCGCTGGCTTGGGTGCTGCCGCTGCTGGCGCTGCCGCAGGTTTCGCTGCTGGCGCTGCCGCCGCTGGTTTCGCAGGCTGCGCGGCGGGCGCTGGCGCTACCGGAGGAGCCGCCGCTGGTGCAGGTTTGGGTGCCGATGCTTCCGCCGCGGCGGGCTTGGGTGGCTCCGCGGGCGCTGGCGCGGCCGCCGGTTTGCGAAAGCGCGACGGTGCGTCGTCGGCGAACGTCTCGTCGGGATGCAACTTGCGGGCGCGCGCGAGCAGCACGCCTTCGGTCTCTACGTTGGCCGGGTCGGGGATAC
>NZ_JBEKFG010000126.1:0-4782 GCF_050013435.1 Binatus sp. (SeqCode) | reverse complement strand
TTGGCATCTCCGGCACCGCGGGCCTGATGCGCCTGATGCGCTCGCAGATTCTCGAAATCAAGAATTCGGAATTCGTGCGCACCGCGCGCGCCAAGGGATTGTCCGAGCGCGTCGTCATCTACAAGCATGTGCTGCGCAACGCGCTGAACCCGTTCGTCACGATGGCGGGATATTCGCTGGGCGATCTGCTCGGCGGCGCCGCGCTGGTCGAGGCCGTGATGAACCTGCAGGGTCTCGGACTGCTGATGCTCGACGCGGTGCGCTCGCTCGACATCTACCTGGTGATGGGCTCGGTCCTGATGGGCACGATTCTGTTGCTGGTCGGCAACCTGCTCGCCGACATCGCGCTGGTGGCGGTAGACCCGCGCGTCGATTTTTCGTCGGTGACGGCGGATTGAGATGAACGTGAACGCCACGATGCGGACGAATCTCCCGGGCGCTACGATAGCCGCGCGAAAAACGTCGGGCGTCGGCCGCGAATGGCGCCTCGCGTCGCGGACGGTCCGCTTTTCCGCAATCTGCCTCGCGATGTTTTACCTGCTCGCCGCCGCGTCGCCGTTCTTCGCGAGTTACGATCCGACCTATCAGAACCGCGAGATGCCCGATTGTCCTCCGATGTCGCTCCACATGAATGCGCCGTCGGACTGGCCGCGCGCGCTGTTCTACACCCATCCGATGCGCATGCAGGATCCGACCGCGCGCACCTTCGTTGCCGACACTTCCCGCCGGCTCGACATACATCTGTTCACGCGCGGGCATCTATTCACCACCGACAACGAGCGCGAGCCGTACTTCATGCTCGGCAGCGACGGACTGGGGCGCGACCTCTATTCGCGAATCGTGTACGGCTCGCGGGTGAGCATGTGCGTCGGGTTGATCGGCGTGCTGATCAGCTTCTCGCTCGGCATCACGATTGGCGCGCTGTCGGGCTATGTCGGCGGGACGGTCGATTTCCTGATCATGCGATGGTCCGAAATCGAGATGTCGCTGCCGTCGTTCTACTTCCTGCTCGCGCTGGCGGCGGTGATTCCGTCGGGGATGAGCACGGTCGCGACGTTCTTCATGATCGTGGCGATCATGAGCTTCATCAGTTGGGCCGGCTTTGCGCGAATCATTCGCGGGATGGCGTCTTCGGTGCGCTCGCGGCCATACGTGGAGGCGGCGCGCGCGCTGGGCGCGTCGCGATGGCGCATCATCACGCGTCACATCATTCCGTCGGTGATCGGCTACGCGATCGTCGCGGCCACGCTCTCGATTCCGGGCTTCATCCTCGGCGAAAGCGCACTCTCGCTGCTCGGTCTGGGAATTCAGGAGCCGGCGGCGAGCTGGGGAAACCTGCTCGCGCAGGCGCAAGACGTGCAGAACCTCGCGCGCTACCCATGGATACTGATTCCGGGCATCTTCATTTTCCTTGCGGTGATGTCGTTCAACTTCCTCGGCGACCACCTCCGCGACCGGCTCGATCCCACCACCGCCGGATGAAGCACGCCCCCGCGGATCGACCCCGGCTCCTTGCTGTCTTTGTGTCGTTCTAGATCGCAGAATCCCGAATCCCGACGTTTGCTTGCCGGGTAGTTTTTGGGGGAAAAGCTGCAATTTCTACCATCCGTAGTGGTTCTGTGACGGGTATACCACCAAGGGTAGTTTCGTTCCGTCAAAAATAATTTCAGTCGAGAGCGGGGGTCGCCCGATGTCGGGTGAGCCGGGCGAGTAGGGGCTATCCTGGCGGTTGACCATAGCGCACGCATAGCACGCAACGGTCGGCGCGGGCAGGCTGAACTAGTTCATCCGGCAGGGGCTGACCCCTGCACCCAGTGTCCATCGCGAAATCCCGAGGACGGTCTTTCGCTCTCAGGGTCGAGAGGGAAAGATGCGTCGCGCATATTTTCCGATTCACATTGGCCCGTCGTGCCAATCGCCGGGCTTCGCCCGGTTAGAACTTTTTTTTGTGTCATTCTAGAGCGCAGCGAAGAATCCCGGATCCTTTCCTCTCGCCCCGTCGGGAGAGGCCGCGCCTCCGGTAGTGCTCTGAGCACTACGGCGCCTCCGGCGGGCTTGCGTTATTGCCTGTTGGAAGATTCCAGTACATGGCGTAGCATGCCATGTAGAGGCGGTGAGGGGTGGCGCGGGCCAAACTGATCAGGCGGCGGAAGTGGACGGACGAGCGAGGAAATCTCTACGAGATTGTCCTCTGGAAAGTCGAGAAGAATGCTCGACACCCCGAAGGGGTTCGGTATCGGCTTGCGTTCATTCGTTCAGGTGAAGAAACGCCCGCGATTCTGTATGACAATCATCATCCCAAGGGCCACCATCGTCACATTGGCACGCACGAGCAGCCGTACAAGTTTTCGACGGCGCGGCGGCTCATCGCCGATTTTCTCGCACAAGCAAGGCAATTCGCAGGAGATGAAAAATGAAGACAGTGACATTTTCGATCGGGCCGCTGGCTCAACTCGCAGACGATTTCTCCAGGACCTTCGACGCCGTTCGGACCGGGCGGCGCATTGCGCGCAAACCGCGCGACGAGGTCGGCTTCACCAGCATTGAGGCTGCCCGTAACTTTCTGACCCGTGAGAGGCTCGCTCTTATGCGTACGATCCGGACCCGTCATCCCGGATCTCTCTATGAACTGGCGAAAATGGTCAAGCGCGATTTCAAGAACGTCCAAGAAGACGTTCGCATTCTGGAGCGGCACGGTC
Source organism: Binatus sp. (SeqCode) (assembly GCF_050013435.1). Taxonomy (GTDB): domain Bacteria; phylum Desulfobacterota; class Binatia; order Binatales; family Binataceae; genus Binatus. The sequence continues at coordinate 2,083 of NZ_JBEKFG010000126.1, read as the reverse complement.
TTGTGCGGATTGCAAAAGAGCCGCGGGGCAGGCGCAGAGTCAAAGTGCCGCACGTCCTGTTTGAGGAAATTGCGCTCCGCATCGCAATCTAACTATTCGACGGGGCCTCACGCGCCTCGCGCGGGCAGGGGCCCTTGCTCGCATAGCTACAAAATCATAGGTTTTCGGTTCTGATGAACCGGATCGCGGCGAGCTTGGCGCTTCTGCTGGCCCTTGCGCCAGGGGCGAGCGCCGGCTCGCTCTCGCCGCCCACCCCTGAACCGACGCCGATACTGTGGCCGTGGCAGTGCCTTCCTGACCGAAACCATGCCGCAGCCGTGCAGAGCCAGTGCGACCGCGTGAGCGAGATAATTCAAGGAGCCGCCGAAGCTCGCGACTCCGGATATTCGCACCGCAAGTACAAGGACGAAATACATGTCGCGGTCAGCAAGGGACTGTTGGGTCCTGTGTACGAGGTTCGCTACCCCCCAAACAACCTCGGGCTGCCTGAATTGACGACCGACCCGCGCGGGCTGGATGATTGCGAGATCGCGAATATAGACATTTTCTGGGACCGGGTGATCGACGCCGCGTGGTCGAAAACGCGTCGGCCCGAACTGCTGGTTTCGGTGTTTGAGCGCGAATGCAAAAGGTTTGTCGAGTTCGAGCAGGAAGGAGAACCTCAGCCTGTCGATCAGTCCGGGGACCGGTAATCGGTCAAGCGTTCTACTACGACTGTTACGCACCCAGTTCGCCGAACTACGGCATTTCTTGGGAGTGCGCATCGCGTTGCCGTTGAAGATGCCGCGCCTGCTCGATGCGGGACGCCCGCTCATGCCGCTTCCTGATAGAGATACTTCTGGAAGCCCGCGAGGACCTTTCCGATCTCCTCGAATCTGCCGACGCCCCTAGTTGACCGCCAACAATGCGGTAGGGGTGATCGCGCAGGTTCACGCTCGCAGCGAAAAAGTGTAGGCTCGGCCCATGCCGAGTAACGACAGCCGATCCAGTTCAGACGCGCCTTTCTCGCGCTTCGAGAGGGTGATGAAGGCGCTGGTCCAGGTTCCGAAGAAGGAAGTTGAAAAGAAGACTGCGCGGGCACGAGCGCGGCGAAGAAAGCCCGCCAAACATGTGGGTTAAGGCAAGGCTGGTCGCGCTGCTCGCGACCATCGCTGCGTCCCTGCTCTGGTCTTCGAGCTTCGGGCAGGAGACCAAGGTATGCACGATCACACACGACGCTCCGATTATCAGGGTCTTTTTGAGCGAAGATTATGACGCGCTTATGACGGCAGGTATGAAGGACAAGGCCGCGAAAGATGTGGCTTGTGTGGTCCCAAAGGGAACTAAGGTTGTGATCGCGGACTTTGGCGCAGCATACGTTAGCGCGCACGTGGTGAGTGGCCCGCAAGATGGTTGCGTCGGAAATCTCGCTCGGCGTTATTATTCCTGCAAACATTAGATCGTTATCGCCACTGATCAAGTCGCTTGCCGAAGTTACCTAACTCGTCGGCGATATATTTCAAATTCGTGATTCTCCTCCGTATTTCGTCTTCTTTGGCCGACGACCGCTCTATAGGGTGCTGAGGTAGCCACCAGTTTTCTAAGTCGATGCCCAAGGCGCTTATTTCACTCGCCATTTTGGCTATCGATTGAATCAGGTCATAACCTGAAAGCGGCTGAGCGACCGCTACGAGAGATGCTGTTTCGTGTTTACGATCCTCCCTTAGTCGCAGAACCGCCAGCACGATGGATGCCGTGATGCAGCCGCCACCAAGCATGTACGAATCCACCGCAATTAACGGATAGTCGGGGTGCACGGTGTACCCTCCATAACCGATTCCCAACCCTCCGAAGAAGAGGGCGAGCAGAATTCCCACAAAGGTCCCAAGCTCCATAAGACGCCTCCCCGCATCGGGAGACAGACCCCCGAATCATGCGGAGGTTTTATCATCCCGGCCGTGTGTCCATTAAGTCCCACGGAACCGCCCAAATTAGGGCAATAACCTAGTTGACTCACCCGCGCTTTCCTGCTATATTTGAGTTATGGAACAGGAACAAACCCAATGGCCAAGCAGCCTGATCGAGGCTGTTCGCTTCTTTTCTG
>NZ_JBEKFG010000125.1:0-4848 GCF_050013435.1 Binatus sp. (SeqCode) | reverse complement strand
CCCCGCGCACCTGAGTGGCGGGGCTGAGTTTCAAGCGTAGGCGGATGCCGAGCCTGAAAGTTCAAAGAGCAGTTATTTCTCGCGGCTGTTTTTGAGGGGCCGCACGTTGTCTTTCCCTGGCGTCTGTTTTGGCTCGTCGGTCTGCGCCTTGGGTGGTCGCAGGACAATCTTGCCGTTGATCGGCAGCGCTTGGAGGACGATGTTGAAGCCCTCGCCGTCCTGGTGCATGTTCACGAAGCCGAGGCAACTTCCGTTGGTTGGTTGGTTGTTGGTTTGGCTGCTGACGCCGCGACAGTCTCTCAGAGGCCGTTTCGAAATTCGTAGTCAGCCGTGCAGCTCATCAAGCAAGGCCTTGGCCTCCTTCAGATCGAGCGTGTCGAAGCCTTCGGTGAACCAGCCATAGACCGGCGCGAGAAGATCGTGGGCTTGCTGCCGCTTCCCCTGGTCACGCCACAGCCGCGCCATGCTCATCGCCGCGCGCAGTTCTAAGGACTTTGCCTGTTGCTTGCGCGCAACCGCGAGCGCGCGCTCGAAATAGGCTTGCGCTTTCGCAGCATCCGGCTCCGGCGACATCAGCGCGATTTCCCCGGCCTTTCGATGGATGTCGGGTTCAAACCACCTTTCGTTGGTTGTTTCAACCGTCGTCATCGCTTCACCAATGCAGCGCCGAGCGTCATCGAATTGGCCGAGTTCCGCACGGGCGTGTGCCAAATATGACAAATAAAATGGCAGATACAGTGTTGATCCCGTTGATCGATAGGCAGTAATTCCGGAGGTCAGCATTTTGCTCGCGTCTGAAGCATTGCCGGTCGGGGCCAATACGGCACCTTGGGCCATCATTCCAAGGGCCTTCCACAAGGGGGCGCCTTTTTCGTCCGCCAGCGCGAGAAGTTCCTGGGATTGCGCAACTGCGATTGCGTAGTCGCCGCACTGGATATGGGTCCATGTTGCTAGAATGTACATCAGCGTGCCGGCGTGACCGATCTCGCGCGCATTCTTGAGCGCGTCGTCTGCGTCTGCGAGCGCGACCTCGGGATAGCCAAGCAACCATAAGGCCCACGATCGCCAAAAGAGGATCGCCACCCCAACGTCTTGGCCAAATCGCGTCGCCAGCGGGCGATGCTCGGCGGGATCGTAAAGCGCGATCGCCTTATCGCAGTGCGCCCGCGCTTTCGCGATGTCCCCCGTACCCACCAAGGAAGTGGCCATGAGGCGATGTCCAATCATGAGCGGAACCGTTGTTCCTTGCTTCTCGGCGAGCGCCAGGAACTGGGCCGCGAGATCGCGACTGACATCGCCATCGAATGCCACAAAATTCGCGACCCAGAGGCCGTAGAAGACCGAGAACAGCAGCAGCGGGTCTTCGGGAGGCTCGCCGAGCGCCTCCGCTCGCTCGATCAGCAAGCGTGCCTGCTCGACGGCCGCTTTGGGCTCAGGCGCCGCATAGCCTTTGGTATGCATCAGAGCGTTTGCGAGCGCGACCTGAAGTTTGATCTCTTCGCGACGCAGCGCCGGTGTGCCAGGCAAGGTCGCGATCTGTTCGAGCGCACGCCTAAGCTGCTCCACGGCTTCGATCAGCGCCGAACGCGCGAGCGACCGCTGTCCCGCTTTGCCCCATAACCTCGCCGCCTTCTCGATCAGCCCGGCCTCGGTGCAGTGACGCGCCAGCAGCTCCGGCTGACGCTCGACGATCTCGGCGAATTGGCTTTCAAGGGTTTCGGCGATGCGGGCGTGCAGCGCGCGGCGCGGCTCGCGCAGCAGCGTGCCATAAGCCGCGTCCTGCACCAGCGCATGCTTGAACAGATAAGTCGCATGTGGCGGTACGCCCTGCCGGGACAGCAAACCGGCCCCAATCAGACGCTCCAGCGCCGCGCTCAGCTCAGCTTCGGGCTTGCGTGCCACCGCAGCCAGCAGGGCATGGGAGAACTCCCGGCCGATCGCCGCCCCGATCTGCGCTACCTCCTTGGCGGGGCCGAGCCGGTCGAGCCGCGCCATCAGCGAGGCGTGTAAGCTTGCGGGCACCGCCAGAGCCGGGGACGGAACCGCCGCAACGGTGCGCCGCGCTTCGCCCTCGCCCTCCGCCTCCAGCACCGCCTTCGTCATCTCCTCGACAAACAGGGGAATGCCATCGGTGCGCTCCAAGATCTCCGCCATCACATCAGCTGGTAGCCCCTTGTTGCCGACAAGATCCGCGATGATGGCCGCCGTTTCACACTCTCCAAGCCGGTTGAGTGCCAGGAACATCACATGTGAATGCCCCACCCACGGCGCGTTGAAGTCGGGGCGGAAAGTTACGATGAGCAGCACCGATAGGGTTTTAATTCGATCCACCGTCCGACCGAACGCTTCCAGGCTCGTGGGGTCGATCCAATGTGCATCTTCGAAGATCATCAACACCGGCTGCTGTCTAGCCAGTCCCGCGAGTTGTGCCGTCAGGGCTTCCAGCGTTCTCTGCCTGCGCTGTTCCGGGGCCAGGTCGAGCGCCGGATACCGTCCATCATTCGGGAGCGACAGCATCTCCGCAAAGAGCGCCGCTTCCTGGATGGGGGTCGAAGTCTGCGCCAGCACCGCATCGAGTTTGTCGAGCTTTGCTTGCGCGGTGTCGCCGTGGGCCAAGCCTGCGGCACGTTCCATCTGGCTGATGACCGGATAAAGCGCGCTGTCGGTGTGCTGCGGCGAGCAGAAGTAGCGCAAGCGCGTGTGCGGTTCGCTGGCGAGGCGTTCCAGCAGTGCGGCCGTGAGCCGCGATTTACCGATACCGGCCTCGCCGGAAAGGAGTACCACCTGGCCTTCGCCGGTCTTCGCTCTCGACCAGCGCCGCAGCAACAATTCGAGTTCTTCTTCCCGCCCGACCAATGCGGTCAGGCCGGTTGTGTGCAGCGCCTCGAAGCGGCTCTCCACTGAACTCGCCCGAACTGCCGCCCAGGCTCGCACCGGACCGGCGATGCCTTTGAGGTCCTTCGCCCCGAGGTCCTGCAACTCGAACAGATTGCCGAGAAGTTTTCGCGTGTCCTCGGCGATGACCACCATGTTCGGCTCGGCGATCCCTTGCAAGCGCGCCGCGAGGTTCGGCGTCTCGCCGACGATGCCGCGCTCCTGTGCCTCGCCTGATCCAACCAGATCGCCAACGACAACGAGCCCGGTTGCTATGCCGACACGGGTTTGCAGGGGAGCGTTCGGTTTGAGCGCGCTCACGGCACCAATCAGTTCTAGCCCCGCCCGCACTGCCCGCTCGGCGTCGTCCTCATGGGCCTGCGGGTAGCCGAAATAAACCAGCACGCCGTCGCCCATGTACTTGGCCACAAACCCGTCGAAGCGGCGCACGGTTTCGGCTACGCATCTCTGATAGGCGGAAATAACCTCGCGCAGGTCTTCGGGGTCCATGCGGGCGGAGAGCGCCGTCGAACCAACAAGGTCGGAGAACATCACCGTAACTTGGCGGCGCTCGGCGGTGTCCTGGGTCTTCGGGTCCATCGCGGCGACGGGTATCGGCGAGGGAGCTTCGGGCGCCACAACGAGGGCCGCGATCGCCTCCAACAGCTTCTTGCGATGGCCGAACGACGCGACGCCGATGTCCTTGAGATCGTCGTTGGTCAGCCGGCCCAGCAGCTCGATGTCGATGTCGTTGGCGCGGAACATCTCGGCATACTGGGCGAGGCCGATCCCGCGGAGCCAACCGTCGATATCCAAGTTCAGTCCCCCCGGCTCTTTTCAGCGGTAGTTTTTGAAAAAGGTTGAGTCACTGGCGCTCGCCGTGATTCCAAGGTGTTTCTTGAACCAACCTTGGATTCGCCATGTGGACGCCAACTACTCGACAGCAGCATAGTCGCATCGTCGCGCGATACCAGACCGATCTGACCGACGCAGAGTGGCGCGTGATCGCGCCGCATTTGCCGAAGCCCTGCGCGACGGGCCGGCCGCGCCAGTGGCCAATGCGCGAGATCGTCAACGGCATCTTCTATGTCATGCGGGCGGGCTGCCCGTGGCGCCTGCTGCCGAAGGACTTGCCGCCATGGGGGACGATTTACCGCTGGTTTGCTGCCTGGCGCGACGACGGACGTTTTGAACGGATAAACCACGCGCTCGTAATGGCAGATCGCGAACGGGTCGGGCGCGACGCCAGCCCCTCGGCCGCGATTATCGACAGCCAGAGCGTCAAGACCGCCGAGGCCGGCGGCCCACGCGGTTATGATGCTGGAAAGAAGATCAACGGGCGCAAGCGCCATGCTCTCGTTGACACAGATGGGCGTGGCTTCGTGCTCGAACCGCATCCGGCAAGTCTTCAGGATCGTGATAGCGGTGGGCCGCTGCTACACGCCTCGCGCCGCTCGTTTCCCTTCATCAAGCGGGTTTTTGCCGACAGCGGATACGCCGGCGAAATGGTGGCCAAGGCCACGGTGATTGCCATCGAGATCGTGCGCAAGAACCCTGATCAGGTCGGGTTTGCTGTTAATCCGCGGCGCTGGGTGGTCGAGCGGTTCTTCGCCTGGATCGGGCGCAATCGACGGCTGGCAAAGGACTTCGAGGCCACCATCGACTCCGCACGCGCCTTCCTCTACGCCGCATCTGTCATACTGCTCGTGCGTCGGATCGCTCGTGCTTCATGACTTTCGAAACCGACTCTCAGGCGGCCGACCGAACGTCGATCCTAACCTTGAGACCCGCACGCGCCGCCAAGATTAGCAGGGCATCGAGCGAGAACTCATTGATTTTGCCATGCAGCAAGTCATTGAGGCGAGGCTGCGTGATGCCGAGCTGGCGCGCGGCCCGCGCCTACGTGGTTTTCCAGCCATGTAGCTTCTCTTTGATGGCGCTCATGACGTTGGAGTGCATCGTCATCGTCGCAGC
>NZ_JBEKFG010000124.1:0-5084 GCF_050013435.1 Binatus sp. (SeqCode) | reverse complement strand
GATCCGAAATACGGTGATCAGAACACCGATGGGTCGCGCAGCGTGCGGCAATTCTATCAGCCGATGCGCGTGGCCGGCGCCTCGGCGCGGCTGATGCTCGAAGCCGCCGCGGCGCATATGTGGGGGGTCGACGCCAAGGATTGCCGGGCACGCAACCATATGGTTGTGCATGTTCCGTCCGGGCGGCAGCTTTCCTTCGGCGATGTTGCCAAGGTCGCCGCCACGCTGCAGGTGCCGCCCGACGATCATATGGAGCTGCGATTCAAGCCGGCGAGCGAGCGCCGTTACGTCGGCAAGCCCATTCCAATCGTCGATCTCGATGACATCGTCCGCGGCAAGGCGACCTTCGGCATCGACATCGTGTTGCCGGGAATGAAGTACGCGTCGATCGAGCGCTGCCCGGTCTATGGCGGCAAAGTCTCCACCTTCGACGCCACGGACGCGCTGAAAGTCCCTGGTGTCGTGCAGGTGGTGGAAATTCCGACAACGCCGATTCCGTCAGGCTTCTATCCACTGGGCGGCGTTGCAGTTATTGCATCCAACACCTGGGCAGCGCAGCAGGGTCGCCAGAAACTCAAGATCACTTGGGATTTTGGCCCCAATGCGAGCCACGACTCGCTCGCCTATCGTGCGCAACTGGAAGCGACGGCGAAGCGGCCCGGTCATGTCGTGCGCAGCCAGGGCAATGTCGACGACGCGATCGCCAACGCCGCACATCACATCTCGGCTGATTATTTCGTACCCTATTACGCACACGCACCAATGGAGGTGCCGACGGCGGTCGCGAGCGTCGTCGGGGACCATTGCGACACCTGGGCGCCGACGCAGTTTCCGCAGGCCGCACGGACGCTCGTGTCGGAGGTTCTCGGCCTGCCGTATGAAAACGTGACCGTCAACGTGACCTTGCTAGGCGGCGCGTTCGGTCGCAAGTCGAAGCCAGATTATGTTGCCGAAGCCGCGCTGCTGTCACGCCAGATCGGCGCGCCCGTCAAGGTGACATGGACCCGCGAGGACGAGATCCAGCATGATTACTATCACGCGATCTGCGCGCAACACCTCGAAGCTGGAGTCGCAGCGGACGGGCGGGCGACCGCGTGGCTTCATCGTACGGTGTTTCCCGCGATCGAGGCAACCTTCCAGCCCGACGTGACCTATGGCAGCGCCGGCGAGCTCCAGCAGGGCGTCTCCGACATGCCCTACGCGATTGCGAACGTGCGTTGCGAGAACGGGCCGGCCGCCAACCATGTCCGGATCGGTTGGTATCGATCGGTCTACAACATCCCCCACGCCTTCGCGGTGTGCTCGTTCGCGGACGAGCTTGCTCACGCGGCCGGAAAGGACCCGGTCGAATATCTGCGGCAATTGCTTGGCGATCCGCGCAAGCTCGATTTTGCCGCGATGAATGTCGACTATCCAAATTACGGCGCTTCGCTTGATCTCTATCCGGTCGACACCGGCCGGCTGCGCGGCGTTCTCGACCTCGTCGTGCGCAACAGCGAATGGGGCCAAAAACTGCCGCCGCGGCAGGGACGCGGCATTGCAATTCACCGCAGTTTCCTTAGTTACGTGGCGGCGATCGTGCATGTCGCTGTCGGCAATGACGGAACGGTCACGATTCCCAGGGTCGATGTGGCGCTCGATTGCGGTCTCGTCGTCAATCCGGATCGGGTGCGCGCGCAGTTCGAGGGCGCTGTGATCATGGGGATCAGCAACGCGCTGCTCAGCAACATCAGCATCAAACAGGGAAGGATCGAGCAAAGCAATTTCAGCGACTACCTGGTCGCACGCACCGATATTACGCCGGATACCCGTATCCATATCGTGGAGAGCGATGCTCCGCCCGGCGGGGTGGGCGAGCCGGGTGTGCCGCCAATCGCGCCGGCGCTCTGCAACGCAATCTTTGCGGCAACAGGGAAGCGCATTCGCGCGCTACCTGTCGACACCGCGCAACTCAAGACCACCTAACCGCCAGGCCCAAGAGGAACAGTATCATGGCTCGTAAAACCGAGACTCTCGAAGTCGATATGGAGTTTTCCGCCATTGCTGGTACGCCGTTGAGAGTGTCACGCGTTGCTCTCGGTACCTGGGCTATTGGCGGTTGGATGTGGGGCGGCACCGACGAAACGGAATCGATTTCCACCATCCGGGCGGCGCTCGATCACGGCATCAACGTTATCGATACGGCGCCAGTCTATGGATTCGGCCGTTCGGAGGAAATCGTTGGCAAAGCGCTCGCCCAAGACGGCCGCCGCAATCAGGCCATCATCGCGACCAAAGTCGGCTTGGCCTGGAAGGACGGCAAACCCTACCGCAACGCCAGCAAGAGCCGGATCCTCCAGGAGGTCGAGGACTCGTTGCGCCGGCTGCAAACGGACGTCATCGACATCTACCAAGTCCATTGGCCCGACCCGCTGGTGGAGATCGAGGAAACCGCCGATGCGATGCATCGGCTGTATCGAGAAGGGAAGATCCGCGCCATCGGGGTCAGCAATTTTTCGGTCGAGCAAATGCAGCGGTTTCGCAGCGTGGCGCCGCTGCATGTGCTGCAGTCGCCCTACAATCTGTTCGAACGTGGGATCGAGGCCGACCTATTGCCCTATTGCCGCGAGAATAAAATCGCGACGTTCGGCTATGGCGCGCTGTGTCGTGGCCTGCTGTCCGGGCGAATGCGGCCGAATACCGTTTTTGGCGGCGACGATCTGCGACGCACTGATCCGAAGTTTCGGGAGCCCCGGTTCACGCAATACCTTAACGCCGTGCAAAAGCTGGATCGGCTCGCCAAGGAGCGTTTCGGAAAACGCGTTATTGAGCTGGCGGTGCGCTGGATGCTCGATCAAGGCGTCACCACGGCGCTGTGGGGCGCGCGTCATCCTGATCAACTGCAGCCGGTCGACGAGGTGACGGGCTGGCGGCTCGACACCGCCGCGAAGGCCGAGATCGATCGGATCCTGCAGGTAACAATCACCGATCCGGTCGGCCCGGAATTCATGGCGCCGCCGGCGCGTGGCGCAGTGTGACAAAGCCGGCAAGGAGCTCGATCGCTGCCACAAAAGTTGGGGTGCGGGACTTGTCCACAACAGGAGAAGGAAATGTTCTGCAACAATGCCTTGGAACGCGGCCTTACTTCTGTCCTCGCGGCGGATCATTCCATTTGTTCCACGCGTCGCGGACTACTGATCGCGCCGTTCCTCGCTGCTGTGTCACTAGCGATGCTTGACACGTCCGCACGAGCCGGACAGATCAACCCGGCCGAGACGGCAATCACGCCTCCCGACGCCATAAGATGGAGCGACTGGATAAGCGGGTTCCCGCCGCACAGCGGCGAGATGGCGACGCTCTACGGTGGCTTGGACAGGTCTGGGCCTTATCTCGTGTTGATGAAGTGGTACCCAGGTTACATGAGCGCCCCACACACCTACGCGACCGATCGGCTCTCGCTTGTTTTGTCCGGCACGTGGTGGGTGAACAGCGGGGCGGATTTCGATCCGAAAAATACCGTGGCAGTTCCCGCCGGAGGCTTCGTCCGGCGCGTTGCCCACACCCCGCATTATGACGGCGTGAAGCAGGATGCAAACGAGCCGGCCGTGATTGCACTGTTCGGAATTGCGCCGGTCCAGTTTGAACTGGTTGATTCGAGTAAGCCGGCTTGGCGCCAGGTCTGATCCAGTCCTGTCGCGAACGAAAGGACCCTAACACGGCGACTGAACAACTTGGACGTCTTCCGGCCACGCCCGTCTGAGCATTCCGCAATTAGCCAGAATAGGGAGAAACCCCATGAAGCTCGGCATCATCGGCACTGGAAATGTCGGGAACGCCATTGCACTCGCGGCGGTAACGCGGGGCAGCGCGCGTGAAATCGTGCTCGTCAATCGCACCAGCAAGACCGCAGAAGCCGTGGCGACCGACCTCCGTTATGGCGCGCCGCTTTCCCCGAAGGTCGATATAAGCCACGGTAATTATGAAGCGCTTGCGGGCGCCGGCGTGGTGCTTATCACGTCGGGCGTCAACGAGAAAACGGGTGGTGCCACCGACCGCAACGATCCACAGGGGCGGCTCAGACTGCTCGAAAAGAACGCGTCAATCTATCGCGACATTGTCCCGCAAATTGTGCGCGCAGCACCGAACGCCGTGCTGGTGGCGGTCACCGACCCACCCGACCCGCTCGCCGATATTGCGCGCAATGCGGCGGGTCACGATCGGGTAATGAGCACAGGCACATTCCTCGACAGCTTGCGCTTTCGCGTCCATCTCGGAAAGCATTTTCGCGTGGATCCCCGGTATGTGGAGGCACAAGTGATCGGCGACCACGGTACTTCGCAGGTTTTCCTGTGGTCGTCTGCGCGCATTGCCGGGGTGCCGGTGACGGCGCTCCTTAAGGAGCGTGGTGAGAAGCTCGAAGACGTGCGCACACAACTCGAAAATGACGTTCGCTACGCCAACATCACCATCATCGAGGGACACGACGCGAGCCAGTATGGCATCGGTATTGTCTCGGCGCGGATCGCAGAAATGGTTTTGCGCGACGAATGCGCGGCGATCCCGGTGGGCAGTTACCAGCGCTCATTAGACGTCACGCTCTCGCTGCCGAGCGTCGTCGGCCGCGTCGGCGTTGTCGCGGTTCTGCAACCCGACCTGACGCCCGACGAACGAAGCAGGCTACAGAGGAGCGCGCAGAGCCTGAAAAATGCGTTGGAGGCGGTCAAGAATGGTCGCCTCAACCATCATTCCGACGTACCGCAAGAAGTTCCGGCTGGCAGCCTGCAACCTTAGTCACCCCGCGGACGCACAATCATGTCTCTAGGAAGGTTTGGTAGAAAAACATACCTGTCATTACGATCGTGGACCCTGTCGGCCAACCGGGTTGAGCACAATGATCAAATACAAGCGTGGCAGTCCGCCAGGAGCGTCGATGAACGAAACGATCAGCGCAATGAACAACCCTAAAATCATCCTCGACCAAACTGACGAAGAGACCCTGCTCTGGGAAGTCTCCGACGAGGAGCTTGAGGCGGCTTCCGGTATAGGCAAGGCCGTTACTTTAACTCTTTACAACTCTTCTTATTGCTTCGCTTGCCCGTCATGAG
>NZ_JBEKFG010000123.1:0-5177 GCF_050013435.1 Binatus sp. (SeqCode) | reverse complement strand
TAGGTCTGGGTGGCCACGATCATCTTGTCCGCCTTGTCGCCGAGCCCTTCGCGCAGACCGATGAGGTAGTCCTTGCCTAAATCATCGTTCTCATAGAACACCGCGATCTTGGCGTTTGGCAGGTTCTTGAGAATGTAGCTCGCATAGATGCGCGCCTCGAGGCGGTAACTAGGCAGTGCGCCCATCGTCCAGGGAAAGTGTTTGGGATCGTTCCACTTGTCGGCGCCGGTGCCGACGAACAGTTGCGGCACCTTGTTCTCGTTCAGGTAGCCCTGGATCGCAGTGTTGGGTGGCGTGCCGATCGTATTAAACAGAAACAGCACGTGTTCTTGCTCGACTAGCTGTCGCACCACTTCCACGGTCTTCGGCGGGCTGTAGCCGTCGTCGCGGCTGATGAAGTTGATCTTGCGTCCGTTGATGCCGCCCTGCTCATTGATCGTATTGAAATAGGCGCTTTCCGTCTTGCCGATCACGCCGTAGGCAGAGACTGGGCCGCTATACGGCATCGTGTTGCCAATCTTGATCTCGGTGTCGCTGGCGCCCGGTCCGTATTGGCCAGCGGCGAAAGCCAGTGCGCTGGGGAAAACGAGGCTGATCGCCAACAGGCCGGTCACGACACTCCGTTTCATTGTCATGCTTTCCTCCCGTTTGCAGCGCGAGCGCAAGCGCTCCACTCTTGCTCCGTCCTCCCCCGCTCCGCTGCGCGCCACGCCGGAGGATGAAAGGTATCTTACCCCTCATGGCGCCAGCCCATCGAGCAGCGCCTTGGCTTCTTTCAGATCGAGCGTATCAAAACCTTCGGTGAACCAGCCATAGATCGGAGCGAGAAGCCCGTAGGCCTCATCCCGTTTGCCCTGATTGCGAAGAAGCTGTGCCATGGTCATCGCGGCGCGTAGTTCGAAGGACTTTGCTTGCTGCGCGCGCGCAATCGCCAGCGCGCGCTCGAAATAGGCTTCCGCTTTCACCGCGTCCGGCTCCGGAGACAGTAGCGCGATTTCACCTGCGATTCGCTGGATGTCTGCCTCCCACAACTTTTCCTTGGTTGTCTCCACTGCCATGATCGCTTCACCAATGCAGCGCCAAGCGTCTTCGACTTTGCCGAGTTCCGCATAGGCTCTCGCCAAATATGACAAACACGACGGCAACCACAATGTTGCTCCCGTTGATCTGTATGCGGCGAGTCCGGAGGTGAGCACGTCTACCGCGCCCGAGGCTTGGCGGGTCAGCGTTAGTACGCAGCCTTGGCACATCATTGCGTCCGCCTTCCAGAGCAAGGCACCTTTTTCGTCCGCCAACGCGACGAGTTCGTCGACGAGCGTGTTTGCTGTCGCGTAGTTTCCGCAGTGGACGTGGGGGAGCGATGTGACGAACAGCACGTACATCAACGTGGCGGCGTGACCGATCTCGCGCGCATCCTTGAGCGCCTGCTTGGCGTCCATAAGCGCGGTCTCGGGATAGCCAAGCACCCACAAGGCTTGCGACCGGAAGCCTAAATTCGCCACCCCAGAATCGACGGCAAAACGCGTCGCCAGCGCACGATGTTCGGCGGGATCATAAAGCGCCACGGCCAGATCGTAGTGTGCCCGACTTTCGGCGATGTCCCCCGTATACGCCAAAGAATTGGCCATAAGGCGGTGCCCAATCATCAGGGGAGCCGTTGTTCCTTGTTTCTCGGCCAGTGCGAGAAATTGCGCCGAAAGCTCACGCACAACGTCGCCGTTGAACGCCACGAAGCTCGCGGTCCAGAAGCCGTAGAGGACGGAGAACAACAGTAGCGGATCATCGGGAGATTCTCCCAGGGCTTCAGCTTGCTCAATCAACAGGCGTGCCCGCTCCGCAGCCGCCTTGGTTTCGGGTGCCGCATAGCCTTTAACGTGCATCAGAGCGTTCGCGAGGGCGATCTGGAGTTTCATCTGCTCACGACGCAGGTCTGATGTCGCGGGCAAGGTCGCGATCTGGTCGAGCGTCCGGGTGAGTTGAGCTGCGGCTTCAACCAACGCCGAGCGCTCCAGAGACCGCAGTCCCGCCTTGCCCCACAGGCCCGCAGCTTTCTCGATCAGCCCGGCCTCGGTGCAGTGACGCGCCAGTAGCTCCGGTCGACTCTCGGCGATCTCCGCGAATTGGCCCTCAAGGATTTCGGCGATACGGGCGTGCAGCGCGCGACGCGGCTCGCGCAGCAGCGTGCCATAGGCCGCGTCCTGCACTAGGGCATGCTTGAACAGATAGGTCGCATGCGGCGGCACGCCCTGCCGGAACAGCAAACCAGCCGCAAAGAGACGGTCGAGCGCCGGTCCCAGTTCGGCTTCCGGCCTGCGCACCGCCGCGGTCAACAGGGCATGCGAAAACTCACGCCCGATCGCCGCCCCGATCTGCGCCACCTCCTTGGCGGGGCCGAGCCGGTCGAGCCGGGCCATCAGCGAGGCGTGCAAGCTCGCGGGGAGAGCCAAGGCCGGGGACGGAACTGAGGCAGCAGTGCGCCGGGCTTCGCCCTCGCTCTCCGCCTCCAACACCGCTTTGGTCATCTCTTCCACGAACAGGGGAATGCCGTCGGTGCGCTCCACAATCTCGGCCATGACATCCGGCGGTAGCTCCTTGTTGCCGACAAGGCGCGCGACGATGGCGGCAGCCTCGCGCTCTCCAAGCCGGTTGAGCGCTAGGCTCGTCACATGCGACCGTCCAGCCCACGGCGCGTTGAACTCGGGGCGGAAAGTTACGATGAGCAGCCCTGGAAGAGTTTTAATTTGGTCCACCGTCCGACCGAACACTTCCAGACTCGTTGGATCGATCCAATGCGCATCTTCGACGATCATCAGCACCGGCTGCTGTCTAGCCAATCGCGGAAGTTGTGCCGCCAACGCGTCCAGCGTTCTTTGCCTGCCCTGCTCCGGGGCGAGGTCGAGCGCGGGATAGCGTCCGTCGTTCGGCAACGACAGCATCTCGGCAAACAGCGCGGCATCCTGTTTGGGGGTCGAGGTTTGCGCCAGCATCGCATCGAGCTTGTCGAGCTTCGCTTGTGGGGTGTCGCCGTGCGCCAGTCCGGCGGCACGTTCCATCTGGCTGTTGATCGGATAGAACGCGCTGTCTGTATGCTGCGGCGAGCAGAAATAACGCAAGCGCGTGTGTGGCTCGCCGGCGAGACGCTCCAGCAGCGCCGCGGTGAGCCGCGATTTGCCGATCCCGGCTTCGCCCGAGAGGAGCACCACCTGGCCCTCACCGGTCTTTGCTCTTGACCAGCGCCGCAGCAGCAATTCGAATTCTTCTTCCCGTCCTACCAGCTCCGCCAGGCCGGTCGTGTGCAGGGCCTCGAAACGGCCTTCCGCCGAACTCGCCCGCAGTGCCGCCCAGGCATGCACCGGGCCGGCGATGCCCTTGAGGTCTTTTCCTCCC
The DNA here is from genome assembly GCF_050013435.1 of Binatus sp. (SeqCode). GTDB lineage: Bacteria > Desulfobacterota > Binatia > Binatales > Binataceae > Binatus. The sequence goes on along the minus strand of NZ_JBEKFG010000123.1, from coordinate 1,790 downwards.
AGGTCCGCAAGCTCGAAGAGATTGCCGAGAAGCCTTCGCGTACCATCGGCGATGACCACCATGTTCGGCTCGGCGACGCCTTGCAAGCGCGCCGCAAGGTTCGGCGTCTCGCCGACGATGCCGCGCTCTTGCGCCTCACCCGAGCCGATCAGATCTCCGACGACAACCAGCCCGGTTGCGATCCCGACACGGGTTTGCAGGGGAGCGTCATGCTTGAGCGAACTGACAGCACCAATCAGCTCCAGCCCCGCGCGTACCGCCTGCTCGGCATCATGCTCATGGGCCTCCGGATAGCCGAAATACACCAGCACGCCGTCGCCCATGTATTTCGCGACGAACCCGCCGAAGCGGCGCACGGTCTCGGCGACACATTTCTGGTAGGCGGAAATGACCTCGCGTAAATCCTCCGGGTCCATGCGGGCGGAGAGTGCCGTCGAACCGACCAGGTCCGAGAACATCACCGTGACTTGGCGGCGCTCGGCGTCGGTGCGTGGCGCGGGAGGCGTGATCTCCGGCGAAGCGGGCTTCTGTTCACTAGTACCGAGCGCAGCAACGGCCCTCAACAGCTTGAGCCGCGCCCCAAGCGGTAGGCCAAGCTCGCGTAGGTGCTGATCAGTGAGATCACGAAGCACGTCGGCATCGATCGCATTGTCGCGAAACGTCTGCGTACTGCTCCAGACCGATCCCGCGGAGCCAACCGTCGATGTCCAAGTTCAGTCCCCTGGGCTCTTATCAGCAGTAGTTTTTGAAAAAGGTTGAGTCATCGGCGCCCGCCGTGATTCCAAGGGTTTTCTCGAACCAACTTTGGATTCGCCATGTGGACGCCAACCACTCGAGAGCAGCATAACCGCATCGTCACCCGATACCAGACCGATCTGACCGACGCAGAGTGGCGGGTGATCGCGCCGCACTTGCCGAAGCCCCGCGCGACGGGTCGGCCGCGTGAGTGGCCGATGCGCGAGATCATCAACGGCATCTTCTATGTCATGCGGGCGGGCTGTCCGTGGCGCCTGCTGCCGAGCGACCTGCCGCCACGGGGGACAATTTACCGCTGGTTTGCCGCCTGGCGCGACGACGGGCGCTTTGAACGGATAAACCACGCGCTCGTGATGGCAGATCGCGAACGGGTCGGGCGCGACGCCAGCCCCTCGGCGGCAATCATCGACAGCCAGAGCGTCAAGACCACCGAGGCCGGCGGACCGCGCGGTTATGATGCTGGAAAGAAGGTCAATGGGCGTAAGCGCCATGCGCTCGTCGACACTGACGGGCGTGGCCTCGTGCTCGAACCGCATCCGGCGAGCGTCCAGGACCGCGACGGCGGCGGACCGCTTCTGCGAGTCTCGCGGTGCATCTTCCCGTTCATCCAGCGGGTCTTCGCCGACAGCGGATATGCCGGGGAAAAAGTCACCACGGCAACGTTGATCGCCATCGAAATCGTGCGCAAAAATCCCGACCAAATCGGCTTCGCCGTAAACCCGCGCCGCTGGGTCGTCGAACGGTTCTTCGCCTGGATTGGGCGCAATCGGAGACTGGCGAAAGACTTCGAGGCCACCATCGACTCCGCACGCGCCTTCCTCTACGCCGCATCCGTCGTGCTGCTCGTGCGTCGGATCGCTCGTGCTTCATGACTTTCGAAACCGACCTCTGATATAAGGCGCGCTCGAAGTCATCCGCGACCCGCACTTCCTTAATTTCAGCTCACCGCCAAGGCCCGGGCCGCCGTCTTCGTCGCTTCGAATTGCGTCTCCGCGGAGGCTCATGCCGGGGAGATGGACAATATTTTCTCCAGT
>NZ_JBEKFG010000122.1:0-5259 GCF_050013435.1 Binatus sp. (SeqCode) | reverse complement strand
ATCCCGCCGATGAAATTATCACACGCCAATGGGTCGCGCATCTTTTGTGCGCGCCGCGCGAAACCCATCCGGCCGCAACGCCGCGGAGCGCCGTTCAATGCGGATAGCGATTCTGACGCGCCGTTTCGATAGCGCGGGCGGCGGCACCGAGCGCGATTTGATCGTTACGGCGCAAGGCCTGCGCGCGGCGGGCCATAAAATTACCATTTTCGCAGCCGAGATTCGCGGCGCGACCGGAGACTGGGATGTTCATCGCGTTGGCGGCGGCCCAAGCTTGGGACGCGCGCTGTCCCTCATGCGATTCGCATGGACTGCTGCGCCTGCGGCGCGCCGCGCAGGCGCTGAGCTGGTGCTGAGCTTCGCGCGATGCGTCGGCGCCGACGTGATGCGCTCCGGCGGCGGCGCGCACTCCTGTTACCTCCGCGCGGCGCGAAAATGGCGCGGCGTGCTCGGCGCGTCGGCGATGCGTATCAGCCCGTATCATCAGGTGCAGATGCTCGTCGAGCGCCAGGCCTTCCGAAGTCCCGGCCTCAAGCGCGCGATCGCGGTGTCGAATTTCGTTCGTGACGATCTGATTCGGGAATTCGGCCTCGCGCCTGAGAAAACGGTTACGATTTACAACGGCGTCGATCTCGATCGGTTCCGCCCCGCCGCCGATCCGTCCGAGCGCGTGGCTATCCGCCGGAAGTTTGCGGTTCCCGCCAGTGCCCGGATGGTCGCCTTTGTCGGCAATGGCTTCGCGCGCAAGGGATTGGGATTCCTTATCGAAGCATGGCCGCTGGTCGCGGGCGGCGCGTTTTTGCTGGTGGTCGGCGCCGATCGAGCCGCCGGCAAATTCGCGCGCCGCGCTCACGCCCTCAACGTCGGCGCTCGAGTAGTCTTCGCGGGTCCGCAACCCAACGTCGAGGCTATCTTTCACGCGGCGGACGCGTTTGCGATGCCGTCGCTGTTCGAACCATTCGGCAACGTCGTGATGGAAGCGATGGCCAGTGGATTGCCCGTGATGACCAGTGCGTTCTCGGGCGTTGCGGAGGTGGTCCCGCCCTCGATGCGCGGGTTTCGAGTCGAGAACCCCGACGACGTGGGCGAGGTTGCGCTTCGTCTCGGCCTGTTGTTTGACGCGCCCGCAAGTCTTGCCGTTGAGGCGCGCGAGACGGCTGCGAAATTCACCTGGACGCGCTACGCGAACGAATTGAACGCGCTGATTGGTTCGATAGTTTGAATCGACAGGGTAGGGCGCAGGGCGCGCGTTTCTAGCCGGCGAGACCGTCGAACATTCCGCGCGCGATTGCGAGCCTGCGTTCCTCGCGCGCGATTCGCGCGATGCCGGCGCCCGCCAGCTGCGCAATCCCCAGCCGCGCCACCGCGACCGCGTTCTTCAGGATCACGTCCAGGCTGGAATGCTTCTCATGCAACATGCGGCAGCGGCCGCGCTCGCGCGCAATTCTGATGAATCGTTCGCGATTGGCGCGTGCGGGGTCGACTTCGTGATAGACGAGCGCATCCGGCGCGTATCCGATTCGAAAGCCCGCCCGCCGGATCCGCTGCGACATCTCGGTTTCCTCCTCGTGCCCGCCCGCGCCCGGACCGAGGCGCTCGTCGAACGGTCCGACTTGATTAAGCACGCCGGCACGAAAAGCCATATTCGCGCCGAGCACTCCGCGCACCTCGATTACTTCTTCGCCATGGTCGACGATCGGCAGATCCAGGTACACCGCCATCGGCCCGACCTTTTTTTCGGGATCTTCGGCCGGGAGGATTCGCCCCTTCATCGCGGCGAACTCGCGATGGGTGTCAAAGAACCGCTCGACCGCCACGAGATAGCCCGGCGCGACGATCAGATCGTCGTCGAGGAAGACCAGGATTTCGCTTTCGCCGGCCGTCTGCGCGATTGCGCGATTCTGAATGCGGCATTTTCCGGCGCGAGGTTCGTGCAGATGCTTGAGCGGTACGCCTGCCAGCGAAAGCTCCATCGGCGCCGGCGTGCCGTTTTCGGCGACGATTATCTCGCGCGAGCCAGTCGCGAGTTCCGGCGCGAGGCTTGCCAGCAGCCGCCAAATCGAGTCGGGCCTGCCGTGCGTCGCAACGATGACAGAGGTCTTCAATGCGCTTCAGTCTTGACGCGAATCGGAGCTATCCACCTTGCGAAATCGCATGATGATGTTTTCGTCCATCAGCAGGCTCGCGCTGGTCATGAACCCCAGCAGCTCGCGATTGATTGTGCGCTGGGCCGGTTCTTTTGCGCGCCCGTAGAGTATCCACGAGAACCCCGCGATCAACGGCCACAGAATCGGCGCAAGGATTCGCGACCGCAACTTGCGCCGGCTGCGCCCGAGCGCGTCCATCCGAAGTCCCGCCCCCCATGCGATCCAATGCAGGTCGTTGAGGCCCATCACGTGCCAGTTGCGGCCGTCCGCGACGCGATAACGGTACGCCAGCGGCGCACGCCGTCCCTTGTAGTAGCCGCTGAGCAAGTAATGTATTCGCGAGCTGACGTTCAGGCGATTGGGAGTGGTGACGATCGCGACCGCGCCGGGCCGCATCACGCGCGCGATTTCACCGAGCGCGTGCGGGATGTCGGCGAGATGCTCGATCACTTCGAGCATCATCACCAGGTCGAAGCGCGCCGGGCGAAACGGCAGATCGCGATCGAGGTTGACCGCCACCCAGCCAGGTTTGCGGGTTCGATACTCGGTCGATACTACCCGCCATCCGCGCTCCACAAGCAGACGGCTCGACAGGCCGTCGCCCGCACTCAAGTCCAGCGCGAGCGATGACGGCCCCGGCGCCGGCGCAAGCGCAATCGCGCCGCGAACCCGTTCACTCATCGTAACCGCAGATGGTGTTTCACTGTTTCAATGGCGTCGCGCGCTCCAGCCGGCCGCGCGAATATTGCAATCCCATCTTGAATTGGAATCATCAGCCGGTTAAACCCTATACTCTTGCCCTCGCACGCGAGAGTGGCGGAATGGCAGACGCGCAAGGCTCAGGACCTTGTGAGCGCAAGCTCGTAGGGGTTCAAGTCCCCTCTCTCGCACCAATCACCTTTCCACTTTTTCACCGGCGCCGCGAGATCGCGGCGTTCTCAATAGTCCGTAGGGATCGCGGTACCCGAGCTCTTGTTGCCTGCCTTTTCCGGTCCGTGGCATGTCGCGACATCGGAGACTTTGGCGCCGATGGCCGACGCGATCTCAGCATCGGAGCGGCCCGATTCCGTCTGCAACTTCACGACGTTGCAATCCACGTGGTCAGTGGACATCGAGCTGCAACCCGAGATTGCGCCCGCCAGGAGCAGCGTTCCAAGCGCGGCGGCGATGCCCAATTTGCTAAACGCGTCAGCCATTGCAATATCCCCTCCGGAGTCGAATTCGGCCCGTCCCCAGGAAACCCGGCTTGCGCACGATATTATTAACCGGCGCGGTTTTACAAGCCGCTTGACGGGCTGGGCGCCTCAGCGTCAATGCAGCGCGCTTGAGAGGTGGCCATCAGGACAATATGATTTGAGCGAAGGGCGCGCCGCGCCCTTTTTTCGACGGCGCGAATCCGCCGTCGCGTAAAATATCACAGGCTCGGCGGGATAAGGATACTCACGGTGGATTTGCCCAAGACATTTGACTCGAAGTCCGCTGAAGATAGTTGGTTTCAGAAGTGGATCGACCTGGGCTACTTCAAGGCCGACCCCGCGCGCGAGGGCAAAGTCTTCTCGGTGGTGATTCCACCGCCGAATATCACCGGTCAGCTCCATCTCGGCCACGCGCTCAACGTCTCGCTCCAGGACATCATCGTGCGCACGCGCCGGATGCAGGGTTACAACACGCTGTGGCTGCCCGGCACCGATCACGCCGGAATCGCGACGCAAAACGCGGTCGAGAAGAACCTTGCGAAGGACGGCAAGGACCGTCACCTGCTGGGCCGCGACGCATTCGTCGATCGCGTCTGGCAATGGCGCGCGACTTACGGCGATCGAATCATGAACCAGTTGCGCAGGCTTGGCGCGTCGTGCGACTGGAGCCGCGAGCGCTTCACGCTGGACCCGGGCCTCTCGCGCGCCGTGACGAAAGTGTTCGTCGATCTTTACAACAGGAATCTTATCTACCGCGCCAAGCGGCTCATCAACTGGTGCCCGCGATGCGAAACGGCGCTCTCAGATCTCGAAGTCGATCACAAGGACGTTGCGGGCAGCCTTTGGTACATCCGATATCCATTTGCCGACGGCAGCGGCTCGATCACGATTGCAACGACACGGCCTGAGACGATGCTCGGTGACACTGCCGTCGCCGTGAATCCCGGCGACGAGCGCTACCAGCCGTACGTCGGCAAGACGATTCGTCTGCCGCTGATGCGGCGCGAGATAAAGATCATTGCCGACGGCGCGATCGATCGCGAATTCGGCACCGGCGCCTTGAAAGTGACTCCCGCCCACGACCCGGTGGACTTCGAACTTGGCAAGCGTCACGGCCTCGAGCAGATCCCGGTGCTCGACGGCAAGGCGCGCATCAACGAAAACGGCGGCGTGTATCGGGGGCTTTCGCGCGAGGATGCGCGCAAGCAAATCGTCAAGGACCTCGAGCAGGCCGAACTGCTCGAAAAGATCGAGCCGTATAAGCACGCGGTCGGCGTATGCTCGCGATGCGACACGATCGTCGAGCCGATGCTCTCCGAGCAATGGTTCATGCGGACCCGCGAGATGGCCGATCGCGCGATCGAAGCCGTGCGCAAGGGCGACACGACCTTCCATCCCAGGTTCTGGGAGAACACGTTCTTCAACTGGCTCGAGAACATCCACGACTGGTGCATCTCGCGCCAGCTATGGTGGGGCCATCGGATTCCCGCCTACCGATGCGCGCGATGCGAGCATCTGATCGTCGCGGCCGAGCGGCCGTCGCGATGCCCCGAGTGCGACGGTTCCGACATCATCCAGGACGACGACGTGCTCGACACCTGGTTCAGCTCGGGCCTGTGGCCGATGTCCACGCTCGGATGGCCGGACGATACTCCAGAGCTACGCCGCTACTATCCGACCAGCCTGCTGCTGACGGGATTCGACATCATCTTTTTCTGGGTCGCGCGCATGATGATGTTCGCTCTGGAGCTCACGGACCAGGTGCCGTTCAAGGACGTGTACATCACGCCGCTGGTGCGCGACGAACTTGGCAAGAAGATGACCAAGTCGAAGGGCAACGTCGTTGACCCGCTCGACTTGATGGAACAGTACGGCGCGGACGCGGTCCGCTTCACGTTGGCGCAGTTGGCCGCGCA
>NZ_JBEKFG010000121.1:0-5338 GCF_050013435.1 Binatus sp. (SeqCode) | reverse complement strand
CGCAGCCGTGAACGATGGGAATTTCCTGCCCTTCGAGGGTCTGCTGACGGTGCTCTCCATGCCTTACGAGGATCAACCGGCCTTCGGCCGCTACATCGATCCGCCGCGGCCCGATCAAGTCGTGCACCAAACATTTTGCGGCACTTGACCAAGGAAGGGCAAGCTCGACGACCGGCATCTAGATCACTGCGGCCGGGCGAACTGTTACCCCACAGATTACCCCGCGATCTCCTGCGGGTCTCTCGCCGGTCGGTTTTTCAAGCTAAATAATTGTTTCTATTGGTGGGCGCACAAGGACTCGAACCTTGGACCCGCTGATTAAGAGTCTGATGTTTTTGCCGATAAATCAACGGGCTAGCTGTAAAGGGAATGATTTTGTGATGGTTCGAGATCAATAGGTTAGACGCGAGATGTAAAGGGCACTGCCTCAATGAACGCGATCAATCCAACGCTGTTTTCGAGCCGCCGACTCCGCGCCGCTCGCGCGCTCCCCGGGCTGACGCAATCGGAACCCGGCTGCGGCGTGCTTCGGTCACGTCCTAACGTGAGAACTTGATCAATGACCCACCGCAGCCTGTCCCTTAGCCCGCCTGCCGAACGCATGCGCCGTCACCGGCAGCGCCGCCGTAATGGGCTTCGTTGCCTGAATGTCCAGTTACGCGAAACAGAAATTGAGACACTCATCCGAAAGGGCTTGCTGAAAGCAGATGCGCGTAACGATCCCCACGCGATCCGAGAAGCGCTCCACGCGCACTTCGACCGCACCTTGAGTGCAATCCCGTGACGCGAAACAGAAAAGACTGTCCTGACTTTCTGCAGTCCCTAAAAAGCAAGCAGTACGAAAGTCGGCATGCCCAACGCGCGCGCGCAACAGCGAGTAAAAGCCGTGAGCGGCCTGTCCTCACAGGTCGTCATTTGCCAAATGATTTCGACAGGTTAGCAAATGGGTCGCCCAACCTGTGAGAGCCATACGTCGATTGACGTGCGCGAATGGAAACGTCGAGGATTTTTACGCGCTGGCCATTTGTTTCCATGGTTTTGGAATTTCCAAGGCGTGCCATGCGGTAGCATTTTTGTCCGCACTGAGCCTGACGCAGTAATCTTGACATTGTGGTCGCAAAACCCCCGCGACAAAAAGGGGACGCTAATTGAACAGCGCGTGCCTCTGACTTGGACGAAGTGCCACGTTGGAGGTGAACGTCCTTGGTTCGTCTGTACCCTCTGTTCCGGCGGCCGACACTGTGGACGACGGGTCGCGGTGTTGTACGGCGCGGGCAGTTTTTTCGCATGCAGAAATTGTTGCGGGCTAGCCTATGCGAGCCAGTCAGAGAGCCCGAAGTTTCGTGACATACGCCGGTCACGGAAGATCAGGACGCGGCTTGGCGGTAGTCCGAACCTGTGCGAACCCCTCCCGGAAAAGCCACGCCGAATGCACTGGCGTACGTACTTTCGCCTTCGGGCACGCGGCGAGGCGGCAGACGCGACGGCATTTGGGCACTTGCGATCTCCGGCGCGACAGACCAAGCCACCAGCGTTCCGTGATTAAACAATTACAATAATCGACGCTCTTGGTTCCGGGAGACCGATTCGGTTCTAGTTCCCAAATGATTTAGGGACTTCGCCTAGACGATTACGCCCTGCGGTCCGGTTCATTGGGCGCTAGCGGGCTCCACACTCCCTGTGGCGTTCGACCGCCGTCGTACTATGCTTGTGCGGCGCAAGCGCCCGGGGCGGAAGGTGATGTCCACGATCGCGGAGTGGCTGAACTGGCTCGGCATGTCCGAGTACGCCCAGCGCTTTGCCGAGAACGACATCGATACCTCCGTCCTCCGTCATTTGACCGATCAGGACCTCAAAGAGCTTGGCGTCTCGCTCGGGCACCGACGAAAGATGTTGGCAGCGATTGCGGAGCTTGGCGGTGCCGTTCCGGCGTCGCAGCCGAGGTTTACCGAGCCGAAGACCCAAGACACCGCCGAGCGCCGCCAAGTCACAGTGATGTTCTCGGACCTCGTCGGCTCGACGGCACTCTCGGCCCGCATGGACCCGGAGGATTTGCGCGAGGTCATTTCGGCCTATCAGAAATGCGTCGCCGAGACCGTGCGGCGCTTCGGCGGCTTCGTGGCGAAATACATGGGCGACGGCGTGCTCGTCTATTTTGGCTATCCGCAGGCCCACGAGGACGACGCCGAGCGGGCGGTGCGGGCGGGGCTGGAGCTGATCGCGGCGGTGGTCGGGCTAAAGACGCGCGCTCCGCTGCAAACCCGTGTCGGCATCGCGACCGGGTTAGTGGTCGTCGGCGACCTGATTGGATCGGGGGAAGCGCAGGAACGCGGCATCGTTGGCGAGACGCCGAACCTCGCGGCGCGCCTACAGGGCATCGCCGAGCCGAACATGGTTGTCATCTCCGAGAGCACGCGGAGGCTTCTCGGCAATCTGTTCGAGCTGCAAGACCTCGGAACCAAGGACCTCAAGGGCATCGCCGGACCGGTGCGGGCCTTCGCGGCGCTGCGGACGAGTTCGGTGGAGAGCCGCTTCGAGGCGATGCACGCGACCGGCCTGACCGCGCTGGTCGGGCGCGAAGAAGAAATCGAATTGCTACTGCGGCGCTGGTCGAGAGCCAAGACCGGCGAAGGCCAGGTGGTGCTCGTTTCCGGCGAGCCTGGTATCGGCAAATCGCGGCTCACCGCTGCGTTGCTGGAACACCTCGCCACCGAACCGCACACGCGGTTGCGCTATTTCTGCTCGCCGCAGCATACCGACAGCGCCTTTTATCCGATTTTCGGCCAGATGGAACGCGCCGCGGGACTAGCACACGACGACACCCCGCAAGTGAAACTCGACAAACTAGATGCCGTGCTCGCGAAGACCTCGACCACCATCCAGGACGCCGCGCTCTTTGCAGAGATGCTCTCGCTGCCGAACGACGGACGCTATCCCGCACTCGATCTTGCCCCGGAGCAGCGCAGGCAAAGAACGCTGGACGCCTTGGCAGCACAACTCCCGGGATTGGCTAGACAGCAGCCGGTATTGATGATCGTCGAAGATGCGCATTGGATCGATCCCACGAGCCTGGAAGTGTTCGGTCGGACAGTGGACCAAATTAAAACTCTTCCGGTGCTGGTCATCGTAACTTTCCGCCCCGAGTTTAACGCGCCGTGGGTGGGACAATCGCATGTGATGAGTTTGACGCTTAACCGGCTTGGGGAGGGTGAAACTGCGGCCATCATCGCGCGCCTTGTTGGCAACAAGGAGCTACCGGCGGATGTGATGGCGGAGATTGTGGAGCGGACCGACGGCATTCCGCTGTTTGTGGAGGAGATGACGAAAGCGGTGCTGGAGGCGGAGAGCGAGGGCGAAGCGCGGCGCACCGCTGCCGCGGTTCCATCCTCGCCCCTGGCCGTCCCCGCAAGTTTGCACGCATCGCTGATGGCCCGGCTTGACCGGCTCGGTCCCGCGAAGGAAGTCGCGCAGATCGGGGCGGCGATCGGGCGGGAGTTCCCGCATGCCCTGCTGGTTGCGGTGGTGCGCAAGCCGGAGGTGGAGCTAGGATCTGCGCTCGACCGTCTCATTCAGTCTGGGTTGCTGTTCCGACAGGGCGTGCCACCGCATGCGACTTACCTGTTCAAGCACGCCCTGGTGCAGGACGCGGCCTATGGCACGCTGCTGCGCGAGCCGCGACGGGCGTTGCACGCTCGCATCACCGAAACCCTTGAGAGCCAGTTCGCCGAGATCGCCGAGAACCAGCCGGAGCTGCTGGCGCGTCACTATACCGAGGCAGGTCTCTACGAGAAGGCGGTCGGCTACTGGCTCAAGGCCGGACAGCAGGCGGTCGCGCGCTCGGCGATGCTAGAAGCCGAGGCACTCCTGCGCAGAGGTCTGACCTCGGTATCCCACCTGACCGACAGCATTAGTCGCCGGGAACACGAACTGGATCTGCAGATCGCTCTCGGTCGTGCACTTTCTCAAACGCAGGGTTTTCATACGCAGGCTACGGGCGAGGCTTATTCTCGTGCGCGCCTGCTCTGCGATGAACTCAAGCGGCCGCGCAAACTTTTGCCGATCCTTTACGGGCAGTGGGTGAATTGCCTTGTAGGAGCCGATCTCAAGCGAGCGGAGCAGTTCGCCGCGGAGATGTTGAAGCTCGGCGAATTGGGAGATGATGTTATCACGCGGGTGGTGGGTTACCGTGCGAGCGGAGCAACGAGCCTCTTCCTCGGTGACTTTCCGGTGGCGCGTGCATGTCTGGAAGAGGGGCTTGAACTCTACGATCCGGCACAACGGGCCCTTTACGGGGAAATGACGTCGGTCGATACGCGCGTTGCTCTGCTGGGGTATTTGGCGCAGACGCTTGCCTGCTCCGGCTACCCCGATCAAGCGTGTTTGCGAAGCGATGAGGCCGTTGCCGAGGCGCGCGACACAGCGCATGCGCCAACGCTCGCGCACATCCTTTGGCACGCTTGGTGCACAGGCTGGAGCGCGCACTCTGACCCCGCATTATTGTTGTTTTATGCGGACGAACTCGTAGCGCTGTCCGCGGACCGAGAACTGGTCTTTTGGCACAAAAGAGGATTGGTGTGCCGCGGCTGGTGCTTGGCCGCGTTGGGGCGCGGAGAACAAGGGATTTCGCTGCTGACCGATGGGTTATCCGACCTCGGCACCACCATCTTTGGACCTCTTGTTCTAACGATGTTGGCTGATGCCTGTCGAATAGTTGGGCAGCCGGGGGTTGGGCTTGCGCACCTCACTGAGGCCGAGCGTCAAGCCGAGGCGACACACGCCAGATGGTGCCAATCTGAGATAGTTCGGACGCGGGGCGTCTTGTTGACGCTGACGGGGGATTGCGTTGCCGCCGAAGCCAGCTTTCGCGATGCAATTGCCGTCGCGCAGCGGCAAAGCGCGAAGTTCTTTGAGCTACGCGCGGCGCTCGACCTCGCTCGCTATTGGCGTGCTCAGGGCAAGTATGATGAGGCCCGAGATCTGCTCGCTCCGATCTACGGCTGGTTCACCGAAGGTTTTGATATGCGCGATCTGAAAGAAGCCAACGCGCTGCTCGAAGGGCTGGCGCCATAAGGGGTAAGATACCTTTCATCCTCCGCCACGGCGCGTAGTGGAGCGGGGGGAGACGGAGCAAAACTGGAGCGCTTGCGCTCGCGCTGCAAACGGGAGGAAAGCATGACAATGAAACGGAGTGTCGTGACCGGCTTGTTTGCGTGATACTGCCGAGCCTGTTCCGGCCCCCGCTCGAGTGCTGTCTGGGTACCAGCCCGATCCAGGCCGAGAAGTTGCGACCCGATCGGAAGGCTTTGGGGTCCGCGACGCTGGCGACCAGCGCGGTGGC
>NZ_JBEKFG010000120.1:0-5674 GCF_050013435.1 Binatus sp. (SeqCode) | reverse complement strand
TTAGCCTCGCGAATTATCGCGAGCGCGTCGGCGGCGCATCCGTGCGGCGCGTGCAGTATCAGCGGCAGATCCATCGCGGCGGCGAGCTTCGCAAACCGTGCGAGCGTCAGCTTCGCCGCGTCCCGCGTGGCTGCATCTCCCGCGCCCGTGCCGTACCATGGCAGTCCGACTTCGCCGACGGCGCAAATCGAATCGCGCTCATGCGCGATCGATTCGAGCACCTCGAGCGCGTCAGGTTCGCCATGCTCAGAATCCTCCGGATGAAATCCCACGGCCGGATAAACGACGCCCGGATACCGCCGCCCGAGTTCGATTACCCTGCGATTCGACGCGGGGCCAACCCCCGGCGCCACCATCGCCGTTACTCCCGCCTCCAGCGCCCGCTTGATTGCGCCCGAAGGGTCGGGATACTGGTCAGCGTCGAGATGAACGTGGCTGTCGATCATTTCATTCGTATAGCAGGCATGCGCCGCGCGCGCATCGTCTCGCGCGTGCCGCGATGAGCGATCTTCGCCTGATGTGGCGCAACACGCGGATGGTCGTGCTATGCGCGATCTCGGCGGCGCTCTACGCCGCGGTGCTGGTGCCGTTCAAGGTCGTACCGCTGATTCCCGGCGTCACCGAGCTTCGCCCCGCCAACGCGATACCAGTTGTCTGCTCGTTCCTGTTCGGTCCCGCGGCCGCGTGGGGCTCCGCGATCGGAAATATGATTGGCGATTTTTTCGGCGGCGTCTCGCCGGGTGACATTTTCGGATTCTTCGCGAACCTGGCCTACGGGTGGATTCCGTACAAAGTCTGGGAATTGATCGCGCGCGGCGAGAGTCCGGTTCCCAGCTCGCCGCTCATAATTTTCAAGTACGTCATCGCATGCCTGGCCGCGAGCGTGCTGTGCGCCGACCTGGTCGGATGGGCTGACAACGTGCTCGTCATCAGGCCGTTCGCGATGCTTGGCAACGTGATCATCTTCAACAATATGACGTCGGCGCTCGTGCTCTCGCCGTTCATCCTCGCGGCCGTCTATCCGCGGGTGAAAAAAGGCCGGATGCTTTACACCGACGTGATGCCTGAGGTGAAACTGAAGCCGGTGGGAATTCGAGCCTGCGGTTTCGCGCTGCTGATAGCCGGCGAGGGTGGCGCCTGGATTACCGGGAATTTGCTTTCGACCGGGTATTGGGCGCCGAAGTTTATCCCCGCGTGGATGCTGGTCGCGCCGTACGATAAACCGGTCCTGATAATCGTCGGCCCGTTCATCCTGTTGGCATTCGCGGGCCTGTTCATGATGTGAAAATCGACGCGCAAATTGTTTCAGTTTTTTCAGTGAATCCTAATCAGTACGCAGTGTCGGTCCAGGGTGTAACCTTCACCTATCACGGCGCCGGCCGGCCCGCGCTTCGAGCGGTAAGCTTCGTGCAGTCGGCCGGTGAGATGATCGGCGTGATGGGCGCGTCGGGCGCGGGCAAATCCACGCTCGCCAAATGCCTCAATCGCATCATCCCGGAGTTCGAGGACGGCGATTTTCGCGGCACGATCCGCATCGCAGGCGAGCCGCTCGACCATCTCCGCGTCTGCGACGTCGCGCCCAAGGTGGGCATGGTCTTTCAGGATTTCGAGTCGCAATTGTTTTCGACCAACGTCGCGCACGAAGTCGCGTTCGCGATGGAACAGGTCGGCATGGATCGCGCCGAGATGGATCGGCGAATCATTCCCGCGCTCGAGGCGGTCGGGCTGCGCGGCTTCGAGCATCGCGATCCAATGTCGTTGTCGGGCGGCGAGAAGCAGCGACTTGCGATCGCGTCGGTGCTGGCGCTGCGCCCGTCGGTCATCGTGCTCGACGAGCCGACCACCGATCTCGATCCCGAGGGCAGGGCGGAAGTCTTCGAGTTGATAGCCAAGCTGCGCGCGCAAGGCCTGAGCCTGATCGTAATCGAGCACGAGTCCGAGGAATTGCGCGCCGCCGATCGGATAATGGTGCTGCGCGAGGGGGAAATCGCCGTGGACGGTCCGCCTGCCGAGGTGTTTGCGCGCACCGACCTGCTCATGGGATGCGGCGTGCGCCCGCCCGGACTGGGCCACGCACTCAAACTGCTCGGAATCGACGCACAAGCGCAAAGTGTCGAGGATGCTTACGATGCGATCGTGCGCGCCTACCCGCGTCTGGCCGCAACTTTGGGTGACAACATCGCCGATCCACGCGCATCCCAGCGCCCGGCGAATTCCGAAAACGCCTCGACCGGCTCCGCATTTATGGCGATCGAGAATGTGAGCTTCAGCTACGCGGGCGGGCCGCGCGTGCTCGATTCGATCGATCTCAGAGTCGAAGCCGGCGACTTCATCGCGATAGTCGGGCAGAACGGCTCCGGCAAAACCACTTTGGCCAAGCAAATCGTCGGCCTGCTCCAGCCGGCCACGGGCCGCGTGATAATCGAAGGCAAGAACCGCGCGCAGATGCGGCCGGCCGAGACGGCGCGCGAAGTCGCGTACGTTTTCCAGAATCCGGACCATCAGATTTTCGCCGCCACGGTCCAGGAGGAAGTCGCGTTCGGCCCGCGCAACTTCGGCCTGGCGGACGGCGAGATTCGGCGTCGATGCGACGAGGCGCTCGAGGCGGTCGGCCTTCAAAGCGAGCGCCAGAGCGACCCGTTCCTGCTCAGCAAGGGCGAGCGCCAGCGCCTGGCGGTAGCGAGCGTGCTCGTGCTCAGGCCGCGGATGCTGATTCTCGACGAACCGACCACCGGCCTGGACCATCGCGAGCAGTTGCGGATGATGGCGCTGGTGCGCGACCTCAACCGCGCCGGAATCGCGATCGTGATCATCACGCATACGCCGTGGCTGGTCGCGCAGTATGCGCGGCGCGTGGTGCTGCTGCGCAAAGGCGCCAAGATTTTCGACGGCGGCGTGCGCGAGTTCTTCATGCAGGACGAACTGCTGCGCTCGTCGTCATTTCGGGCGCCGGAGATCACCGAGTTGAGCCGCCGCTTCGGCACACTGGCGCTGACGACCGACGAATTCGTCGCGTGGGCCAGGGGGCGCGCCTGATGCCGATTTATCTGTACATCGATCGCGGCACGTTCGTTCATCGGCTGCATCCGACGGTCAAGGTGTTTGCGCTCTTCGTCATGTTCTGGTCGGTGTACTGGGTGGACAATCCAATCGCACTCCTGCCGGTCGGATTGGTCATGCTGTGGATCGCGCAGCTCACCGATTCGTGGCCGAACTTCTACCGGCTGCGATGGTTGTTCGCGATTCTGGTTTTCACCACGACGATTGCGTGGATGGTTTTCTACCGGCGCGGCGCGGTGCTGGTGAACGTGCCGATTTTTCACGTCAGCAGGTTGTCACTGGTGTTTGGCGTCGGGCGCGGGATCAAGCTGGCGGAGCTGCTGGCGGCGTCGGTGCTGTTTCTTTCGACCACCAAGATCGAGGAGTTCACCTACGGACTGCAACGGATGCGGGTGCCGTATCGCGTCGGCTTCGCGATCTCGCTCTCATTCCGGCTGGTTCCGCTGTTTATCGACTCGGCCGTCACGATCGTCGATGCGCAGCGGTTGCGCGGTTACGATTTCAACGAGGGCGGGCCGATCGAGCGCGTGCGGCGCTACGTGCCGGTGGTGATTCCGGTTTTCATGGGCGCGCTGCGCAAGGCCAACAACATGGCGATGGCTCTGGAAGCGCGTGGCTTCGGATTCAGCCACGAGCCGACGACCTTTATCGATTACCCGGTGACGCCGGCGGATATTACGGCGTTCGCGTTTTTAATTGCGCTCGGCACGCTATCCTTCATGCTCTACTGGACGGGGCTGGGCGGAATCGGTCCGCTGAAGTAGCGTACAATCCGGCCGTTACGTACTATCGGCCAATAATTCGGGCCACATCACGGGGCATAACCAATGAGCATCAAGGCGGAATATCTCAAACGGCCGATCGAACACGTCGATATCACGCGCGAAAGCGTCGTGCCGATCGTCGAGGCGATGGGCCAAATGGCATACAGCGCCCGCGACCTGCATCGCGCGGCGACGATTTACGATCGGATGCTGCGCGATCGCGACTGCGGCGTAATCCTTTGCCTGGCGGGTTCGCTGATCAGCGCCGGGCTCAAGCGCGTCTTCACCGACATGATTCGCAATCACATGGTCGATGCGATCGTGAGCACCGGCGCAAACATCGTCGATCAGGACTTCTTCGAAGCGCTCGGCTTCAAGCACTGGATGGCCGAGGACCGATTCAAGTACGGGCTCGACGACGACAAGCTGCGCGGACTGCATATCGATCGCATCTACGACACGCTTATCGACGAAGACGAGCTGCGCGTGTGCGACGAGACGGTTCAGAAAATCGCCGACCGCCTCGACCCGCGGCCGTATTCGTCGCGCGAATTCGTCGGCGAGATGGGCAAGTACCTGGCCGAGACGGGTGCGAAGACCGGCGCCAGTATCGTGCTCGAGGCGTATCGCGAGGAGGTGCCGGTTTTCTGCCCGGCCTTCAGCGACTGCTCGGCCGGATTCGGACTAGTGGCGCATCAGGCGGCGCGGCACGGAAAACCCAAGGTCTCGCTCGACAGCGCCAAGGATTTTTACGAGTTGACGCGGCTCAAGGTGAAGTACGAAAACACCGGGCTGTTCATGATCGGCGGCGGCGTGCCGAAAAATTTCGCGCAGGATATCGTGGTCGCCGCCGAAGTCCTGGGGCATGACGTGCCCATGCATAAATACGCGATTCAGATCACCGTGGCCGACGTGCGCGACGGCGCGCTCTCAGGCAGCACGCTCAAAGAAGCGAGCAGCTGGGGCAAAGTCGATACGACCTACGAGCAGATGGTGTATTGCGAGGCGACGATCGCCGTGCCGCTGATCGTGGGTTACGCGTATCACAAGCGCGGGTGGGAAGGGCGCACCTCGCGCAAGTGGAGCTCAGCACTGGATAAGGACCAGATATAGCAGGGGTGACCCCTGCACCCGATGTTAAGGCCGCGCTCCGTTGTCGCGCGCGACCCCTGCCAACGGCTTAATACTGCGCTGCCGTCGGCACGGCCAGGGGCTGCGGCCCCTGCACCTTAGTGAGAAGACGCGAAAATCTGCGGCCTGACGGCCTGTTAGAACTTTTTTGAGTCATCCTGAGCGAAGCGAAGGAACCCGGATCCGGGATTCTTCCCCTTCGGCAGCACTCAGGGCTTCGGCTCAATCACAGCAACTTTCGCTCTAGAATGACACGGGCGGCTGCGCGGCAGGGGTGAGCCCTGCACCCGCAGTGAGAAGACGCGAAAATCTGCGCAACGCATCCTTTCGTGACTACGCTATAGAAGAGCTGCGCGGCCAGCGTTAAGGCCGCGGTCGGTTATCTGACGCGGCGCATAATAAGTTATATTCGGCCCCGGCACCGGCTTAACCGGGCGCCGCAATTCCCAAGGAGTCGTCTTATGCCCAAGGCAGCGAAGAAACAGCAAGAGCCCTCCGGACCTTTCGGAGATATGTTCCCCTATCGCGAAACCTTCGAGATCTACCGCGAGCTGCCCAAGAAGAGCCGCCAGCCCGAGGAGGTCATGCGTGAGTTGCGCAGTATCGCGCGCAAGGAAGACGTGCGCTGGCAGACCGGCCAGATCTCGGGCACTTACTTCCACGGCGGGATGGAGCACTTTGCCTACCTCAACCGCGTGTTCGCGCTGTTCTCGCACGTC
>NZ_JBEKFG010000119.1:0-5837 GCF_050013435.1 Binatus sp. (SeqCode) | reverse complement strand
TAGGGCGCGGCGACCCGCGCTGCACCGCGGTCTCGCTCTTTGCGGACCCAGGGGTTCTCGGTCTGCCGCGCCCAAGTTCAAATCCATCTTGCGATGCTGACGGCAAGATACAAGGGGTCACCCCTGCGGGTGAACTAGTTCAGCCTGCCCGCGACGACCCTTCCGTGCTACGCGATCCTCTATGGACAACAGTCATGATCCCACCCACGCGCCCGACTCGCCCGAAAACCAACTGCCCGCGCTTTCGCCCCGCCGGCTTGCGGCGCGCCGCGCCAACGCGATGAAATGTACGGGGCCGCGCACGCCCGAGGGCAAGGCCGTTGCGCGCCTCAACGCCCTCAAGCACGGTTTCTTCGCATGCGACGTCGTCAACCCCGTACTCGACGGCCCGCTCCGCGCCGAGGAATTCAATTCGATCCTCGACGCTTTGCTCGACGAGTTCCAACCCGAGTCCGCCCGCGAGCGCATCCTGATCGACGAGGTCGCCGCATGCTGCTGGCGGGTCCGGCGATTGCTGCGCTACGAATGCCGCGAAACCTGGCTCGATGAGGACGCTTACCGCCGCAACGCCGCCACTGAGAGACCCACCGAATCGCTCCTCGCCACGATGGGTTATGATCACTACGGCATTCGTCGGCGCACTGCTCGCAAGCTCCGGCGCGCCGGACTCGACGCCTTTACCCTGCCGAGCTATTCGGATGTGGATAAAATCGTCCGCTTCGAACGAAGCGTAAAGCGCAATCTGTTCCGCGCCCTCGATTTGCTTGAGCGCATCCGGGCCGCGCGCAGTTGTCCGGGCTCTTCGGACTCAGCTTCATCGCCGCGGGAATAACTTGGGATCGGACGGCGTGCAACAAAAAATATTTTTGACGGAACGAAACTACCTTTGGTGGTATGCCCGTCACCAGACCACAACCGGTGGTATGAATTGCCCCGCGAGGAGGTACTTAATGCAATTCCAGCGCAGCAGGCTTGAGCAATCGGGACGAATCGGGATCGGGGAACCGGCCATCCACCCGTCGGTCGGCTATCCACTTTTCGATTGCCTCCCTGTTAAAACGGTAGTCAGAGCCGACCTTGAAAAACTGAATTTCTCCCCGCCGAATCAGTTTGTACAGCGTGGTTTGATGAACCCTCAAATACTGGGCTACTTCGTTAACCGTCATGATCGGGCTGGGCATGCCATCGCCATCAGCTTTCATTCCTGGTTCTCCCTTCTAATTCCTGAACTGCCATAGTGACTCTTCGTTAGCAGACGCTAACTAGCAGATATAGACAATCGCAAGGCAAGTCAAGAGAAGCAGGCGCTAACTGGTTTATTCCCTTCTGCCGGTCGGAGTTTGCGCCTGTCCGCAATGCGAGCAGGGGCGAATTGCTCCGTTCCCGCCCGCTTCACCGCCCGCACCACACTGGTTTGCGCTTTTCCAGAAACGCCGCGATGCCTTCCTGCGCGTCCGACGCCATCGCATTCTGGCTCATCACTTCCTTGGTGTAGTCGTAGGCCTTTGCCGTATCGAGATCGATCTGCGCATAGAACGCCTGCTTGCCGATTCCAATGGTTAGCGAGCTCGCCTCTACTATCTTCATCGCCAACTTGAGGGTCTCCGCGACCAGCTCCGCGTCGGGCACCACCCGGTTGACGAGTCCCCACTCGGCCGCCGTGCGCGCATTGACGGGTTGCCCGGTGAGCAGCATTTCCATCGCATGCTTTCTGCCGACCGCGCGCGTCAGCGCAACCATCGGCGTCGAGCAGAACAGTCCATTCTTCACGCCCGGAGTGGCGAAGCTCGCGCTCTCGCCCGCGACCACGAGATCGCACGTCGCCGCAAGCTGGCATCCCGCGGCGGTGGCGATTCCATGCACGCGCGCGATCACCGGCTGCGGGATCGCCTGAATCGTTTGCATCAGTTGCGCACACAGATCGAATTCGTAGCGGTAGAATGCAAGCTCGCGCCCCTTCAGTTCGCCGAGATCGTGACCGGCCGAGAACACGGGGCCGTTGCCCGCGATTATCACCGCGCGCGCATCGCCGCGCTTGCCGATTGCGCGAAGCTCGGCGGTCAGTTCCGTCATCATCGCGGTCGAGAGCGCGTTGCGCTTCTCGGGACGATTCATCGTGATCGTGACGAGCCCGGCTGCTTCCTCGACGATCAGATTTTTCTGCGCAGTGTCATTTGCCATCGCTTTTCACCTGCGTTTCCATTTTCTCACTTTATCATCCGCATGCTAATCGCCCGGATCGTTTTTCCATTCTTCGGGATAGAGCAGCAGCAAATCCTGGCCGAGCGCGCGCACCAGGAATCGCTGCGTCTCGTTCATCGCGCGTTCGAGCGCCCGCCCGCCGATCAGCCAATGCCCGCGGCCGCCGATCGTCGCCAGTTTCGCGCCGATCGACTCTGCAAACTGCCGGCTCCGCGCCAGCGGCGCAAAGATGTCCGAGTCGCCCGCCACGATCAGGCGCGGCGCGGCCTTGTCCGGCGCCGCAAACTCGATCGCGCCGGCCGTTACGTCGGCGGCGATCGCACCCGAGTCGGGCACCATCGCATTTATCAAACCGTCGCGAGTGAACGGATCGGCATCGGCGATCAACTCGAACAGTACTCTGCCGCGCGGCGGCGCGATCGGCAGCCGCCACATCATCGCGAGCCGATTCGCCAGTCCGCCGATCAGCGGCGTGCGAAAGCCCGGCACCAGCGGCGCGTATGCGACCGCGGCCTTCACTCGCCGATGCTCGCTGAGTTTGAGCGCGACCAATCCCCCGACGCCGTGACCGGCCACGATCGCGTCGCGGCCAATCCCGTCGATCGCTTCGCCGGCCAGCGCGGCCAAATCATTGAAGCGAAGTTTCCCCAGCGGATGCGTCGGGCCTTTGCCAAACGCCGCTCGCAAATCCGGAACGAATACTTCCCATCCGATCGACGCGAGATAACCGAACACCAGCGCAAGATGCCGCGGCGTGGCGAAAAGTTCGGGCAGCAGCACGATCGGCCACGCGAACTTGAGCGGCTCGGGGCGCTCGCATTGCGCGGGGATACGGCCGAGTTCGACGTCGTCCACTGGTCCGCCGGATTATGCGGCCCGCGCGCCGACAATTATCGCGTCAAAATCTTTTGCCAACGCGGACATAAGGCTTGCGCAACTTCGCGCCGACTCGAAGCCTATCATGTTGAACGCGCGCGCTCGCAAGCAAGCGCTGGAAAAGGAAAGAGCCCCCTCTTTCGAGGGGGCTCTCCCGTGTTGCGAGGCCTTTCAGCCTCGGCTTATTCCAGCAGCAATCCTGGCAGCCTTAGCCAGCCCTCGGGGTATTGGCCCGAAGGTAAACTCGTTAAGTGGTTACTTCTTTTTGGTCTTTTTGGCTGCTTTCTTCTTAGCCATTTTGCTCTTTCGCATCGGTTTGGACTTGGTGGCCTTTTTGGCCCGTATCTTCTTCCTCACTGGCATAAGTACCTCCTCTTCCTAGGCTGCTGCTGGACAAGCACCCTTTCTTATAGATGAGGATTCATCCCTCATCGATTCGGGCCGATTATAGAAACATGTTATTCTAAAATCAAGAGCTGTGCGGTGATTTATAAACAAATTTTAAAGTCGAAAGAGTGCAACCGAACCGGTCTGTTTCAGGTCTTTAGAATGTCGTTCAAAATTTGACCTCTTGAAGTGGGGCGGACGCTTGAATTACGATTGGCCGGATGAGGCGGTTAAGCTTCCTACTGCGTCGCGAGTGGCTCAGCCTAATCTTCGGCGGGGTGCTCGTGATGCTGCTATTAAGCGCGCTGCTCGGCAAGCAGGGGCCGCGCGACCTGATCGCCCTCCAGAGCCATCGCGCCGCATTGGAGCAGCGCCGCAATCAGCTGGCGGCGGACAACGCCGCGTTCAGAATCCGCATCGCGAAACTTCGCTCCGACGACCGCTATATCGAACGCCTCATTCGCCGCGAGCTTGGCTACGCGCGCTCCGACGAACTGGTGTACAAGTTCGCCGACGAAGACGGCCACCAAACGCCGTCGCGCTGAACTGTTCGCGAGTATCAGAAAACCGCGCGCGCGATCAGCCGATACTCGCGAGCTTGGCGTTCCAGCTCTTCGCGGAAATCAGGATGCGCGATCGAGATCAGTGCGCGGGCGCGCTCCGGAACCGATTTGCCTTTCAGATTGACCATCCCATACTCGGTCACCACGTACATCACGTCGACGCGCGGCGTGGTCACGATGTTGCACTCGTCGATTCGCGCGACGATCCGGCTGGCGCGCCGCCCATCGCGCTCGTAGGTCGATGCGAGGCATAGAAATGACTTGCCCCCGCGCGAGTCGCGCGCGCCGCGCACGAATTGCAGTTGTCCTCCCGTGCCGCTTATCTGCCGAATTCCAGCCGACTCGGAGCACGTCTGTCCGGTGAGATCGATTTGCGCCGCGTTGCAGATCGAGATGACGCGGTCGTTGAGCATTATTTGATGCGGCAGGTTGGTGTGATCGACCGAACTGGCAAAGCACGCGGCGTTGCGATCGAGGAAGTCGTACATCCGTTTCGAACCCGCCGCGAACGTGTACGCCATCTGGTAGCGGTTGGTCGCCTTGTGCGCGCCGGTCACCTTGCCGGCCTGGTAAAGCGTCACCAGCGAATCGACGAACATTTCGGTGTGGATGCCGAGATCCTTGATCGGAGCCACCGCCAGCAGCTCGCAGACCGCGTTGGGCATCGCGCCGATCCCAATCTGGATGCAGGCGCCGCTGGGGATTTCCGGCGCGATCAGCTCCGCGACTTTCTGATCGACCGCGCTCGCGGCGGGATTCTTCAGCTCCGGCATCGCAGATGCGCCGGCGTCCAGCACGAACTCCACATCATTTATATGCACCGCGTTTTCGATTCCGAAAACGTACGGCACGCTCGCGTCAGTCTCGACAATCATGGTCCTGGCTTTTTCGCTGATCGCCTTGTGATAGGTGACCGACGGGCCGAAGTTGAAAAATCCGTGCTCGTCCATCGGCGCCGTCTTCAACACCGCGACGTCCACGTCGATCAAGCGGCGATAGGTGTCGGGCGCCTCGCCGAAGTTCATCGGTATATGATGCGCCAGGCCGCGATCGTACATCTTTCTTTCCAGCCCCGAAAAATACCACGACAGGTAAACCAGATGACGTTGTTCGGGATCGGCCTCGGCCGCCGCGCGTGGGCGCATCGCAAGGCATCCGCGGATCTTTACGCGCTTGAGCTTTTGCACGCGCCCGGCCAGCGCGCGATCGAACAAGTCCGGCTGCCCGAGTCCGAATCCGTACTCGACCCAATCGCCGGATTTGACTTGCGCCGCCGCCTCTTCGGCGCTGACTTTTTTGCGCTTGAGTTCGCCCTGGTAGGAAGTCGCCATCGGTAAGCCCTCGTATTGATTCCCCTCGATTTGCTTGACTGCGCGGCTGGCGTAGGATTCTCTTCAACCGGCGTACTTCAATCAATGCCAAGTATCGAACCACTCAAGCAAGCGCCCACCGGCGCCGAGCCGGCCGCGGCCGCGCGGCTGATCCTTTTTCTGACCGTCTTCATCGACCTGCTCGGCTTCGGCATCGTCATTCCGTTCCTGCCGATGTTCGCGCACAAGATGGGTGTCGGCGCGGTCGGCGTGGGCGCGCTGATGGCGATCTATTCGCTGATGCAGTTCGTGTTTGCGCCGATCCTCGGCCGAATTTCCGATCGCATCGGACGCCGGCCGATCCTGCTGCTCGGATTGCTCGGCTCATCGATCGGCTACTTGATTTACGGATTTGCCGGAACGTTTTTCTGGCTGCTCGCGTCGCGCGCGATGCACGGCGCATGCGCCGCAACGATTTCGACCGCGCAGGCCTACATCG
>NZ_JBEKFG010000118.1:0-5899 GCF_050013435.1 Binatus sp. (SeqCode) | reverse complement strand
CCAGGTATCCCGACTCCGTGCTGCGCGCCGATGCAACCGTCGTGTGGGTTCGCACCGGGGCCGAGATCGCCTTCGCGTAACTCCCGATGAATTCGATGACCTCCGCCAGCGTCCTGTAGCCTTCCGGATCGCTGCCATTATACTGGAAGCCGGGCAGTCGGCTCTGCCAATTAGGCGTCAGCAGCCGCAGCGAATCCCAGCGTTCAGTGCGCCACGTATGGGCAACCTCACCGCGTTCCAACACCACATGATCGATCGAACGCTCGGAGAGGCAACGGCTCATGGCCAGACCGGCGTGCCCGGCACCGATAACGACTGTAGTGACAGTGCGAATGGCGGTCGCTCTCATTCTAGTGCGGCAATGGGCCTGCGGCGGCTCAATCCACTACGACCGTGACATTCGTCGGGTTGGTCACGATGTCATAGACTGCCGATCGCTTCTGCGATTGCGCGACGAGAGCTTCGATATCTTCGCGTTTTGCGTCGGCGTCGATCTTGTAGGTCACCTTGATGCCACCGAATCCATTGCGCACGTCGTCGTCTATGCCGAGAATGCCTTGGACGTCCATGTCCCCTTCTAGGGTCGCCGTGACCGAGCGCAGTTGAATATTGCGGTGTTGGGCAACCGCGGCGATACCTGCGGTCAGACAACTTGCCAATCCGACTAAAACGTACTCGACTGGCGTGGCACCTTTGTCCTCGGAGGCAAAAATTTCCGGGTGGTCGGCATCGAAGGTAAAAGTTCTCTTGTGATGCTGTTCTTGCCCTAAGCCGTAAAAACCTTCGACTGTAGAATGACTGTGAGTGCCATCCTTCCATTCGCAGGCGGCGCGCCATTTAAACTGCGCAGCAGCAGGAGCTTCGGTAAGCGCTTCGCGCGCGGCAATCAAAGCTGCGACGTTCACGCCGTTATTAGCAGTGCTACTAGCCTCGGCCATGGTACCCTCCATATGATCGGTCGATGAGTGGACGTTTTTTTATTGCAATGTAGCATCGAGGGAGCATTTAAACCAGTTGCGGTCCCAAAACACAGCCTCCGATCGTTCATAGGCCCGAATATATCGCACGGGTTCGGGGACCCATTGCAACTCGCTGCATTCATGTCGCCAATTCGTCGAGCAACGCCTTAGCCTCTTTCAGATCGAGCGTGTCGAACCCTTCGGTGAACCAGCCGTAAACTGGAGCGAGCAGTTCGCGTGCCTGCTGCGGCTTCCTTTGGTCACGCCAGAGGCGCGCGAGGCTCATTGCAGCGCGGAGTTCCCAGGATTTGGCTTGCTGTTGACGGGCTACCGCGAGAGCGTGATCAAAGTACGCCTCTGCCTTTTCTGGATCAGGCGCGAGCGATTTGAGTGCGATTTCGCCGGCAATGCGATGCACCTCGGCCTCGCACCATTTTTCCTTCGACCCTTCTACTTTGTCGATCGCTTCGTCAATGCAACGCCGAGCATCGTCAAGTTGGCCAAGTTCCGCATAGGCCATTGCCAAGAACCATAGATGCCGTGGTTCATAAAGAGTTGCTCCAGTTGATCGGAGTAAGGTGATCCCCGAGGTGATCGCCCGGACTGCATCCGAGGCTCTTCCGGTCAGTACAAAAAGACAACCCCGCAATGCGGTTCCAAGTGCTTTCCAAACCGGTGCCCCTCTTTCGTCTGCCAAAGCGATAAGCTCGTCGGCCAGCGCATTTGCAGCGGTGTAATTTCTCCACAAGATGTAGAGAAAACCTGCCGTTTGCAGCGCATACAACAAAGTGGCGGCCTGGCCGGTTTCGCGCGCATTCTTGACTGCGCGCTCGGCGTCATTGCGCGAAGCCGCGTGATAACCAAGGTTGTACAGACACGAGGCGCGAGACGACAAGAGAGAGACCCCGACGTCCCGGCCAGACCGCGTCGTAAGCGGACGGTGTTCGGCGGGATCGTAAATCGCGAGCGCCCGGTCGTAGTGCTCTTTGCCATCCACTAAGTTGCCGGTGAGCGCCAGAGCGTTGGCGAAAGCGACGTGAAGCTTGATCTCTTCGCCATGCAAATCCGGCGTGGCCGGCAAGGTCGCGATTTGGTCAAGCGCTCGTTTGAGCTGCTCCGCGCCTTCAAGAAGCGCGGATCGCGCCAGCGAGCGCTGTCCCGCAGTGCGCCAAAAACTGACCGCCTTCTCGATCAAACCGGCCTCAGTGTAGTGGCGCGCCAGTAGTTCAGGCTGACTCTCAGCGATATCGGCGAACTGGCCCTCGAGGGTTTCAGCGATGCGGGCGTGCAGGGCACGACGCGGCTCGCGCAGCAGCGTGCCGTAAGCGGCGTCCTGCACGAGAGCATGCTTAAACAGATAGGTCGCGTGCGGTGGCAGGCCCTGCCGGAACAGCAAGCCAGCGGTAATAAGGCGGTCCAGCGCAGATCGCAGCTCCGCCTCTGGTTTGCGCACCACCGCCGCCAGCAGGGGATGCGAAAACTCCCGCCCGATCGCCGCCCCGATCTGCGCTACCTCCTTGGCCGGGCCGAGCCGGTCGAGCCGCGCCATCAGTGAGGCGTGCAAGCTTGCGGGGACGGCCAAGGCCGGGGATGGAACCGCGGCAGCGGTTCGCTGCGCTTCGCCCTCGCCCTCAGCCTCCAGCACGGCCTTCGTCATCTCCTCCACAAACAGCGGAATGCCGTCGGTGCGCTCGACAATCTCCGTCATCACATCCGCCGGTAGCTCCTTGTTGCCGACAAGACGCGCGATGATAGCCGCCGCTTCACGCTCCCCAAGGCGGTTGAGCGTTAGGCTCATCACATGTGACCGTCCCACCCACGGCGCGTTGAAGTCGGGGCGGAAAGTTACGATGAGCAGCACCGGTAGGGTTTTAATTTGGTCCACCGTCCGACCGAACGCTTCCAGACTCGTAGGGTCGATCCAATGCGTATCTTCGACGATCATGAGCACCGGTCGCTTTCCAGCCAATCCCGCGAGTTGTGCCGTCAGGGCTTCCAGCGTTCTGTGCCTGCGCTCTTCCGGGGCGAGGTCAAGCGCGGGATAGCGACCATCGTTCGGCAGCGACAGCATCTCCGCAAAGAGCGCAGCGTCCTGTTTGGAGGTCGAAGTCTGCGCGAACATCGCATCGAGCCTGTCGAGCTTCGCTTGCGGGGTGTCGTCGTGTGCCAGTGTCGCGGCACGCTCCATCTGGCCGATGATGGGATAAAAAGCGCTATCGGTATGTTGCGGAGAGCAAAAATAACGCAAGCGCGTGTGCGGCTCGGCGGCGACGTGTTCCAGCAGCGCCGCCGTAAGCCGCGACTTGCCGATGCCGGGCTCGCCGGAGAGCAATACCACTTGGCCTTCACCGGTCTTTGCGCGAGACCAGCGCCGCAGCAGTAATTCGAGTTCTTCTTCCCGCCCGACCAGCGCGGTCAGGCCGCTCGCGTGCAGGGCCTCGAAACGGCCTTCCGCCGAACTCGCCCGCAGCGCCGCATAGGCCCGCATCGGCCCAGCGATACCCTTGAGGTCCTTGGCCCCGAGGTTCTCAAGCTGAAACAGATTGCCAAGTAGCCTTCGCGTGCTCTCGGCGATGAGCACCGCGTTCGGCTCGGCGATGCCTTGCAGGCGCGCCGCCAGGTTCGGCGTCTCGCCGACAATGCCGCGCTCCTGCGCTTCTCCCGATCCGATCAAGTCTCCGACAACGACCATCCCGGTCGCAATACCGATCCTGGTTTGGAGCAGAGCATTCGGCTTGAGCGCACTGACAGCACCAACCAGCTCAAGTCCGGCTCGTACTGCGCGCTCGGCATCGTCCTCGTGCGCCTGTGGATAGCCGAAGTACACGAGCACGCCGTCGCCCATGTACTTCGCCACGAAACCCCCGAAGCGCTGCACGGTTTTTGCAACGCACTTCTGGTAGGCCGAAATGACCTCGCGCAGATCTTCAGGGTCCATGCGAGCAGAGAGCGCCGTTGAACCCACCAGGTCGGCAAACATCACGGTGACCTGGCGCCGCTCGGCGTCGGTGCGCGGAGCGGGAGTCGTGATCTCCGGAGAAATGGGCGTCTGTCCGGTACTAAACGCAGCAACGGCCCTCAATAACTTGAGCCGTGCCCCAAGCGGTAGGCCAAGCTCGCGCAAGTGCTCATCGGTGAGGTCACAAAGCACATCGGCATCGATCGCATTGTCGCGAAACGTCTGCGCGTACTGCTCCAGACCGATCCCGCGGAGCCAACCGTCGATGTCCAAGTTCAGTCCCCTGGGCTCTTGCCAGCGGCAGTCTTTGAAAAAGGTTGTGTCATTGGCGCCTGCCGTGATTCCGAGGGGCTTCTCGAACCAACCTTGGATTCGCCATGTGGACGCCGATCACTCGACAGCAGCATAGCCGCTCCGTCACTCGATACCAAACCGATCTGACCGACGCAGAGTGGCACGTGATCGAGCCGCACCTGCCGAAGCCCTGCGCGACGGGCCGGCCGCGCGAGTGGCCGATGCGCGAGATTGTTAACGGAATCTTCTATGTCATGCGGGCGGGCTGCCCGTGGCGGCTGGTGCCGAGCGACTTGCCGCCATGGGGGACGATTTACCGCTGGTTTGCCGCCTGGCGCGACGACGGGCGCTTTGAACGGATAAACCACGCGCTCGTTATGGCGGATCGCGAACGAGTCGGGCGCGACGCCAGCCCCTCGGCGGCAATCATCGACAGCCAGAGCGTCAAGACCACCGAGGCGGGCGGGCCGCGCGGTTACGATGCTGGAAAGAAGATTAACGGACGTAAGCGCCATGCGCTCGTGGACACCGACGGGCGCGGCCTCGTGCTCGAACGGCGTCCGGCGAGTATCCAAGACCGCGATGGTGGCGGACCGCTTCTGCGGGTCTCGCGGCGCATCTTCCCGTTCATCCAGCGGGTCTTCGCCGACAGCGGATATGCCGGGGAGAAGGTCGCCAAGGCGACGTTGATCGCGGTTGAGATCGTGCGCAAGAACCCTGATCAGGTCGGCTTCGCCGTAAACCCGCGCCGTTGGGTAGTCGAGCGGTTCTTCGCGTGGATCGGGCGCAATCGACGGCTGACAAAAGACTTCGAGGCCAGCATCGACTCCGCACGCGCCTTCCTCTACGCCGCATCCGTCATGCTGCTCGTGCGTCGGATCGCTCGTGCTTCATGACTTTCGAAACCGACCCTTAGTGATTTAGCGCGCCTGTCGGACCTTTGCGGGTCCACAGGCTGATCCGCAAAACCGGCGATCGGCACAGTCCTTGGCCCCGGCAGGTCCGGGCCTCTTTGTTGGTCGTCTCAGATAGCGGCCTCTCTGACCCACTTGATACTGTCGAACCGTAGGCTCTAATCGCCGCGTCTCGGGTGTTCATGGATGCAGCCGCGGCTCGAGTTTCCCCAAATGGCGCCTAGCGTCGGCATTGCTGCCCAGCCGCGTCCCCCCGTCAAGGACCGCCCTTGACCGCTCGCCCGGCGGTGTTTTGGGATCTTGCTGGCCGATGCAGGTTCTGCCGCTTCTACGGCGCACCACGCCACATCTTGGCGAGGTCAACAGCCACCAGCAGCACGGCCAACGACCCCAGGATCGCGGGGATAAACCAAATGTTCTCGTACTGGAGAACCGGGAACCGATGAGGCCAGTAGCCGAAGATAGGCGATCCTAGCCACGCACCGACCCACCCCAAAACGACCTTGGAACAAAACGACCAGAACCCCGGCATCACGTAGTAGTTCAGACCATAGTGCAAGATTGCGGACACCACCGCGCTGATAATGAGCAAAATCACAAAGCTTATAAAATCCATCCCGATCATGTTGGATTCCTCCCCTGACTCGAATTGAGATAGAAATCGTACCGGGATTTCCCGGATGGTCACGTTGCGGACTATCAGCATGCGCCATTCGGGCCGCTTCGACAATCGCCGAGCCGGTCCCCACCCCTTTCTTTCCTGGATAGCAGCG
>NZ_JBEKFG010000117.1:0-5999 GCF_050013435.1 Binatus sp. (SeqCode) | reverse complement strand
GTGCGCGGCTCGGCGCGGCCGCCGTGCGGCGTAATCAGCAGCACGGGAGAATCGGAGTCGATCACCTCGAGCCATGACTCGGAGGCGGCGACTGCGGTATGAAGCCCGGATTCAGGCATTCAGATCGCCGCGGTCGCGATTGGACTTGAGCGTGGCGCGCGCCTGAAGCGCGAACGACGCAATGAAGTAGTAAGCGATGAAGCTCAACCCGGCCCACAACATAATCGGATTCACAGCCGGCAGCATCAGAACTGCCGCAACCGTCACAAACGCCCAGATTATTCCAAGCGTGAGCGTGATCGGGCGGAGCGGGACGGTTCGATTCGGATAAATGAACTTGAGCGGCATGAACACCATCACGGCGAGCAGCAGCAGGACGGCGATGTTGAAGACGGTGCCGGCGCCGAGACAGAAAAGATAAAACGCGACCAGGTTCCAATAGTTCGGGAAGCCGAGGAAGTAATTGTCCTCGGTCTTGGCTTGCGTCCGGCAAAATCCATAAGCGCTTGCGAGCATGACGAAACACGCCAGCCCCAGGCCCCATCGCGAGCCCGGTATGATCCCGGCCTCCAGCATCAGAAACACCGGCGCCACGGTGTAGGTGAGGTAGTCCACGATGTTGTCGAGCAGCGCGCCGTCGAAGGTCGGCACGCGAATCTTGACCATCAGCCAGCGGGCGAGGGGACCGTCGCTGGAATCGATAATCGTCGCCAGACCCATCGCGAAAAACGACGCGCGAAACTCGCCTTGCGAGGCGAAATAGATCGCGAGCAGGCCGAGCGCCGCACCCAGAGCGGTATATAGATGTACGCCCCACGCGCAGGCGGTGAGAAACCTCTGCCTCGGGAGCGCCCGCGGCAAACTTCCGGCTGCGTGTGATGAGGTCAAGTCATTTGTCCGGCTTGTAATCGCGCGGCCCGAAATACTCTTCGAGGATCGTCATGAACGGTCCGCACGCGCGCTGTTTTTTCACGAGCGTCATCGCCTCTTCGAGTGACATTTGCCGATAAGCACGCAGGAATGCAATCGCGAGGGTGGGTGCTCGGTTCATCCCGGCGTTGCAATGGAGATAGACGCGGGAACCAGAACCGATCAGATCGCGAAGATCGTGGAGCGCAGCTTCGAGCCGCTCGCCCATCGCGTCCGCGCTGCCATCCTGGATGGGCGTGCGCACATATTCGATCCCATGCGCGGTATACTCCGCGCTCAGTCGGCGGTCGTCCAACCCATTGAGGCGCAGATCGTCGTCGTCCTGGAGATTGTGAACCGCGGTGATCCCGTAGGTGTCCTTCAGCCAGCCGATGTCAGCCTGACTGGGATATTCGCCGACCAACAATTCATCCGAGATTATGCTGACCGACGGACGGCGGCCGCCGCGAGATGGCCGCGGGTCACGGTCGTGGCGAATGCTGAACCAGTCAACCATCATTCAAATGTAACCATCCGGCGGGCAAGTATTCCAGCGTCAGCTTAACG
The DNA here is from genome assembly GCF_050013435.1 of Binatus sp. (SeqCode). Lineage (GTDB taxonomy): Bacteria > Desulfobacterota > Binatia > Binatales > Binataceae > Binatus. The sequence goes on along the minus strand of NZ_JBEKFG010000117.1, from coordinate 4,523 downwards.
CGGGCGGCGCAACCGGGTTGGAATGGGCAAGGATCATGCTTTGGCGTGGCCGCGTGGCAGTTCGGCCTCGCGATCGGTCCGGGAATGCGCGTGGGTGACCGGTTGGGCGCCGTTTGAGGGCGCGGTTGATTCATCGGCGGTGAGAGTGAGCTTCGAGCGCGAGCCGGATAACGAGGTGACGGCCGTGCGCATCAGATCGGCGATTTTGCGATAGGCGCCGGCGCCTTCGGAACTTTTCGCCAGATCGCGCAGCTCGGCGGCGGTGATCGCGCGGCCGATGCGGACTTCCACGGGATGGCGCCGCGGGATGAGGCTGCCTTTGCCCATGACCTCATGGGTGCCGCGAATCAGCACCGGCAGCACGTCGCATCGACTGCGCAAGGCCAGGAATCCCGCGCCACTCTTGAACTCGTGAATTTCGCCGTCGGCCGAGCGGGTGCCCTCGGGAAACATCAGGACACTGCGTCCCTGGGCAAGCTCGGCGAGCGCGTCTTCGAGAGAATCGAGTTGCGCGCGTTCGCGATCGAACGGCATCAGCGACGTGAAGTTTGACGCGAGAAAACGCCGCGCCGGCGTGTTGAAGAAATAATCCCTGGCGGCGAGCACCCGGATATCGTCACCGAACGCGCCTAGCGCGTAACCGATCAGGCTGAAGTCGAGATGACTCGAATGATTCGCGACGACGATGAAGTTGCGATTGGCGGGGATGTTACCGCGCCCGAGGACCTTGGGCTTCAGCCATCCGTCGAAAATTGCGCGCTCGGCTCCGCGCACCGCGAATCGGCCGAGCCATTTCAGCGGCGCCGGCAGGCGCGGAGTGTAGGGTTCGGCGAACTTTGCGTACGAGGGCATCCGATGGCGTCCGTTGCCGCCCGGCCGGGTGGCGAGGAGTTGGAGGTCCGCAACGGTACGCAAGTCGGCAATTTCCTCCGGAGCAATCTCGCGGCTCGCGCGCTCGCCGATCAGTTCGCCGATTTCAGCAAGTGCCAGCGAGTCGAGGCCCAGGTCCTCGATCAGCCGCGTGGCCGGCGCGATGTTGACGGGCTCGGCGGCGATTGACGCGAGCGCCTCGGCGAGCCAGGCCTCGACCTCGGAGTTTGCGGTATCAGCGTCGGCGCCGGTCGGGCGAACGTCGAGCATCCGCCGCAACATCGCGGCTACGTCGGCGCGTTTTATCTTGCGGGTGCGCGTGCGCGGCAGTTCGGCGTCGGTGAAGCGGAGGATTCTAATTCGCTTGTGCGGGCTGAGTTCGCGCGCGACCTTGTCGAGGTCGCTGCGCAGCCGATCTTCCACGGCGCGGCGGCTCTCTCCGCGCGAGTAGGCGGGCGCTACCAGGGCCGCGACCTGCTCGCCCTGGCCGACCTTCAAGCCGACGACCGCCATCTCTTTGACGTACTGCGAACGGCCGTAAATTTCTTCCAATTCGTCGATGTAGATGTTGTTGCCGCCGGAATCGACGATGACTTCCTTGGCGCGGCCGACGATGTACAAGCGGCCGTCGTCGTCGAAGCGCCCGAGGTCTCCGGTGTGAAGCCATCCGTCGGTCAGAACTTCGGCGGTCGCGGCCTCATTGCGATAGTAACCCGCCATCACGTTCGGCCCGTGCGCGACTATCTCGCCGATCGGACCAGTTGCGGGCACCAGCTTGATCTCGATGCCGGTGAGCGGCCGTCCGACCGCGCCGACTCGCAGTGTTTCGCCGGGCCGCGTGACCGATAGAACGGGCGCCGCTTCGGTCAAACCGTAGCCTTCGAGCAGCGGGATTCCGATATCGTTAAAAAACTCCGCGACGCGATGGGGCAACGCGGAACCGCCGCTGACGGCGAGCCGCAGCCGGCCGCCCAGCGCGGAATGAACCTGGCGGAAAGCAATCGAGCCGAAGTTAAGCCCCGAGTTCGCGTCGAGCCGGCGATTGAGATCGCGCAGATTGTCGAAGGCGGCGTGAAAAAAAGGACCACGCGCCTCGACTTCATCGACGATGCGCCGATGGACGGCCTCCCACACCGCGGGCACCCCGATCAGCGCGGTCGGGCGAACGTCGGCGAGCGTGCGCGACAGCGTTTTCGCGTCGAGCTCGAGCGGATAGACAATCGTCGCGCCGCTGGCGAGCGGCAGCAGCATCCCGCAGGTGAACTCGAACGCGTGATGCAGCGGAAGCAGCGACAGCACCAGGTCGTCGGCGCCGAGAACAAAGACGCGCGACAGCATCGCGACCTCGGCGGCGAAGTTGCCATGCGAAAGCATCACGCCCTTGGGCGCGCCGGTGCTGCCGGAGGTGAACAGGATCGACGCGAGCGCCTTTCGCTCGGGTGGCGCGGGCGGAGTTTTCGCTTCGGCACGCAGAATGAACGGACGGGCGAGCTCGGCGAGATCGAGCTCGATGAGTTTCGGATGGGCGTCGCGCAGCGCAGAGCCGAGGCGATTGTGGACCGCGCTCGAGCGCAGCGCAGCCGCGGGCTGCGCGATCTTGCAGATGGGCGCGAGTTCCTCGGCGGAAATCAGCTGATCGAGCGGCACCGCAATTGCGCCGGCGGTGAGAATCGCGAAATAGCCGATCACCCAATCGGGCGAGTTCTCGCCGATCAGAAGCACGCGATCGCCCGGCTTGATTCCGCGCGTAGCGAGCAGCAGCGCCGCGCGGCGGGCCTTGTCGCGCAGCTCGCGATAGGTGGTCTGAGTCTGCTCGCCGGACGGGCGGCGCGCGATCATCGCGACCTGAGAACCGTAGCGGTCGGCGGCGCGATCGAGCATGTCGATGAGACTGCGATGACGCGGGAGGGACTTGGGCCTGCCGCGCGCGTGGAGATCGAGTTGCGGATAAATATGGCGGCGCAGTCCCGGCATATGAATGTTGATCCAGTAGTCGTGCCAATCGATCAGATCGGGTCGAAACGGATGGCGCTCGGCGTCGGCGGGCTTCAGCGAGGCGTAAAGCGCGCGAATGTTGCCGGCGTGAAAGGTGTAAGCCAGCTGCTGGATGTAGGGACGATAGACCTCGACCAGTTCGCGCGCGAGGTCGGTATGCTCCTTGAAGTTATCGATTGCGCTCTCGATCGTTTTCGCGCGCTGATTTTCCTCGCCCAGCACGCTGCGCGCGAGCGCCGCCGCTTGTTTGAGAATTTGCGGAACCGTGCGGCTGGCGAGGTCGTAAGTATTCTGCGACACGACGACCGCTTCCAGATGGGGACCCAGCCAGCGCATCGAGCCGCCGTCCTTGCGATGCTCGCGGCGATTGCTGAGACCAGTCAGCTCGACCAGCCGGCGCATCGGGAGCGGATTCCGATCCGAAGTGCAAAGCTGGTAGATGGGCTTGTGCGTCCGCGATAGCAGCGCGGCGAGGATCGGAATCATCGCGTGCGCGGCGAGATCGACCGGGATTACGTCGAGCACCAACTCCGCTCTGGCGGGATAAAAGCGGTAGCCGCGGCCGGCGAGATAGGTCAGCGGCGCGCTGGTGTTGACGCCCTGGTTCCATCCGGGGAATGGATCGCGCAGCGCGCTTTCGATTACCGCCGGGCGCACGACAGTGACGTTGAGGGTATCGCGCTGGGCGAGCACCAACTGTTCGCCAAGGCTCTTGGTATAACTGTACGTGTTCGGCCATCCCCAACTCTGCGCGCGCATCCGGCCAACGTCCTTGAGGCGCTCTTCAAGCCATTGCTTGCGGCGATGCTCAAGGGCGGACTCGCGCGAGGCGTCGGGGTCGCCGTCGTCGCCGAGAAACTCGGCGCGGCGCAGTTGATCGCGCGATTCGGCCTGCACGCGTTCGATTGCCGCGAGCGCGTCGCGAATCTCGCGCTCGAGCCGAAACGACTTGCGCCCGTCGGGGCACCAGTTCTCCGGGATGTCGTCTTCGTAGCGATGGCCGTCGGCACTCCCGGCGACGTAGCAGGTGGAGACATGCATCATCGCGGCGCCGAGCCCGCGGCAGAATTCGAGCACGTTGGCGACGCCGGTGGTGTTGACCTCGATCGCCCTCTCCAGCGAGGCTTCGAAGTTCACCAAGCCCGCGCTGTGGACGACCGCGTCGAGACTGCCCGGCTTGAACGGCTTCGCTTCTTCGCCGAGCAGGCCGTCATTGGTGATGTCGCCGGGAACGACGACGACCTTTTCGTCGATATAGCGATCGAACTTCGCGCCAAGATGCTCGCGCAGCGGCGCGAACACCGGTGAGTCGAGAATCTCGCGGCGCAAGCGGCCGACACTGCTGCGCCGGTCGCCGCGAATCAACAGATAGACGCGCTCGATCTCGGGGTGCCATCGCAACAGCAGCGCGAGAAAAACTTTGCCGAGAAATCCGGTTGCGCCGGTCAGCAGGATACGTCGGCCCGCGAGCACCTGCCCGAGCGGCGGCATCGACGACGCGCCGCGAGCGGCCGGCGCGATCCGTTTGCCCTTGCTACTCGACATCAGCGATCACCAGCGGCGGCAAGTGAAGGTAGGTTATCGACGCCGAGCGTCCACTCTCGGACGTCGCCATTGCGATCGCCTCGTCGAGCGTGTCCGCCGCTTCCCATCCAAGC
>NZ_JBEKFG010000116.1:0-6023 GCF_050013435.1 Binatus sp. (SeqCode) | reverse complement strand
CGGCACGAGCGTCGGCCAGTAGACGCCGTATGCGCTCGCGTCGCCGGGCGGGTCCATGGAGTAGAAGCCGGGGTAACTGGCGAGCGCTAACTCCGTGATCGCAGAGGAGAACGCGCGTCCGACCTTGCTCGAGTCGGCATCCTTCACGATGACGGTGAAGGTGGCGCTCGCCTGCTCGTTGGTCTCGGGATCGGGATGCTGCGTGCGCGCGAGATGGAAGTCGAGTACGCCGAAGCGCTCGGCACCGCCGACGCGGCGCACGATCGCTCGCTTGAGCACCGCCGCCTTCTCATCAACGTCGAGACCGGTGAGCACGAGCGTCATCGCGTTGCGGTAGCCGCCTGGGTAGTTGATACATACCTTGAGCGCGCTCGGCGCAGGCTCGCCGCGCACGCCCGACACGCGGACCCGGTCGGCGCCGGCCTGGTCGAGCCGGATGCTGTCGAAGCGCGCTATCGCGTCTGGATTCATGTAGGACGGTTCGCCGAGTTCGTAGAGGAGCTGCGCGGTGACCGTACCGATTGACACGAGACCGCCTGTACCGGGGTGCTTGGCGACGACGAACGAACCGTCCTGTTCCATCTCTGCGATCGGGAAGCCGGGGTGGTCCAAAGAGGGCACCTCGCTGAAGAAGGCGTAATTGCCGCCGGTCGCCTGCGCGCCACACTCAAGGATGTGCCCCGCGACCACGGCGCTCGCAAGCCGGTCCCAGTCGTCGCGCGCCCACTGGAAATGCCAGGCCGCCGGACCCACGACCAGCGACGCGTCCGTTACGCGCGGACACACGACCACGTCGGCTCCCGCCTTAAGGCATTCGACAATGCCCCATGCGCCGAGGTAGGCGTTCGCGCTCACCGGCGCCACCGGCATCGCCTCGAAGGGGCGACCGTCGTCGAGATGCGCCAGGCTGTTTCCCGCACGCCGCAACTCGCCTAGCCGCGGGAGGAGATCGTCGCCCTCCACGTGCGCGACGCGCGCCTTCACGCCGAGGCGCTCCGCCAACTCCCGGATTTTCCCGGCGAGACCGCGCGGGTTGAGACCGCCGGCGTTTACGACCACCCGCACGCCGCGATCGATGCAGGTGCCAAGCACCTCCTCCATCTGGCGGAGAAACGTCACCGCGTAGCCGGCGCCCGGATCTTTCTGGCGGGCCTTCCAGAGGATCAGCATCGTGAGCTCGGCGAGGTAGTCGCCGGTGAGCACGTCGATGGGCCCGCCCTCGAGCATCTCGCGCGCCGCCGAGAGGCGATCGCCGTAGAAGCCGGAGATGTTGCCGATTCGGAGCGGTCGGCGCACGCTCATCGTTTCCTCCAGACCGGCGCGCGCTTTTCGAGGAAGGCACGCGGTCCTTCCTGCGCGTCCTCGCTCTTGTACACGGGCTCAAAGATGCGCTCGGCCTCGTCGAAAGATTCGCTGCGCAGGCGCTCGGCGGCGGCGTACACCATCCGTTTGCCCGCCCGCACCGAGAGCGGCGCGTTCTGCGCGATGCGTATCGCCAACGCGCGCGCCTCCTGCTGCAGATGTTCGAGCGGTACGACGCGGTTCACCAGGCCGATCTCGTGGGCGCGATGCGCATCGATCGGCTCTGCCGTGAGCAAGAGCTCGAGCGCCACGCGCGGCGGAATCATCCACGGCAGCGGCGCGGCCCACGGCGCGCCGCGGCTCCACTTGGCCTCTGTGATCGCGAACTTCGCCGTGTCAGCGGCGACGCAGAGGTCGCACATCTGCGCCAGCGCGAAGCCGCCGGCGTAAGCCAGACCGTTGATGGCGGCGATCACGGGCTTGTCCGTCATGAGATTGCGGCCGAGCTGCGGGACGAAATCCAGCGGCGGGACTTGAAGCCCGGTCACCGACATCTCCTTGAGGTCGGCGCCGGCGCAGAAGACCTTGTCGCCGGTTGCGGTGAGAATCGCGACCAGCGCGTCATCGTCATCGACGAAGCTGCGAAACGCCGCCCACAGGCCTTCGCGCACCGCGCGGTTCAGCGCATTGCGTGCCTCCGGGCGATCGATCGTGATCGTGCTGATGCGGTCGCGCAGTTCGTATCGGACCGGCTGGTCAGACATTGCAGGTCTCCTCCTCGATCATGGCTGGGCAGTTGCGGGCTCGGCTTCGATTACGGCGAGAATCGCACCCGCGGTCACCTGCGCCCCGACGGTCGCGCGGATCTCGGTCAGCGTTCCCGCGTGCGGCGCCCGGATCGGGATCTCCGTCTTCATCGCCTCGAGCACGAGCAGCAAATCGCCGCTGGCGACGCGGGCGCCGACGGTGACGTAAATCTGTTTGACCACGCCCGGCATCGGTGCGACCAGCGAGCCGGCTGCCAGCTCGAGCTCGGGCTCGGCGAAGCGTGGAAGTTCGCGCAGCTCGCTGGCGCCCAGCGCGCTGTCGACGAAGACCCGCTCACCGACGGTATGCACCGAGTAGCGACGGCGTACGGCGCTGACTTCGAGATCGACCTCGCTTTCGCCGGATGCGTGCACGCGAACGCCGTCGAGCGCGTTGCCGTTCACCTCAGCACGCAGACCCTCGCGCCCGAAGCGGTAGCGCACGTCGAGCCGCCCCCAGCTTCCCTCGAAGGCCTGCGCCTGATCTTGTGAAGGGACGTTGCGCCATCCCGACGGGATCGAGGCCAGCGCGCCGACGCGCGCGCGGCGCGCGGCTTGCAACGCAAGCGTCGCAGCCAGCGCGTGAAGTCGCTCGCCCGCCGCGTCGCACAGCGGCGCGCCGATGACCTCAGGGGGGTGTCGCTGGAGAAAATGCGTGTCGGTTGCGCCCGCAATGAACTCGGGATGGCGCAGGATGCGCACGAGGAGATCACGAATCGTGTGCGGGCCGTGAAGCTGCGCGCGCGCCAGCGTGTCGGCCAGCTTGGCCGCCGCCTCCGCGCGCGTCGGCGCCCACGCGATCACCTTGGCGAGCATCGGGTCGTAGTGGATGCTCACCTCCGAGCCGTCCTCGACGCCCGAGTCCAGGCGCAGCCCCGGCGCCGGTGCGAAAGCGAAACGGTGGAACGTGCCCGTCGATGGCGCGAAGCCGCGCCGCGCGTCCTCGGCGTAGAGACGCGCCTCGATAGCATGGCCGCGAAGCGGCGGGACATCTTCCTGCGCCGGAAGTGCGCCGCCGCGCGCCACTTCGATCTGGAGCCGCACGAGGTCGAGCCCGGTCACGCACTCGGTCACGGGGTGCTCGACCTGGAGGCGGGTGTTAACTTCCAGGAAAAAGAACTCTCCGGCGGGAGTGAGCAGGAATTCGACGGTTCCGGCGCTGCGGTAGCCAATCGCTTCGCCCGCGGCGACCGCGGCCGCACGGATCGTCTCGCTCAACACCGGGGTCAACGCGGCGCTCGGCGATTCCTCGATGATCTTCTGGTGTCGCCGCTGGATCGAGCATTCGCGCTCGTAGAGATGGATGACGCGACCGTGTGCGTCGCCGAAGATCTGCACCTCGATGTGGCGCGCGGCCTCGAGGTAGCGCTCGAGATAGACGGTATCGTCGCCGAACGCCGAGAGCGCCTCGCGCCGGGCCGAGGCGACGGCCTCTGCGAGCTCCGCCGCGCTATGCACCACGCGCATTCCTCTGCCGCCGCCGCCTGCCGACGCCTTCACGACGACGGGCAGGCCGAGCTCGCCGGCCAGGCGCGCAAGCTCTGCCGGCGACACGCCGTCGCGAAGCTCGCGGCTCGGGAGTTGCGGCACGCCGGCCCGCTGCATGCGCCGCTTCGCCTCGAGCTTCGAGCCCATCGCGGCGACCACCTCGGGCGGAGGTCCCACGAAGGTAAGCTCGCCGTCACGGCATGCCGCGGCGAAGGCCGCGTTCTCCGACAGGAAGCCGTAGCCCGGGTGGATCGCATCGGCGCCCGTGCGGCGCGCCGCTTCAACGATTGCGTCGATGCGCAGGTATGACTCTGCCGGCGACGCACCACCGAGCGCGAACGCCTCATCGGCCTCATGCACGAAGGGCGCGTCGCGATCAGGCTCCGAGAACACGGCCACCGTCGCGATGCCCATCTCGCGCGCGGTGCGCTGGATGCGCCGCGCGATCTCTCCCCGATTGGCGATCAACAACTTCCGCATGCCGCTCTCACATCCGGAAGACGCCGAACTCGCGCGCGCCCCGGATCTCGTTCGAATGCACGACGCAGAGCGCTATCCCGAGCACGGTCCGGCTGTCGCGCGGGTCGATGATTCCGTCGTCGAAGAGCCGGCCACTGGTGAAGGGTGCGAGTGACTCGCGCTCGATCTTGTCCTCGACGGCGCGCCGGCGCTGGGCGTCGGCCTCCTCGTCGAAGGGTTTTTTTGCCGCGGCCGCCGCCTCGCGCGCCACGATCGAGAGCGTCCCGGCGAGCTGCTCGGGGCCCATCACCGCGGTCTTCGCATTGGGCCACAGGAACAGGAATCGCGGTTCGTAGGCACGGCCGGACATGCCGTAGTTGCCCGCGCCGTAGGAGCCACCCACCTGGAGCGTCAGGTGTGGCACGCTGCTGTTCGAGACCGCGTTGACCATCATCGATCCGTGCTTGATGATGCCGCGCTGCTCGTACTGTCGCCCGACCATGTAGCCCGTGACGTTCTGCACGAACAGGAGCGGCAGATCGATCTTGTTGGCGAGCTGGATGAACTGGGCCGCCTTCTGCGATTCCTCGGAGAAGAGCACGCCCTGATCGTTGGCGAGGATACCGAGGTCGTAGCCGTGGATGCGCGCCCATCCGGTCACCAGGTTGGCGCCGTAGAGGGGCTTGAACTCGTCGAACTCCGAGTCGTCCACTACGCGCGAGATCACTTCGCGGATCGGGAACGGCACTTTCATGTCGGCCGAAGGGATACCGAGCAGCTCGTCGGTGTCGTAGCGCGGCTCACGGGGTGGCGCACTAGGGCCGGGGCCGAGCTTGCGCCATGCCAGCCGGGCGACGATGCGCCGGCCAAGCCGGATTGCGTCCGGCTCGTCGAGCGCCATGTAGTCAGCGAGGCCCGACAAGGTGGCGTGCATTTCGGCGCCGCCGAGCTCCTCGTCATTGGCGTCCTCGCCCGTCGCCATCTTCACCAGCGGAGGGCCGCCGAGGAAGACCTTGGCGCGATTGCGCACCATCACCACGTAGTCGGACAGCCCGGGCAGGTAGGCGCCGCCGGCCGTCGAGTTGCCAAACACCAGCGCGATCGTCGGCACGCGCCGCCCCGAAGAACGCGTCAAGTTGCGGAACATCGCGCCGCCGGGCACGAAGATCTCCGCCTGGCGCGGCAGGTCCGCGCCGCCTGACTCGACCAGGTAAACGAGCGGGAGCCGGTTCTCGATCGAGATTTGGTACGCGCGCAACATCTTGGCGAGTGAGTACGGGTTGATAGCGCCACCGCGCACGGTCGGGTCGTTGGCGAGGATCAGGCACTGCGTCCCGGAGACGACACCGATCCCGGTTACGAGCGATGCGCCGACCTCGTACTCGGTCTCGGCCGCCGCGTAGGGCGACAGCTCGAGGAACGGCGAGTCACTGTCAACCAGCAGCTCGATGCGCTCGCGGGGCAAAAGCTTCCCGCGCCGGTGATGTCGCTCGACGTAGCGCTCTCCACCGCCGAGCAGCGCCTGGCGCTGCAACGCGGCGAGGCGCTCGAGCTTGTCGAGCATGGCCCGCCGATTGGCAATAAACGTCTCCGAGAGCGGGTCGATGCGGGTTGGCAGGATCGGCATTGGCTCAGTTCCTCGCGATGCTCCTGACTGAGTGATGCTCACTTAACAGAGAACCGATGGTCGCGGAAGAGTTGTAGTTGATGAAAAGGCCACTTGCCGAATACTTTCGAAAGAGTATCGCGCTCGGGTGGTTTTGGCGTCGTCCTCCGGCATTTTTCCCTAGCGCTCTGGTGAGTTTTTCCGCTCCCGGCCGGTCGGTCTCCCAATTACATAAGCGGTCGGGAAGACTTACTCTTAGCTCAGGACAACGAAGTGAGGTGACACGGCAATGTTGAAAAAATACCAGGGCGGAGAGAACGTGAAAGGTGGCTTTTACTGGAACACCGCAGAATTGGAGGTGG
>NZ_JBEKFG010000115.1:0-6321 GCF_050013435.1 Binatus sp. (SeqCode) | reverse complement strand
GCGCGGCGACCCGCGCTGCACCGCGGTCTCGCTCTTTGCGGACCCAGGGGTTCTCGGTCTGCCGCGCCCAAGTTCAAATCCATCTTGCGATGCTGACGGCAAGATACAAGGGGTCACCCCTGCTGGATGAACTGTTCAGCCTGCCCCCAGTGGCCCTTGCGTGCTATGGGTGCGCTATGGTCAATCGCCAGGATGTTCTGCGCTCGCTTGGCTCGTCCGCAATCGGGCAGCCGCCGCTTGCAGCGAAAATTAATTTTGACGGAACAAAGCTAGCGATGGTGGTGCTGCCATATTCGGCCACAACTAATGGTAGAAATCGCCCATTTCGGCCGAACTTGACCACACGGAATTTGCTCCCATTTTTGACAATAGTGAGCCTCTTCGGACAAACTTTTCTGTCTTTTCTCCATTGAGAATCAGGAATTCGCGATGCCTCAAGTGATACTTGCGATCGACCAGGGAACCACGGGCACGACGGTCTTCGTCGTCGATGCCCGCGGGCGCATCCGCGGCCGAGCCTACGCCGAAATCAGGCAGTACTATCCGAAACCCGGATGGGTCGAGCATGACCCCGAGGAAATTTACCGCTCGGTCGTGACGCTTTCGAAAAAAGCGATCGCCGCCGCGAAGCTGCCGGCCGCCGCGATCGCCGCAGTCGGCATCACCAATCAACGTGAGACGTTCGTGGTATGGGAGCGGCGCAGCGGTCGCCCGATCTATCGCGCGATCGTATGGCAATGCCGGCGCAGCGCCGCGATCTGCGACGAGTTGCGCGAGCGCGAGCCCGAAGTCGCGCGCCGGACGGGCCTGGTTATCGATCCCTACTTCTCGGGCACGAAGCTCAAATGGCTGCTCGATCAAAAGCCCGAACTACGCAAGCGCGGCGGGCGCGGCGAGCTGTGCTTCGGCACGATCGACACCTGGCTGGTGCATAAATTGTCCCGCGGCGCGGAGTTCGTGACCGATTACACCAACGCGTCGAGAACGATGATGTTCAATCTGGCGCGCCGGGATTGGGACGATGAGATGCTCGCGATGCTGGCGGTTCCGCACGAGATGCTGCCACGGGCCGCAAGTTCGCGAGGCCCGCTGGCCGAGACGGCGCCGGGCACGATCGCACCGCGCGCGATTCCAATCGCGGCGATAATCGGCGATCAGCAATCGGCGCTCTACGGGCAGGGCGCGGTCGCGGCCGGCGACTCGAAGGCAACCTACGGGACGGGAGCGTTCCTGCTGATGAACACCGGCGACCAGATCGTGCCGTCGAAGAATCGCTTGCTCACGACCGCCGCACTCGGTCCCGCCGGCGAGCCCGCCTACGCGCTCGAGGGTTCGGTGTTTATCGCGGGCGCGGCCGTGCAATGGCTTCGCGACGGCCTGAAGCTGGTGCGCACGGCCGCGGATACCTACGGGCATGCGCGCGCGAGTTTTGCGAAAAATAAAGATCGCACGCATCCCTACGTGGTGCCGGCGTTCGTTGGACTCGGCGCACCGTATTGGGACGCATCAGCCCGGGGCGCGATCGTGGGAATCACCCGCGGCACCACCGGCGCCGATATCGTGCGCGCGACGCTCGACAGCATCGCCTACCAGGTGCGCGATGTGATAGTTGCGATGGAATCCGACACCGGCCGTCCGATGCGCGAGCTGCGCGCCGACGGCGGCGCCACCGCGAATCGCTACCTGATGCAGTTCCAGGCGGATATCCTTGGCAAGCCGGTCCGGCGCGCGAAGATCGCCGAGACCACCGCGATGGGCGCGGCGATGCTCGCGGGCCTGGCGATGGGAGTCTGGAAATCACCGGATGAGTTGCACGCGATCGCCGAGGGAGCGGAAGTGTTCAAGCCGAAAATGCAGACTGCCGAGCGTGAACTACTGCTTGCCGGATGGCGCGACGCGGTCGCGCGCGCGCTCACGAAGCCGTCGGATTAAATCGAGGTATCAAAAGAAATGCCTGAAAATGGGAAACCGATCGTTACTATCCTGTACCCCGAGCAGCACGAGCAGGCCGCCGTCGCGCTCGGCCGCGCGTTCATCCACGATCCGGCCTTCAAGGCGATCCTTCCGGAAATTACCGAGCCGGTCGCGCGCGCCGAGCATCTGGCGAACTTGTTTCGCGCGCAGCTGGGTGTGGAGCGTCGGACCGGACAGCCGGTCTTCGGCGTGGTCCATGATGGACGCGTCATTGCCGCCGCGGTGACCGAAGGCGTCGGGCATTCAGGTACGCTTGGGTTGATCGCCGCGGGACTGCCACAGTTGCCGCGGCTGGTCCGGGGGGTCGGATGGGGCGGAATGATCCGCGCGATGAATATTGTCAACGTACTCGCAAAGCACCATCCCAAGGAGCCGCATCTATATCTGCAAACCCTCGGGGTCGATCCGGACTTTCAGGGCAAGGGCTACGGAAAGGCGCTGCTCGCCCGACTCGCGCTGGAGGCACGGGTGCGGCCTGAAATCGCCGGCGTTTACCTCGAGACCGGGACCGAAGCCAACGTCGCGTTCTACAGTTCCAATGGCTACGAAGTCCTGGGCGAGCTGTACCCGATAGGCGTCAGGCAGTGGCGGATGTACCAGCGCAAACAGTAGGGCTGAGCCTTGGCCGTGGCGACGGCAGCGCAGTATTAAAGCCCTTGGCAGGGGCCGCGCCCGCCAACGGCGGGCGGCCTTAATACTGGGTGCAGGGGTCACCCCTGCTGCCGCGGCTGAATGGTCGTGACACGCAGTCCACTGGAGGTCCAGCCCACATCGAAGCCGACGATGTCGCCTTCGCGAATCAGATCGATTCCCGGCATAGTGCCGCCAATCGGCGCGCCCACTACCGCCACGAATGGAAACTCAAAGGGGATTTCCTTGCCGCTATGCGACCGCACCACGCCACGACCGCGCGCGCGGTCGAGCTTGAGGATCATCCCCTGGTAGAAATTTCCGGGAAAGCGCTCGCTGTCATACTCGTCGGCCACGACCCTATCGAGTAGCATCCCACGGCGCCGCGGAAAAGCGGCAATCGCGAATCCGCCGGGAGCGCGCCCGGGAGCACGTGTCCGCGGCGAGGGCGCGACGCTGGTGATTGTTTTGCTTTCGCCTGGCCACTCGATGGCTACGGCATCGACTGGCAGACTTGCAATTCGACGAGCGCGTTGTCGATGAATCCGATCGCGTTGGCCTTATGCCCTCGATAGTCATTTGCGGCCTCAGCCCGTAGTACGTAGCGTGCATGCTGTAGCTCGTTCATCGCTTGTGAGATTGCAGGATGGCTGCCCGGTGGAGGTCCGGGGGGAGGACCGTAATAGCCAGTGCCGCCGTACGCCGGCCGCTGCATGCACACGGCACAGGTCAAGAAAACTCCGAAGATGACGCCGCCGGCGAAACACAATCCTTTGAGCATTGGACTACTCCCTCATGGCGGCGCAATTTAGCACAGCCGGCATTGGATCGCATCGACGACGGTGCTCCCGGCGTCGTGGCCGGTGATGGTATGATTGAGACGCAGGCATTCCCGGCGAAGCGTTCCAAATCCCGGTCAAAGCCGATAAGTTCTAGGACGGTCAGGTGGGCGATATTTGAGAATGGCAAGCGTCGAAAGCATCAAACCGGGCGGGATCAGCGCCGCGGCTGAAAAGGCCGAAACGCTCGCGCTTCGTGGTGAAGGCTTAACCAAGGTTTACGGCGGCCGTGCGGTCGTTGACAACGTCGACGTAGTGGTCAAGCCGGGCGAGGTGGTGGGTTTCCTGGGACCCAACGGCGCGGGCAAGACGACTACCTTCTACATGCTGGTGGGACTGCTCAAGCCGGACCATGGGCGAGTCGTGTTCGGCGGCGAGGACATCACGACCCTGCCGCTGTACCAGCGCGCGCGCCGCGGGATTTCATACCTGCCGCAAGAGCCCAGCGTCTTCCGCAAGCTGACCGTCGAGCAAAATCTGCTGGCGGTTCTCGAAACGCTGCCGCTTACCGAAGAGGAGCGTAACACGCGCCTGCAATCGCTGCTCGACGAACTCGGAATCTCGAAACTGGCGAAGGCCAAGGCGGGCGTGCTGTCCGGTGGCGAACGCCGCCGCGTAGAAATCACCCGCGCGCTGGTGCTCGATCCGGTGTACTTATGCCTCGACGAGCCGTTCGCGGGAATCGATCCAATCACCGTCGTCGAGATTCAGCGCGTCGTCTCTTATCTCAAGGACCGCGGCATCGGGGTGCTCATGTCGGATCACAACGTGCACGCCACGCTGTCGATCATCGACCGCGCCTATATCATTCACTCCGGCAAGATTTTGTTCGAGGGCGAACCGCGCGACATCGTCGCCAGCGAGGCAGTACGCCAGGTGTTCCTGGGCGAGCGATTCAAGCTGGCGAGATAGCGGGACCGATCGATCGAAAGCGCGCGGCCGAATCAGAAAGAAAACCCGGACGACGAGCCAAACCCGGAACCTGGCATCGGCGGCGGATAAGTTGGATAGCCGTAACTGCCGTAACTCGGCGCGTATCCGGAGCTGAATCCACCGAGACCTCCGCCGCCGTAGCCGCCGCCCATCGGCATACCGCCGCCGAGCAGCCTGGGGATAATCGTGTTCAACATGCTTGGCGGGGCGCTGTTGTATTGCTGATACTGCTGTTGCTGGCCCTGGGCCTGGTAGGCCTGCGCACCGGGCGGCTCGTTGTTCTGATAATCCTGGATCGAACCACTCGCGGCGTATGGATCGGAGCCATCGGACGGCATTGCATTCCCGGACGGAACTCCGTTGACCGTCGATCCGGAACTGCCGCTGCTGCCAGCCAGTTCAGGGCTGATCTTGATCCGGTTGTCCACCACCAGCGACGGATCCTTCAGATAGCGGCGAGCCTTCTGCTCGGCGTCAGTCTTGCCGAATTCGCTTGCGACAAAGCCAAACAGGATTACCTGCTTGCCGCCGCTGGTACTCGTGACGACTTGCGCACCGACCAGCGGCAGCGAGTGATGCTTCAGATAGTCGGAGAGACTCTGGCTTTGCGGCGAATCGATCACACCGCCTACCACTGTGCCCGCGCTCGATGGCGGCGGCAGACTCGAACTGGAACCGAAGCTGCTCGAGGTCCCCAGCGGCGCCCCTTTCGTCGCACCGGTGGTTCCATAGGGATTCTGCACGGGCACACATGACGCCAATCCCGCCAGAGCCACCGCCAGCCCGCAGGCCGCCAGCGAATTTGCGATGCGGCTCATAACGGCTTGATTATAGTCCTGCGTCAATCACCTAACAATTCGGCGAATTCCGGACTGTCCCGCGTCGCGACGCGGACTTCGCGGCTACTTCGCGTACCCGATCTCGACGATGAAATCGCGCACCAACTGATTGAAAACGGCGGGATTCTCAAAATAAATCGAATGGCCGCTGCCGGGGACCGTGCGCAGCCGCGAATTCGGCAGCGCCGACGCAAGCGCCCTGACGACCTCGGGTCTGATCAGCGTGTCCTCCTCGCCAACCATGCACAGTATGGGCATCGTCAGGCATCGCTTCACGGCAGCGAGATCGTAGCGCAGGCCGATTAACCGCGGGCCCGCGTCGGCGGGAGGCCGCGCGCCATGAATCCGGATTTCGTCGTACAGAAACGCCATCTCGGGGCGCCGTGAGAAATAATCGGCGGCATACGTCGGCAACGATCCGATCGGCGGCGTCGCATCGACGGGCATCGGCTCGCGCGGCCGTTCGAACTTCATCTCGGGCGTGAAGATTCCGCCCGGTGTATCCGCCATCACCATCGCTGCGACGCGTTCGGGATGCTTGAGCGCGTAGCCGACGATCGTCCATCCGCCCATCGATTGCCCGATCAGCAAGGCCTTGTCGATCTTCAGATGGTCGAGCATGGCGCCGAGATCGCTCGCGTGCGCGCGATTGAACAGGTCGTCGGGGTCGGGCGAGAGGCCGAAGCCGCGCTGGTCAACCGTGATGCACTCGAAAGATCGCATGAAGTAGGGAACTTGCTGCCACCATGAGAGATGGTTGCCGCCGAGGCCGTGCAGAAAGATGATCGGCGCGCCGGCGCCGACGCGTTCGTAGTAGAGCGAGAACTTGCCGATTTCCAATCTGCCGGGCGTGATTCGATATTCCATCGTGACTCCCCGTGCGAGCGGTTTTGCAGTTCCTAGTGGTAGCCGGGCGAAAGCGCGCGGGCAAACCGTTTCGGACCAGTCTTTTCGATTGATACTGCGGGTGCAGGGGCCGCGCGCGACAACGGAGCGCAGCCTTAACGGTGGGTGCAGCGACTGTGTTGATAGTCAAGCGGGATTTGGGCATGGAGCACTCCAATGAGTGCGATGTTTAAGCATCGCATTGAGGATGGTTATGAGTT
>NZ_JBEKFG010000114.1:0-6514 GCF_050013435.1 Binatus sp. (SeqCode) | reverse complement strand
AGTGACTATTTGCGCGGCTTCGTCCGCTTGCTGACCCAGCTCAAGCTCTGGCGCAAGCGCGTCGCGATCGTCGCGTCGAAGTCGCCCTTCGCTCGCGCGGTTGCATCGGGCTTCGAGCGCGCCGCCGATGAACGCGCCGCTCGTCGTCGCGGAGTCCGCGTCCGCGTGAAATGGAATGGCGCGTTCGACCCCGCCTCCACGCCCGCGCGGCTCTTCCCCGCGCTTGCGCGCAACCGCGTCAACGCGCTCGCCAGCGCCGGCAGCTATGAACATGATGTCGCCGTGATGCGCGCGGTCGCATCTTCCCATCTCAACATTCCGGTGCTTGGATGCGTCGCCGCCGGTGTGCGCCGCTTCGCATCGGACTTGGGCGAACTTGCAGAAGGAATCGTCGGCCCTTCGCAGTGGGAGGATTCCATCGAGATCGCGCCAGCTCTCGGTCCAACGCCCGCTGAGTTTGCGCGCCGAATGGTCACCGCCGGCGCCGGCGATTCTCCCGATTATCCCGCCGCGCAGATTTACGCCGCTGGTCTCCTGACCGCCGCCGCGCTCGCTGCCGCCGGCCGCCACGACGACGCGATGCTCCGCGATGCATTCTCCAACTTGCAAACCACCACAATGTTCGGCGACTTTTCGATCGATCGCGTCACCGGCCGCCAGCTCGGTCACCAGATGCTGCTCGTGCAATGGCACCGCGGGCGCAAGGTGATTATCGCGCCTGAGTCGCACGACGACTCCAGCTCGCTCAATTTTCCCTCCGGCTTGCGCCTGCTCCTTGCGGGAATCGAGATGCTTCGCTTAAGTCGTCGTGACGATTCGCGAGAATCGCTTGGCGACGCCGAATCGGAGGAATCGGACGTGGATAATGATGAGCGCAATCACGATTAAACTCGACCGCGGGATAGTTCTCGCGATTGGCCTGATGTCCGGGACCTCGCACGACGGCGTGAGCGCCGCCGTCGTCGAGCTCGACGAGCGTTCTCGTCCGCCCGCGCGCTTGATCGCGTTTCACACTTTTTCGTACCCTGCGCGCTTTCGCAAAGAATTGCTCGCGGCTTCCGCCGATGAAAAAATCGGCGCGGGTGCGATTTCCACGCTCAACTTCGCGCTCGGTCGCGAGTTTGGACGTGCCGCCATCGAGATCGCCCGACGCGCGCATGTCGCACTTTCCGACGTTGCGTTCATCGGATCGCACGGCCATACCTTTTTTCATCTGCCGCCACGCCGCGCGGCCCGCGGACAGGTTGCCTCCACGATGCAACTTGGCGAGTCCGCCGTCATCGCCGCGGCTACCGGAGTTCCGGTCGTCGCCGACTTCCGCACGATGGACATCGCGCTCGGCGGCGAAGGCGCTCCGCTGGCCCCGCTCGCCCATCTCTGGCTGCTCGCCGACCCCACGCGCGGCCGCGTCGTGCAGAACATCGGCGGCATCGGCAACGCAACTTACATTCCGCCCCGCGCGCGCCTCGGCGACGCCGACTTGATCGCGTTCCACACCGGCCCGGGGAACATGATGCTGGACGCGCTCGCTTCGCGAATCTCGGGCGGCCGCCTGCGGATGGATCGCGACGGGCGCATCGCGGCCAGCGGCCACGTCAACGAGCCGCTGCTCGCGAAGCTGATGCGAAATCCTTATTTCCGCCGCCGACCGCCAAAATCAACCGGCCGCGAGGAATTCGGGACTCACCTCGTCGATCGGATCGTCGCCGACGCCCGCCGCATGAAAATCGTTGACCACGATCTGGTCGCGACCGTCACCGCCCTCACCGCGCGATCGATCGCCGACGCATGCCGCCGCTTCATTTTTCCCCGTGGTCCCGTAGTGCAGTTGATCGTCACCGGCGGCGGCGCGCAAAACCGAACCTTGATGCGCATGATCGCGGCGGAACTTCCCAATCTCGAAGTGATCACCGCCGCGGACGTCGGCGTTGACGGCAATGCGCTTGAGACCGTCGCATTTGCCATTCTCGGCTACCAGATGCTGCGCGGCCGCCAGGGCAACATCCCCACTGTCACCGGGGCACGGGCGCCCGCCGTCCTCGGCAAACTCACGCTGCCCCCGCGGCCAGTGACGAAGTGAAAAAGTGAAAAGTCGAGTCTCACCGGCGCCTCGAAGACTCGGCGCGATCTCACGCGCTGCGCTTGTCCTCGGGCGGCGCGACTCCCGCCTTGGTCGCTGACTCGACCACCGCCGACCGGAAGACCCCGTGCGCCATCGTCGATTCCTCGCGATCCGCTCGCGCCGCATAGACTCTCATCCGCGCTTCATGCGCCGATTTGTCGTCCGGCGCCGCCGCCACCGCCCAATCCGCCAGATGACATGCCAGCACGATTTCGCCGGCCGCCAGTCTCTCATTCGCTCGCGCGATCAGCGGCGTCACACCGCCCGCCAACGCCGCGATCTCCCGCGCCCGCTCGCCGTCGCTCGCGGGTTTAAGATTCGACGGCGTGCCGTCGTACCATCCGCCTTCCAGCCGCCAGATGTTACGCACGATAAACTCAGGCTCGTCGTACACGGCCTGCAGCCACGGCTTCTCCGCGAGATTTGCCGGCGGCTTCACGGTGTGAACTATCTCGTCCAGCGCGGCGCCCGCATTCATCAATGCAATAGTCTGATCATACAGGCTCTGCAGATAGTTCGCGGTGTCGTTCAGCACCTGGCGCACCCGAATCGCGCCAAACACCGGGTAGCCGTGGCCCGGCACGAGCACTTCCGCCCCCAGTCTCGCCATCACGCGCAGCGCCTCGGCCCATTCGCGCGCGTAGCGCTGCGCCTTCTGCGGATTGCCCGCGTTGGGCGCCGCCCAGATGATCAGATCTCCCGTGCACAGCAGCTTGCGTTGCGGGATGAACACCCAGCAATGATCGTCGGTTTCGCCGCGCGCATGATGGCATTCGAACTTGTCGTCGCCCGCAACTACATTCAACTGATTATCGAAGTAAGTATCCGGATATACATACTCAGTCGGCCACGGCGCGGGCCGGTTGAACTGCCGTGTATTGACTACTGTGTTATAGCCGGCGGTGCGCTTGTAGCGGTCGAACCGCGCCGCGACTGCGCGATGGCCCACCACGCGCGGCCGTGCCACTTTGTTCTTCTGCGCATCCGCGACTATCGCCGGCATCCCGCACGCGTGATCGACGTGCCCGTGCGTGTAGATCGCCGTGTTCACCCGCTCCGGCGAGAACTGCCGAATCAGTTTCACCGTCGCGTCCTGGTTGAAGTAGCCCCCCGTATCCACCAGCACCAGCCCCTCGCGCGTCTTGGCCGCCGTCACGTTCGCAAACCATCGGTAGAACATCACGCCGTCCGCAATTTCCTCGTACTCGCCGGTCGGAAGGAGCGGATGGAACTGGCGGGTCGTAATCGCGCCGGTAAAAATCTTCTCCGATTGATCTCTTATCACGCCCATAGCTGAACCTTCCTCTTACAAGAAAACCCTCAATCGATCCGATGCAGCTCTCCGATATGGCGAATCTTCTCGTGATCGACCCACGTGTAGCGCCGATGTTGATCGACCAGCCGCGCCTCGATTCCCGCCGCACGCGCGCCCTCCACGTCGATCGAATAGATGTCGCCCGCAAATCTCACTTCGTCGGGGCCGACGCCCAGGCGCTCGAGCGCGATTTGAAAAATCCGCGGGTCGGGCTTTGCTACTCCGACAACATGCGAGTCGATTATCACGTCGAAGAATGGCGCCAGCCCGAATCGTTTCGCGTCCGCTTCGACCTGCCCCTCCGCATTCGACACGATCGCGAGCCTGTATCCCGCCGATTTGAACGCCTCCAACGCCTCGAACGTCCCCGGCCGCACCACGCGCCAGAGCGTGGCCTCGCGATGTATCGCGCCAAACTTCGCCGCGCATTCGCTGAATTCCTCTTCCGGAATTCCCGCCGCCTTCATCCAGCCACGGAAAAAAAGCTCATACGCCCCACCGTC
This sequence comes from Binatus sp. (SeqCode), assembly GCF_050013435.1. Classification (GTDB taxonomy): domain Bacteria; phylum Desulfobacterota; class Binatia; order Binatales; family Binataceae; genus Binatus. The sequence goes on along the minus strand of NZ_JBEKFG010000114.1, from coordinate 2,574 downwards.
GGCTTGCGTGCCCGGCACGCTCATCAGATGTCGATCGATCGCCGCACGCCCTGCGTATTCGGCATGCTCGAGCGCCAGTGGATCGAGCTTGCGCCCTTCGCGCGAGAATTCGCGCGCCAGCAATTCGAAATCCAGGAATGCGAGCGTGCCGCCAAAGTCGAACAGCAGCGCCTTGAGTTTTTTCTTTGCCTTCGATTTCATTCCGTTCAAGCTTAGCAGGGGCCAGCCCCTTGCACCCACGTCAGGAAAACCAGGCATATCGCTTGGTCCGGCCGCTCTGGTTGCGCCGCTATCGATCAAAAAGATATGATTTTTCTGGAGATTTCTCCCCGCCGCACCAGCGCTCCGCAGGAGACTTGATGTTTACAGGTATCATCGAAGACCTCGGCACCGTCGAAAGCCTCAAGCTGACCGGCCAGGGCGCGGTCATTTCTGTCCATACCTCGCTCCCCGTTTCCGAAATCAGCATCGGCGATTCGATCGCCGTCAACGGCGCGTGCCTGACCGTGATTTCCAAAGGCCCCAGCCGCTTCGCGATGGACATCTCGGCCGAGACCTTGCGATGCACCGGGCTGGGCGAGCTGAAATCTTTGCACCGTGTAAATCTCGAGCGATGCCTCACGCTCGGCAAGCTGCTCGGCGGCCACCTGGTCTCCGGCCACATTGACGGCATCGGCCGGGTCGTGTCGATCAAGCCCGAGGGCGACTCAAAACTCTTCAGCTTCGAGGTCGCGCCCGCGCAGGCGCGCTACCTGGTCGAGAAGGGCTCGGTCGCCATCGACGGGATCAGCCTGACCATCTTCTCGGTCGAGGGCTGCAACTTTTCCGTCGAAATAATTCCCCACACGCTGCGATCGACGACGCTCGATTTCAAGCAGCCCGGTGACACCGTCAACATCGAGAACGACATGCTGGTTAAGTATGTCGAGAAGATTCTCGCGACCCGCGCGACGGCGGCGCTCGCGTCGTGAACAGTGAAGAGTGAAAAAGTGAAAAACGCATGAGCCTGATGCAGATACCACGCAAGATCGAGTACGCGCTACGCGCGATGATCTATCTCGCCGATCATCCATCGGGCGTCGCGCGCGGCGCCGAAATCGCCGGTCGCGAGCACATCCCGAAATATTATCTGGAAAAGGTGATTCGCGATCTGATGCGCCGCGGCCTGGTCCGCGCGCGCCGCGGTCCCGGCGGCGGCTACCAGCTTGCCCGCGATGCCGGCACCGTCACGTTTCGCGATATTATCGAAGCCGTCGAGGGTCCCATCAAGCTCAACTTGTGCACCGACGGCAGCAGCTCATGCGCTCTACAGCCGTCGTGCCGCATGTATCGCGTTTGGGAAAAGGGCCAGCGCGTGTTGCTCGAAGTTTTCTCCGATACCTCGCTCGCCGAAATAGCCGCGACGCATCCGTCGCCGGCCGTGCGGTCCCCCGCCGATGTCGCGTCCAGAGCGATATCGCCGGCCAAATCCCAGCCCGCATAGCCGAATTGAAGAACCTCCCGACGCCGGCCGCGCGAACCCTGTGCCCGTGAACGATTTCGGAGCTATCGGCCTCGGCGACTTCGTCGGCAAACCACGCCGCGGCGCCCCGGTCTTCACCGAGAAGACCTTCTATCTCGAGGAATTCTACGGCAAGAGCCTGCTCTTCGCGCTGATTCCTCCCGCCGGACAGCGGATTTCCGACTTCGATTCTCTGGTGCTGACGCTGCGCGAATTGCGGCGCAATCAAACCCGATGCGTCGTCATCGTTTCGCCGAGCGCGCTTCCCAAGCTGATGCGCCGGCTCGGCCGCCTCGCCCCAAAGGAACCGCCCCCGGTCTTCAATCCGTCCGACGGACTTCGCTCGCGCCCGTATCCACCGGATTCCGCGGTGGCCGAGATCTGGGCGCGATTGCGCGCCGGATCGATCGTCGTCGCCTCGATGAGCCGCGACGACGCCGACGATCTCACCGTCTTCGCGCGCGAGCTCGCCAGCCGGCTTCGCGTCTTCAAGCTGCTGATGCTTGATCGGCGTGGCGGCTTGATCGACAAGGACGGCCACCGGCTCTCGTTCGTCGAGGAACATCGCATCCGCGCCACGATGCGCAACCTCCGCTCACGCGCTCGCAGAGCCATCGTCCGTGCCGCTCACGACGCCCTCGAAGACGGCGTCGGTTCCGTCAACCTGGTCGCGCCAAACGACGTTTACGAGGAACTCTTCAGCTTCATCGGCGCCGGAACGCTGTTCACCGAGATGCAGTACGGCTTCGTCCGCCCCGTTTCAATCGACGACTTCGAAGAAGTTGAAGCACTCATCGTCCGCGGCCAGACCGAAGGCTCGTTGCTGCCCCGCACTCCCGACCAGATCGCGAAAATTTTGCCCTCATGCTTCGGCTACCGAATCGGCGACGAACACCTCGCTGGAATCTGCTCGCTGCTGACCGAGCCGTACCGCCGCGACCGCGCGGGCGAAATCACCGCGATGTACACCTTGACGCGCTTCCAGGGCGAGGGCGTCGCCGCCGTGCTGGTCCGCGAGATCCTCAAGGAAGCCCGGGCTCGCCGCCTCAAATACGTTTTCGCATGCACCAATG
>NZ_JBEKFG010000113.1:0-6644 GCF_050013435.1 Binatus sp. (SeqCode) | reverse complement strand
GATGCGATGCTCGAGACGGCGATCAAGCGGTGCGGCGATTACCCGGAAATAATCGCGCGCACCCGCCGGCTCGCCGCATGGGTTCGCCGCCAACTCGGCATCACGCCCGCGATGAACGATCGCATTCACCAATCGCGCGCCGCCCAGCCGCCTCGCCGCCGCGTGCCACCGGGGATCCTCAACTGATGAACCTGCCAGCGAAAACCCGCCGCCGTAAGCGCGACGAAAAAATTCGCCGCATCTCGGGCGCGCTGCGCCGATCCGCTGGCGGAAAGTTGGACTCTCGCGCCTTCAGCCCCCTGTTGAGAGTCTATGCACAAGCGATCGTCATCGCTGAGGCTCTTTACGACGAGATCAAGGAAAAAGGCATCGTCGGCGGCGACAAAGAATCCATCCGCCCTGCAGTTGAATCGTTTCGCCGGTACGCCGGCGAGGCTTCCCGGCTTGCAAGCGCGCTCGGACTCACGCCGGTTGCGCTCCGCCTCGTCCCGCACAATGGCGGCGACATTCTTGGCCGCCTCGCAAATCAGACGGCGGAAGTCGCGGATGGCGAAATCGTCCCGCCCGCCGATCCCCTGGCCGATGGCGCCCCCGGCGACGTGCTCGCGCGGCTCGCGGCGGACGATCCCGGCAATCCCACCTAATAACCGCATCCCATCATCGTCGGCGCGATCCCGGCGGAAATTTTCGCGCAACGATGCCCCGGGACCGAATTTCCAGACCGCCCGCATATCTCCGTATCCCCGCTTTCCGATTCCGGTGGAGCATGACCCGCGCCGCGCCATTACTCCCCGTTGCAGAACTGAGAGTAAAATGAATTTACGAAGGGCACGCTACAATCTTTGAGGTCTGCCAGTGCGGGAATCCAAAGGGTTTTCCCCACATTCGCCCCGTTCAGGATGCGAACCTTGTACGCCCAATGCCGCGCCGCTGTGAGCGTTTCGCCTTCGCCTCGCTCCTCTAATTTGGTAACCTTGGTGCCTGCCGGCAGAGATGTTCCGACCGCCTCTTGCAGGCCAAGGTTCAAGATTTCTTCCTCGGTAAGCTCATGGCCCTGACTAAGCCGGGCCACTTTGTCCATGACGTTCCGGTAGGTTTGGTAGGACGGAAACCCGAAGCTGTCTGTTACCAGAGTGAGCGGCGTGTTTGCTGACGCTTCCTCGCCAGTCTGCTGAGGCGGCTCCGTTTGGGCGGCATCGGGCGCGGCATCGGATGCGGCCGGTTCCGCTCCGGCAACGCTGGCAGGTTCGGAATTGGGCGCGGATGATTTTTCCGGCGACATCATCAGCGACAAGCCAACACAGACGATTATGAGCAGGACGATCCCTAACGGAATCAAGCAGCCGATCTGGGTATTGCGCAGCCGGCTCGCGCTTGGAGTTTGGACGCCGCAATGCGGACACTTGTCGGCCGAATAGGCCACGTCTTTTCCGCAGACGCGGCACGGCTCCAACTCGCCCGGCGGTTTCGCTGGCGCGGCGGTTGACTTTCCGCACTTGCTGCAAAAGGCCGCTCCTTCACGAACCTCGTTGCCACAATTCGCGCAGAGCGCCATCGGTTTGGGTTAGACCGATGCGCCGGACCTGTCAATCTCTCCGCAATCGGCGTGCGCGGCGTGCGATCCGCGAGCTTAAAGGTGCCGCGGCTGGCTCTCGCATCCGCGCTGGGTGAGATAACTCAAGCCCGGCCGCAAAGTCCCATACGGCGCGCCGCCGTGTTTGCGGCCCGCACCCCCGATCGAAAACGCCAAAAAGTAGAGATACCCCCCTACTCCCGGCTGGCCGCGAAGCCTGCCCGGCGCAGTCCCGATGCCCGCCAGCGCGTCGCGGGCGCGAGATTCAGAGGCGATGATGCCCGCGCTCGATTCGACGTGCCGATGGCTTATTTCGCTTGTTTCGCGGTCCACCCGTCCGAAGGGATGGGCCGACGGCGCCATCCGCCTACCGGCCGTCCCTGAGCCGGAACGATCCGCAAGCTGAGAGCCGTTTCCAACCCCCAGCCTATCCTTTCCAGTTACCTATGTGTTACCTAAGAGCCGTCAGGCGGACGCCCGATATTCAGAAACCCTTGATTTGACTGGTGGAGCTGACGCGGATCGAACGCGCGACCTCCTGAATGCCATTCAGGCGCTCTCCCAAACTGAGCTACAGCCCCACCGCGGGCGAGATTTTTCAGCTAACCGGATACCGTCCGTGGAGTCAACCGACCGGGTCCGCGCTTTTCATGGGAGTTCGATTTCACAACGGCGCCGAGTCGGCGTCAAGCCCGCGTCATTCCCGGGCGCGATCGAGCAGTTCGCGGGCTGCGCGGCGGAATTTGTCGGATACTTCACCGCCGAGCATGCGAGCGATCTCCTCGGTGCGATCGCCGGGTTCCAGAACCGCCACCCGGCTGCGGGTCGAACCGCGCCGCTCTTCTTTCTCGACGGTGAGATGACGGTCCGCGAACGCCGCGATCTGCGCCAGATGCGTGACGCACAAAATCTGATGAAAGCGCGAGAGTTGTTTCAGTTTGCGCCCAACCACCTGCGCGACTGCGCCGCCGATTCCCGCGTCCACTTCGTCGAAAATCATCGTGGCAACACCGCGGCGCTGCGCCTCGAGGCGCTTGAGTGCGAGCATCACGCGCGAAAGCTCGCCGCCCGACGCGATTCTGAGCAGCGGCATCGCAGGCTGGCCGACGTTCGGCGACAGATGAAACTCGATCGTATCGATGCCGAACGGACCGAGCGCAATGCCGCCATGCACGAAGCCGGCTTCGTCCGGGCCAAGCGCGCCGAGCCGCGGCTCGAAACCCGGCGAGCGCATCCCCAGCGTCCTCAATTCGGCTTCCATCTTGCGGCCAAGCTCGGCGCCGGCGCGATGGCGAATCGAGGACAGCCGGTTTGCATGCGCGATGAGTTCGTCGAGCGCCGCCGCCATCGCAGCTTCGGCTTGAGCTTTCGACTCGCCGATTCCTTCGAGCTCGCCAATCTCGGCCCGCGATCGCTCCAACGTCTCGATCGCGCTGTCGATCGACCCGCCGTATTTGCGCTTGAGCCGCGTCAGTTCCTGAAGCCGGTTGTCGATTTCTTCCAGGCGCGCGGGATCCGCCTCGATCCTCGACGCGTACGCGCCGAGCGTGCGCGCCGCTTCTTCGAGGTTCGCGCGGGCCGACTTGATCATCTCGAGCGCATCGCCGAGTTTCGGATCGAGCGCCGCCGCATCGGCCAATCGCGCCTCGGCTCGCGCCACCGTATCTGTCGCCGCGCCGTCGGCGCCGTAGAGCGCCTGCTCGGCCTCGAGCGCGGCGCTGGCGAGCTTGCCTGCATTGGAGAGCACGGTTCGTTCGCGCGACAGCAGCTCATCTTCGCCCGCGGCCAGCCCGGCGCGCTCGAGCTCGCTCGCGCGGAACCTTGCCAGCTCCAGCAGATCCGCGCGTTCACGTTCGCGGCGGTTCAGTTCGTGAAGCCGGGACTGGAGGTCTTGCGCGCGCGCGTAGCGTTCGCGGTAGGACGCGAGTTCGTCATCGAGGTTCGCGTAACGATCGAGAGTCTCGCGATGGCTCTCGGCACGGAGCAAGGAATGCTGCTCGTGCTGTCCATAGACCTGGACCAGCGACGCGCCCATTTTGCCGAGGCTTTGCACCGTGGCGAGTTCGCTGTCGATCGTCACGCGCGAGCGCCCACCGCCCTCGGCGATCACTCTGCGCACGATCAACTCGCGGCGCTCGCCGTCGCGCCTGCCCCCGGCCGGCTCAGGCGCCGCGGCCTCGCCCTCGAGCTCGAACCGTCCCTCGACGACCGCCTCCTTCTCGCCGGTGCGAATCATATCGGGCGACGCGCGCGAGCCGAGCAGCAATCCGAGCGCGCTCAAGATGATCGTTTTGCCGGCGCCCGTTTCGCCGGACAGCACGTTGAGGCCTGCGCCGAACTCGAGATGAGCTTCCTCGATTATCGCGAAATTGCGGATGTGCAGTTCGAGCAGCATCTGGGCCGCGCGCGCCTATCCCCAGTGAAGCTTGTCACGCCAGATTTCAAAATTCGGATGAGTGGAGCGGACCAGCGATACGACGTGCCGTGCGCGATTGATCCTGATTACGTCGGTCGGCCCCAGTTGCGCCGATTCCTGGCCGTCGACGGTGAAAGCCGCGTCGTGATCCGGCGCCTTCACGTGAATCTCGATTTCGTACGAATCCGGCAGCACCACCGGACGGTTGCTCAGAGTATGCGGGCAGATTGGCGCGATCACGACCGCGCCCACCGTCGGAAAAACGATCGGCCCGCCGGCGGAGAGTGCGTATGCGGTCGAGCCCGTGGGAGTTGCGATGATCAATCCGTCGGCGCGATACGTGCAGAAGGCTCTGTGATTGGCGAATACGTCCAGCCGCAGCATCCCGCCCAGCGGGCCTTTGCCGACGACCACGTCGTTCAGTGCCAGGAACGTGGTGGTGAACTCCTCGGATGCGCGTTCGATGATTGCCTGGAGCATGATGCGTCGATCGACTTCGTAGTCGCCGTCGAGGATGCGTCCCATCGCGGCCGGCGCCTCCTTGATGGTCACTTCGGTCAGGAAGCCGAGTCCGCCAAGATTTACGCCCAGGATCGGAATTCCCTTCGCTGCGACCAGGCGCGCGACGCCGAGCAGCGTGCCGTCGCCGCCGAGCACGACGATCAGATCGGCACGGTCGGCGAGTTCGTGGCGTTCGATGGCCTTGGCGCCGATCTTTTTCGCCGTCTCGGTTTCCGCGACCACGGTCTTGTGCCTGGTGCGGAGAATGCGGGTGAGGGTTCGCGCGACGGTGATCGCGTCGGGCCGCTCGTACTTGACGACCAAGCCGACCGTCTTTATGGTTCGCTTCGCCACCGCATTCAGGCACTTATCATGCGCTGGAATCGGCGGCAACGCGAAACCGATGGATGCCCATTGGTGCTCTCACCGAAGAATTTTATACGCGGTGCCGGCCGCGGCCGGATTTTCTTTGCCGTATATGATCGCCACCGAATTGATGTAGTAGCCCGTGGTGGCTTCGCTGGTCTGCGCCCTGCTCGTCAGTACGACGATCGCATCCGCGCCCGTTTCACAGGCCTTGCGCTGCACGGCCGGCAGCACGTCGGCCTCGCTCGCATAAACGTTTCCCAATCCCTCGACGATCGAGACCTTGCGAAAATCCCTAAGCGGCTCATGGCGCAAAACCGGCATGTCGCAATCGGGCGGCTTGGCGGCACGGCCCGACGGCTCCACTTCCGTAATCCACACCTGCGGCGGCAGCGAAATGATGTGGGCGCATCCCGCGGCGGCGATCGCCAGTCCTATTATGATGATCGCGGTTCGCACGAGTAATGAAGTATCCACCGATGGGCGTTGCGGGCAAGAGCGGATGCGCGGGCTGCTGCCGCTCGCTTTGGGCGTTCATTCGTATAAAATCGCGATACGCTCGCGTCCGCAAAGCACGGCGCGAAAAAGGCGGCATGTCACGATGGCAAACACCGGCAAATCCAGCCGTCCAATCCTTGGCGCGCATATGTCGATCGCCGGAGGAGTCGGCGAGGCGCTGACCCGCGGCAAGCAGGTCGGATGCGAATGCATTCAGATTTTTACCAAGTCGTCGCGGCAGTGGGCGTCCAAGCCGTACAGCAAAGAGGAAATCGAAACTTTCAAACGCAATCAAATCGAAACCGGCATCGGGATCGTCATCGCGCACGACTCCTACCTGGTCAATCTCGGCGCGCCGGACGAAGCTCTGCGGGTCAAGTCGGTCAAGGCATTTATCGACGAGCTGAATCGGTGCGAGGTACTCGGCGTGCCCACGCTGGTCGCGCATCCGGGCGCGCATGTCGGCTCGGGGGTTGAGAATGGAATCAGGACGATTGCAAAGTCGATCGACGAGGCGCACGCCGCATGCAAGGGCTTCAACGTGAAGATCGCGCTCGAAATCACGGCCGGGCAGGGCAGTACGCTCGGCCACACTTTTCAGGAGATGGCGCAAATCTTCGACGCCGTCGTTGAAAACGAGCGCCTCCGGCTATGCTTCGACACCGAGCATGCATTCGCCGCGGGCTACGACCTGCGCACTCCGGAAGGATATGAAAATACTTTCAGCGAACTCGACCAGCTGGTCGGAATCAAAAAACTTGCCGCGTTTCATCTCAACGACTCGATCAAGGACTTCCATTCGCGCGTCGATCGCCATCAGCATATCGGGAAGGGATTTATCGGCCTCGACGCGTTTCGCCGCATCCTCAACGACCGGCGGTTTTCCGGCCTGCCGATGTGCCTGGAGACGCCCAAGGGTGACGACATGAAAGAGGATATCGAGAACCTGGCTACCTTGCGCAGTCTCTTCAAGAACTGACTATTGAACGATGATTAAACGAATACTCACTGGAGACCGTCCCACCGGGCCATTGCATCTCGGCCATTATGTAGGATCGCTGCAAAACCGCATACGCCTGCAGGATGAATACGATACCTACTTGCTAATCGCCGACGTCCAGGCGCTGACCGACAATTTCGAGCATCCCGAAAAGCTCGAAGCCAATATCTTCGAGGTCGCGCTCGACTACCTGGCGGTCGGCCTCGATCCGGACAAGGTGAAGATCGTCGTTCAATCGATGGTCCCGGAGCTGACCGAGCTGACGATTTACTTCATGAACCTTGTCACCA
>NZ_JBEKFG010000112.1:0-7031 GCF_050013435.1 Binatus sp. (SeqCode) | reverse complement strand
GCTGCGCAACGTGTCGGCGGGCGTCGTCGGGCTGGACCATGACGGCGTCGTCACCACGATCAATCCATGCGCCGAGCGGCTGCTCGATCTGAGCGCCGCCGCCGTCATAGGCCGCAACTACCAGGGCGCGTTTCCACCCGCGCTAGCCCGCGTGCTCGACGACGTGTTCGCCTTCGCCACGCGTCCCCGCGAGGCCCGCTCGACCGTCAAATTCGAAGCCGCAGGTGGCGAGACCGAGTTGATGATGACCGCCAGTCCGCTGGGCGAGGCCCCCGGCGAGCCGGCCGGAACGGTGCTGTTCTTCGAGGACGTCAGCCAGATCGCGAAGGTCGAGCGGATGGAGGCGTGGCGCGAAGTCGCGCGCCGAATCGCGCACGAAATCAAAAATCCGTTGACGCCAATCCAGCTTTCAGCCGAACGGCTTCGGCGCCAGCTCGGCGCGCGTCCGGGAATCGAATCCGCGCTGGTCGAGGAATGCACGCGAACGATCATCGGCGAAGTCGAGGATCTGAAGCGGCTGGTCAATGAGTTCTCGGCGTTCGCACGGATGCCGCATCTGAACCCGGTTCCCGGTGACATCAACGCGCTGGCCGGCGAGACCGTCGCGAATTTCCGCGCGGCGCATCCCAACGTCGAGTTCACCCTCGCGCTCGACCCCGCGATTCCACTCATCCCGATCGATCGCGAAGCGATGAAGCGCGCGCTGGTCAACCTGCTCGACAACGCGGTCGCCGCGGTCACCGCCATCAGTCATAACGGCGCCGGTCCGTTGATCGAGGTGCGCAGCCATCGCCGGCCCGACAATTCAATCGTAACCCTCGAGGTCGCGGACAACGGCCCCGGCATCGATCCGCGCCTGCGCACGCGCATTTTCGAGCCCTACTATTCGGGCAAAAAGGGCGGCACCGGGCTGGGCCTCGCGATTGTTTCCGCGATCGTTACCGACCATCACGGCTTCGTCCGCGTCACCGACAACCAGCCGCGGGGAAGTAGATTCGTGCTGGAGTTTCCTGTAAAAGACCTACAATTCGCAAAGGCGACCGGCTGATGCGATCCTTACCGCGCTGCAACGAAACGCGATTCCCGGAGAAAATTTAACGTGAATGAGACCGTGTTGGTGGTCGATGATGAGGAGCGGATTCGGTCTGCCTTGCGCGGAATCCTGAGCGATGAAGGCTTCCGGGTGGTCGATACCGGCGACGCCCCCGGTGTGATGGACCTGATTGCGCGCGAGAGTCCCGCGATCGTTCTGCTCGACGTCTGGATGCCCGATGTGGACGGCATCGAGTTGCTGCGGCGGATCAAAGCCGAACAGCCCCGCGTCCCGGTGATCATGATTTCAGGCCACGCCAATATCCAGAGCGCGGTCGCGGCGACCAAACTAGGCGCCGCCGATTTCATTCAGAAGCCGTTCTCGGTCAGCGGATTGCTCGCTTCGATCGCGCGGGCGCTCGAAGGCGACTCCGCCGGGCCCGATCCGTCCAACCCGCGCGGCCTCAGCGCGGAAGCGCGCGCCGCCGGGCGCAAGGCCATCCGCGCCGGCGCGACCCCGCAGCGAACCGTCGCGCGATCGATCGTGATGGGCGGGCAGGGGCTTCACACCGGGCTCAAGACCGGCGTCATACTGCATCCCGCGCCGCCGGGATTTGGAATCGTATTCACATCGCTCGCCGACGAGACTGCTATTCCGGTCCGCTTCGAGAACGTCACCGACACCGGCTACAACACCACGCTGACCAGCGGCGGCCGCTCGGTCCGCACCGTCGAACATCTGCTGTCGGCGCTGCACGCGTTTGGAATCACCAACCTGCTCATCAAGACTGACGACGAAGTACCCGCGCTCGACGGCTCGGCGCTCGAGTTCTGCAAACAGATTGGTGAAGCCGGACTTGCCGAGCAGGACGCGACCGTCGAACCGATCAGAATCAAACACAAGATCATCATCGGAGAGGAAGGCGCGGGCCTCGAGTTTATGAAGGCCGAGCCCGCCGACCATCTGATCATCGACTACACGCTCGATTACCCGAAACCGATCGGCATTCAGCAGTTGCACTTCGAACTCACTTCGCCCGACGCATACACCCGCGAAATTGCACCGGCGCGCACCTTTGGCTTCGTGCGCGAGTTCCGCAAGCTCGCCGAATATGGCCTTGCCAGCGGCGGCCGCCTCGACAACTTGATCCTTGTCGATGACGACAAAGTCGTGAACACCACGCTGCGCTTCCCCGACGAATTCGCGCGCCACAAGGTCCTCGATCTGATGGGCGATCTGTACCTGCTCGGGCGCCCGCTGCATGCGCATGTCACCGCGTCGAAGACCGGGCATTCCGACAACCTCGCGATGGTTAAGGCGATCTACGCGTCGCTGCCGAGCTGAACCGGGCGCCAATAGCCGCGCCGCTTGATCTGATCGCGCAAACCGCCCGCATGAACCTCAAGGGAAAAGTTGCCCTGGTAACCGGCGCGGGCCGCCGCGTCGGACGCGCGATCGCGATAAAATTTGCCGGCCGCGGCGCTTCGGTCGCGGTTCACTATCGCAGCTCGCAGGCCGAGGCGGACGCAGTCGTCGCTGAGATCGCCGGGATGCGCGGCAAGGCGCGGGCATTCCGCGCCAATCTCGACAACGTCGCCGAAATCGAGCAGATGATCGCGGGCGTGCTCGACGCGTTCGGCCGAATCGACATCCTCGTCAACTCCGCTTCGGTCTTCGCGCGCAAACCGCTTCAGAAAATCACCGAGCGCGACTGGGACACAACTCTCGATACCAACCTGAAAGCGCCGTTCTTCCTGTCGAAGTTCGCCGGCGCAGCGATGCGCCGGGTTGGCGCGGGGAAAATCGTCAACCTCGGCGATTGGGCCGCGACCCGCCCGTACAAGGACTACCTGCCGTACTCGGTGTCGAAGAGCGGGCTGATTGGGCTGACGCGGGCGCTCGCCAAAGAACTTGCGCCCGAGGTTCAGGTGAACTGCATCGCGCTGGGGATGGTGGCGCCGCCCGAGGAATACAGCAAGCGCGAAGTAGCGCGGCTGGTCAGTCGCACGCTGACAAAAAAAATGGGCTCGCCGGAAGACGTCGCCCGCGCCGTGATCTTCTTTTGCGAGGCCACCGACTTCGCCACCGGCGCGACGCTGGCGCTCGACGGCGGACGCCTCCTCGTCTAGAAATCGACCGCTCGCTGCGCTTTTTGTGTCATTCCGACCGGAGTTTGCGCACCGTACCTCGCCGCCTCTCCCCATTACTTTTCTAACAGGCCGTCAGCCCGCATCTTTCCCACGTGTCATTCTAGAGCGAAAGCTGCTGTAGCGAAGAATCCCGGATCCGGGTTCCTTCTGTCGCGCTCAGGATGACACAAGAAAAGTTCTAACAAGGCGATGCCCGCATCTTTGTTTTAACACTGGATGCAGGGCTCAGTCCGTCCATCGCGTAGTCGCGAAAAGATGCGTTGCGCAGATTTTCGCGTCCTCTCACTGCGGGTGCAGGGGCTGCATCCCCTGCCGCCCACCGCGCAGGTGATTCTTCCTTCATGCTGCGCGCGACAACGGAGCGCGGCCTTAACACTGGGTGCAGGGGTCACCCCTGCCCTGGCGGATTCTTGAATTCGACCTTCGCGCCCTTGGCGATTTTCTTGATGAGCGCCTTCACCACCGCGTCCTCATTCTCGTCGAGGATGAACATCGCGACCTTCGCCTTCACCTCGGCCAGCGGTGCAATCGTCTCGCCGCGCCGCGAAGTCACCTTGATAAAGCTGTAGCCGAGATTCGACTGGAGGATTTGCGTCACTTGTCCCACCGGCGTCGCGAACACCATCTTGTCCACCACCGGCGGCAGCTGCCCGGGCCGAAAGTAGCCCAGCTCTCCGCCCTTGGCCGCGGATTCCGTGTCCTCGGAGTTTTGCTTGGCGAGCGCGGCGAAGTCCTTGCTCTTGAGCGCCTGCTTGTAGAGCTTGATTATTTTTTCTTGCGCCGCTTTCTTCTGCGCGTCGGTCGCGTTGGGCGGAAACTTCACGGCGATATGCGCGATCTGCACTTCGCCGGGATCCTTGACGAACAGATCGCGATGCTCGTCGTAGTAATCCTTGATCTGCGCGTCGGTGGGCTGCACGTGATGCGCGCGGAATTCGTCGTCGAGCATTTTCTCGATCAGCATCGACCCCCGCACCGCCCTCATCAACTGCGCGTCCGGGGCGCCGTTCTGGGGGACGGTCTGGCCTTCCGCGCCTCCAATCTGGAACTCGCGCGCGTGCTGCGCCACTTCGGCATCGGGAAAAGCGATCTTGCGTTTCTGCGCCTCCTGCAGCAGCAGTTCGCGGTTGATCAGATTCTCGCCCGCATCGCGGAACACCGCCTTGGATTCTTCGGTGCTGGTTGCGTTGATCATCTGCGCTTCGGTCTTCGCGTAATCGGCGATTTCCGCCGCCGTAATCGGAGTGCCGTTGACTGTTACCACCACCGGGTCTTTCGGATCGGGCTTGACCAGCGGAATGATGCCGAGGAAGCGTTGTTGCCAGGAGAGCCCCGACTGACCCAGTTGCGCGTAAACTGGCTGCGCGGTTGCGGCAACGAAAGCGATTCCGAGCGCGACAATCAGGCAGGCAATCGGTTTCTGGCGCGAGCTTGGATGGCAAATGTGCATCAATTCAAAACTCCCGGTCGGTCCCCGTCCGGCGACGGCAACCGCATCGATGAACTCACGGCGTATACTCGGATGCGCCTCGGCGTCAAGGGAAATGTTTTGATTCACGGCCGCATCCTGCCAGGGGGAGATTCGCGATGGCGCAATTGCGCACGGTGAGCATGGTCTTCGCGATAGTCGCAAGCGTCGTCGCGATAACCGCGGGCTTCATTCTGTTTTTTCTGTTCGAGCCGCCGTTTCTCGCGTCGATTTTTCTCGCCTCTGCGCTAATCGCGATCGGATGCTTCCTGCTGGCGGGCATCGCCGCTTACTTCGGCCCCTGAGCCGCGCGCGGGGGAGCGGACCGCTGCGCGCGGGGTTTTTCACTGGTCGCGGCGGCGACGGCGCAGGGTAAATCGCGAAATCCCGAGGACGGGCTTTCGCTCTCAGCCTTGAGAGAAAAGGACGCTTCGGCGGACTTTTCGATTAACATATTAGCATTGGGTGCAGGGGTCACCCCTGCCGCGCGGGCTCTTCCATGGCGTAGTCGCGAAAAGATGCGCTGCGCAGATTTTCGCGTCTTCTCACTGCGGGTGCAGGGGCTGCAGCCCCTGCCCAAGGAAGTGTGAAACCCACGGTGGGTTTCACATTTAACTAAGTGCATTTTCTCCCCTGCGGAATCTCGACGAGCGCATACGCGGTTCGGCACGGCGGCCCCGGCGCGAAGTAGTGCGCGATTTCAGGCGTATCGCCGCGCATGAAGATCAGGCTCGACGAGCGAGTGCCGTAATTATCGAGATGCAAACATAGCGCATTGGGCCGTCCGCCGGCGGCGGCGCCGATTCGCGAGTCGAGTTGGGTATTATGGTCGGCCAGGATCGCCGCCAGCGCGCCGCGCTGTCCGATCGGATCGCGCTGGAAATCGGCGCGATTGCCGAGCTCTGCGAACTTACCATACGACGCGCTTATTTTCGGGCATTCGAAATCATCCACGTCGAGATTGGTCAGCAGATGCAGCCCGGGCTTGAGCGCTACAACTTCGATCGAGGCGCCGCGGTTGTAAGCGACGAACCCCTCGGTCCGCGAGACCATCAGCAGGTTGAATGGATTGTAGTCGGAGCCGCGCTCGCGGGCGGCGAACTCGGCCGCTTCCGCCGCGGTCCGGCGCCGAAGCGCGTCCAGGCACAGCCACCCGCGCGATCGCGCATCCGGATTGCCGCCGTTGGCGGCGCGGCGATTGAGCAGCCCCGCGACGACTCCATACTCGCTGATTCCGAGCCAGGTGCCTCCCGCCTTGAGGTCTTTGCCGCCGACCACGTGCGGCTTTTCGAGCAGGGTAGTCGGCTCGCCGGCGGCGCGATCGAGGAATTCATCGCGATTCGCGGCGATCACCACCGGAAATTCGCGTGCCGCCTGAAAGTAAATTGCCAGCGTGCACATCGATACAAAATTGGCAGTCCGCCGGGTGCCCGCACAAGACCCCATCCTCGCCAGCGGCCCGCACACTTGCTGTATGCTAGTGTATACAGCACAATACGAGCATGTCGGATGTAATGACGATCCGGGTTGACCGTAAGACGAAGAGCCGGCTTGAAAAACTCGCCAAGGCGATGGAGCGGACCAAGTCCTACGTCGCGGCCGAGGCAATCCGTGCTTACGTCGATTTGAACGAATGGCAAATCACGGAGATCAGAGCCGCGCTCAAGGAGGCTGATGCCGGTGACTTCGCAAGTGAAGCAGAAGTCCAGGCGGTGAAGAGGAAGTGGAGGCGCGGTGCGGGTCAGATGGCTTAGGCGCGCGCTGCGGAATCTCGACGAGGAGGCCGAGTACATCGCACGCGATGACCCCGATGCGGCGGCGCAAATGGTGGACCGAATCGCGACTAGCGTCGAGCGGCTTGCCATCCATCCGGCCCTGGGCCGAACCGGACGGGTTCCGGGCACCCGCGAGCTGGTGGTGAGCGCGACGCCGTACATCGTTCCGTACCGGGTGCGCGGTGAGACCGTCGAAATCCTGCGCGTCTTTCATGGCGCCAGAAAATGGCCCGAAAAGTTCTAAGCGCCACTGCTTCGTGATTCGTTCTCCTGAACTAAAAAACGTTTCACGTGAAACGTTTTTCTGAAAACCTCAGCCGCACAGCACCATTTCCGACCACTTTTGAAAAAAGTGACTGCCATTGCACCTGCCTGCTCTTAACATTAGGTTCCGGCGTCACCACTGGCCGTGGCGATGGCAGCCCAGTAGTGAACCGTTGGCAGGGGCGCGACCGCCAACGGCGGGCGGCCTTTACATTGGGTGCAGCGACTGTGTTGATAGTCAAGCGGGATTTGGGCATGGAGCACTCCAATGAGTGCGATGTTTAAGCATCGCATTGAGGATGGTTATGAGTTTGCGCATGCAGGCGACCAGCGCGAGCTTC
>NZ_JBEKFG010000111.1:0-7059 GCF_050013435.1 Binatus sp. (SeqCode) | reverse complement strand
CGCCACGCCTCCATCCGCTCGACCTTCGCTATCTGGCTGACGTCCTCGAAGAACAGCACCGTTCCGGCCGGCTCGTCGGGGGTCTCGCCCAGCGGACTGGCGGTCATCATCAGCTCGGTCTCGCCACCTGCGGCTTCGAGTTTGACCGTCGAGCGGGCCTCGCGGGGGCGCGTGGCGAAGGCGAACACGTCGTCGAGCACGCGGGCCAGCGCGGGTGGAAACGCTCCCTGGTAGTTGCGGCCGATGACGGCGGCGGCGCTCAGATCGAGCAGGCGCTCGGCGCATGGATTGATCGTGGTGACGACGCCGTCATGGTCCAGCCCGACGACGCCCGCCGACACGTTGCGCAGCAGAGTCTCCGTGTACTGGCGGCGGCGCTCGAGTTCGGCGGCCGAAGCGCGCAGGTCGGCGGTCATCTGGTTGAAGGAATCGACCAGATGGCCGATCTCGTCGTCGCCTACGGCGGGGATGCGGAAATTGAGATCGCCGCCGGCGACCGCCTGGGTCCCGCGTGCGAGCAACTTGATCGGGCCGGTGATTCCGCGCGCAAGAAACATTCCGAACCAGCTCCCCAGCGTCACCACCACCAGCCCGATCAGCGCCAGCGTCAGCAGGTAGCTGTTCATGATGGGCTGGCGAAGAATTCGCAGCTGGAAGTAGTCCTCGGAAACGCGCGAAATGTTGGTTGCGCGCGTCGCCAGGCTCTGCGGCAGATAGTAGTCGACCAGCACCGCGCCGAGCACGTTGTCGGTTTCGCTCGAGAGGTAAATCGGCGCGGAGCCGCGGATTACGTCGGCGCTGCCGAGCCGGTCGGTGCGAGTGAGCGCCTGTCCCTTCAGCGTTTGCGAGATGATCGGGGAATCCGGCAACGCGCCGATGCCGGTGGGAGTCTTGGGGCTGATGTCGATCAGCAGCAGTTTGCGATCGGCGGAGAACACCTCGATGGTGCCGAGGTTGTATTCCTGCTGGCGCTTGGCGATGAACGACTTGAGTTCGTCGCGCTTCTGCGGCGCGAGCAGGCCCTGCGCCGAGATCTCCCCGGCCAGCACGCGGGCGAAATGCGACGCGTTGTTGGCCGAGTTCAGATAGTAGGTCTTCGCGATCTCGAGCGAGTCATTGAGAATCTGTTGGTACTCGGGATTGAACCAGCTGTTGATGTCCTCGTGCAGGAAGACGCTCGACACGTAAAGCAAAAACGCGCTCGGGATCAGCGCGACGGCGATGAATCCCGCGACCAGCCGGACCTGGAATTTCGAACCAATCAATCCGCGGCGGCGCTCGAAGATGACCTTGGCGAGATTGCGTCCGACCAGGAACAGCATCAATCCGAGCAGCAGGAAGCTCAGGTTGAACAGCGAGATGACCGCCAGATTGGAGACCAGCGAGGTGTGACGCGTGAGCGGCGGCAACTCGGTCTGCGCGAGCACGAACGCGACCAGCGTCGCGCCGGCAACTCCGACGGCGATCAGCTCGCGACGGCGCCGCTTGCGCTCTGCAAGCCGATGCGGGCTTACGGATTTTTCTGCTGCCAATTCGTCAACGCCTCATCAGCGAAAACAGCAGGGTCGCGGCGATGCTGATAAGAACGCAGGTGGCAAGCGGGAAATAGAAGCTGAAGTTGCCGCGACGGATGTAGATGTCACCGGGCAGCTTGCCTACATATGGCGCCGACGACAATCCCCACAGCGCCAGTCCCACGACCACGATCGCGACACCGGCGAAGACCAGGCTTTTTCCTATCGGCGCCATCGCAATGCTGACTCAGCACCGATTGTACTCGACGGGCGGCCCTTGCAATACCCGGCCGCCCCGCCCTGCCCCGCGCCGTTATGCGTGGGCGTGCGCGTGCGATTTGGCGCCGGCGGCCTCGCGCGCCGCGAGCGTCTCCTTGATGATTTTCTCCGCGACCGGCCCCGGCGCCTCCTCGTAATGCGAGAAGTGCTGCTCGAACGAGCCGCGGCCCGACGTGATCGAGCGCAGGTCCGGCGCGTACTTCAGCACCTCCGACATCGGCACCTGCGCCTTGATCACCTGGCCATGGCCCTTGCTGTCCATCCCAAGCACTTTGCCGCGCCGCGAGTTCAGATCGCCAATTACGTCGCCCATGCATTCATCGGGACATGCAACTTCGACCGCAACGATCGGTTCGAGGATGATCGGCTTGGCCTTTTCCAGCGCTGCCTTGAAGCCCATCGAGGCTGCAATCTGAAACGCCATGTCCGACGAATCGACATCGTGATAGCTGCCGTCGAATACTGTGACCCTGACGTCCACCATCGGATAGCCGGCCAGATGTCCTTCAACCAGCGTGTTGCGCACGCCCTTTTCGACCGACGGAATGAAGTTGCGCGGGATCACGCCGCCCACGATGCTGTCGACGAACTCGAAGCCCTTGCCGCGCGGCATCGGCTCGACCTTGAGCCAGCAATCGCCGTATTGTCCGCGGCCGCCCGATTGCCGTTTGTACTTGCCTTGCGCTTCGGCGCGTCCCTTGATGGTCTCCTTGTAAGGAACCTTGGGCGCCTGAAGCTCGACGTCCACGTTGAATTTCCTGCGCAGCTTCTCGACCGTGATTTCGATATGCATCTGGCCGGTACCCGACAAAATGATGTCGTGGGTCTGCGGATCGCGATGCATCTCCAGCGCGAGATCCTCTTCGATCAGCTTCTGCAGCGCCGCCGACGACTTCTCCTCATCGCCCTTGGTCTTTGGATGAATCGCGAAAGACATAACGGCCGCCGGACGCGTCAGCGGCGGCATCACGAGCACCGGCGCTTTCTCGTCGCATAGCGTGTCGCCGGTGGTGGTGTCCTTCAGCTTGGCGACGGCGACGATCTCGCCCGCGATCGCGCTGGCGATCGGAGACTGCTTCTTGCCCTCGAGCCGCAGCAACTGGCCGAAGCGCTCCTTCGATTCCCTGGTCGAGTTGAACACGCCCGCGTCGGTCTGAGCGTGGCCCGAGATGATGCGGAAGATCGAGAGCTTGCCGGCGAACGGGTCGATGATCGTCTTGAACACCAGCGCGGCGAACGGCGCCGCCGGATCGGCGGGACGGCTTACCGGCTCGCCGGTCGTGGGATTCTGGCATTCCACCGGCGGACGTTCGTTGGGCGCGGGCAGATAGGTCGTCACGGCGTCGAGCAGCGGCCCGATGCCGATATTCTTTGCCCCCGAGCCGCAGAAGACCGGCGTGATTTTGCGCTCGACCACGGCCGCGTGCAGCGCGGCGCGAACTTCACCGTCGTCGAGAGTCCCTTTGTCGAGATATTTTTCGAGCAGCGCGTCGTCGGTCTCAGCGACCGCCTCGAACAACGCGGTGCGCGCCGCTTCCGCGCGGGCTTTCAGCTCGGCCGACAATTCTTCTTCCTTGAATTTGCCGCTGGTGTCGGCGTACGTGAGCGCCTTCATCGCGAGCACGTCGACGACGCCCGTGAAGCCGAGCTCTTCGCCAATCGGGATCGTCAGCGCGACGGCGCGCGCGCCAAGAACCTTTTCGAGATCCTTCATCGCGGCGTCGAAGCTGGTGCGCTCGCGATCCAGCCGCGACACGAATGCGATCCGCGGCAGTTTGAGCTCCTGGGTCGCGGCCCAGATTTTTTCCGATTCAACTTTGGTGTCGGCGCCCGGGCTTATCAGCATCACGACGCCGTCCACCGCGCGCAGAGTCGTGATCGTTTCGGGCAGGAAGGCGGCGTAGCCGGGCGTATCGGCGAGAATTACTTCGGTCTTTTTCCAGTTGAGATGATTAAACGCGGAACTGATCGAAATGTGATGCTTGGTTTCTTCGGGTTCGAAGTCCATCGCCGCCGAGCCGTCGTCGGGCCGTCCCAATCGCGGCGTCGCGCCGGCCGTGAAGAGCATCGCATCGGCGGCCTGCGTCTTGCCGGTTCCGCCCTGGCCCACGATTGCGATAGTTCTAAGCCGTCCGATTTCCTCCACAGCCATAGAGAGTACCTCTCAGCCTGCCCGGCGGGACCAGCGCCGATTCCCGCGCGCCGCGTCGCCGCTCGATGCAGTTTATTTCGCGTTGATCACATACGGCCTACTCGTACGCCCCTTCCACGCTCACCTCGCCGGCGACGATTCTCTCGATCCGGTCCCCGATGTCTAGCAGCAGTGCACCTGTCCCGTCGATTCCCCTGACCACTCCCGACTGGCGCCGCCCGCCGTCCACGATTGCGATGCGCTTGCCGGTCAGCGCCGAGTAGCGTTCCCACGCCGGGCGAACCGACTCGAAGCCGCGGGTCAGGGATTCCATATAGCGGGAGTCGAGCAGATTAAAAAGCGAATCGGCGATCGCGATCCGGTCGCATGGATGCCCGGTCGCGATACGCATCGAGGTCGCCTTGTCGCGCAGCTCGGGCGGGATGTCGTCCGCCGCGAGATTGATATTGATTCCGATGCCCAGCAGCACGCAGTCGAGTTTCTGGCGCGCGTCGGTGACCGCCTCGGCGATCATCCCGCCCGCCTTGCGTCCGCGAAGCCAAACGTCGTTGGGCCATTTGAGCGCAACGATCCCCGGCGCCTCGCGCTCGAGCGCCTCCGCCGTCGCGACTCCGGCCACCAGGCCCAGCCGCGGCACGTCGGCCAGTGGAATCGGCGGACGGAGGATAATCGTCGTGTACAGATTGACGCCGGGCGGCGAATGCCACGTGCGGCCCATCCTGCCCCGCCCCGCGCTCTGACGCTCCGCAATCACCACAGTGCCCTGGTCGGCGCCGCCCGCGGCCAGTTCGCGCGCGGCTTCCTGGGTGGAGTCGATTTCGTCGAAGTAATGGATCCGCCAGCCGATGCGGCCGGGCGCGCCGCGTTCGCTTGCGAGATATGGATTCTGAGGCATTTTTTCAGTGAATCCGCAGCCGTGTAGCGTCGGGCGGGGCGCCCGCCAATCAAACCACGTCGATTCTCATGCTGATATCCAGAAATCGCGCCGAATGAGTCAGTGCGCCGACGGAAATTAAATCGACGCCCGCCTCCGCGATCGCGCGAACGTTCTTGAGTGTCACGCCACCGGAGACTTCGAGCTGCACCGTCTGCGGTGCCATCGCGCGCGCCTTGCGGACGTTGTCGAGCGTCATGTTGTCGAGCAGGATCGCGTCGGCGCCGGCTTTAAGTGCTTCTTCAACTTGGGCGAGCGTCTCGCATTCGATCTCGATTTTGAGCGTATGGGGCGCCGTCCGGCGAGCACCCTCGATGGCTTTGGTCACTGTGCCCGCCGCTGCGATGTGGTTTTCCTTAATCAGCACGCCGCTGTCCAGGCCGAGGCGGTGGTTATGCCCGCCGCCGACGCGGACCGCGTACTTCTCGACGACGCGCAGACCGGGATGAGTCTTGCGCGTGTCTAGGATCTTCGCATGCGTGCCCGCGATCGCATCGACAAACGCGCGCGTCGTGGTCGCAATTCCCGAGAGCAGTTGCACGAAGTTGAGCGCCGTGCGCTCGCCGATCAGCAGTCCCGCCAGCCGGCCCTCGATTTCCGCGAGAATATCGCCCGCTTTCAGCTCAGTGCCTTCGGGCGCAAGCGCGACCATGCGCGGCGCCGCGCCGGCCTGTTCCATCACGGGCTCAATCAGGATGCCGCCGGCGAGAATCATTCGCGGCTCTTTGACGGCGATTCGCGCGCGGCCCATCGCGCCCGGCGCGACGGTCGCGGCGGTGGTGATATCGCCCTGCCCCACGTCCTCGGCGAGCGCCCGCTCGATGAGTTCAGTGAGGTCGAGTTGTTTGAGCAGTTCCACGAGTACCTGCGAGCTACGTCATGTTTGTCATTCTGAGCGCAGCGAAGAATCCCGGCAGCAGTGCACAGCCGAGCACCAGAATCCGGGATTCTTCGCTTCGCTCAGAATGACACGGAGGGTTCATGCGCTTTCGCCGAGCTGCTGCAGTTGTTCAGTGAGCATCCGCTGCTCTTTCTTCAGTTGTACCAACCGCTCTCTGGCTTCCGCGACAGTCGAGGGATCTGCTTTGGATAGGAAGTTCGGATCATTCAAGCGTGCTTTGAGTTGAGTGATGTGTTTCTCAACCTCCGCCAGTTGTTTTCGCAGCTTCTGGCGCGCCACCTCAAAGTCATATCCTTCAGGCGCGGCCACGCCGACATCGCCGAACGAAACCTGCGCGAAGACCACGGCCGCGCCGGAATTCTCCGCGTGTTCCAGACTCTCGAGTTTCGCCAGCGTCGTTACATATGGTATCCACTGAGCAAATTGATCGAACGCACTGTCACTGACCCGCTTGATCGATGCTCGGAGGCGCTGGCCTGGATGCCAACCGAGCAACGAGCGCAGCGAGTTGATCGCCTCGGTCGCCTCGATGCAGTGATTCATCGCGGTTTCCTCCGCCGCCGAAAGCGGATTCGTCACCGACACTTCGGGATACCTCGCAATCGGCAAATGCGCCGCGAGATTCGTCTCGTCGATGTAAGGGCGAATCACCTGCCAGATTTCCTCGGACACGAACGGCATGAACGGATGCAGCAGGCGCAGCATCTTGTCGAAAACGTTCACCAGCACCCATCGCGCCGCCGCCTGGCGCTCGCCGCCGGCCTTTAGAGAATCTTTCGACAGCTCGATGTACCAATCGCAGAACTCGTGCCAGATAAACTGGTACAGCTTCATCGCCGCGACGTTGAATTCGTACGCTTCGATTGCACGAGTGACTTCTGCAATCGTGTCGTCGAGCCGCGACAGAATCCATCGCTCGGCCAATCCCAGCTTCGCGATTTCAACTGTTGCGAGCGGTTGCGGCGCACCGTCGAGATTCATCATCACGAAGCGCGCGGCGTTCCAGATCTTGTTGGCGAATGCCCGCGACGCCGCGAATCTGTCGTGCGACAGGATTACGTCGCGCCCCTGCGCGGCCAACTGCGCCAGCGTGAACCGGACCGCGTCGGCCCCGTACTGTTCCATCAAATCGAGCGGGTCAACGACGTTGCCCTTCGACTTGGTCATCTTCTTGCCAAGTTCGTCGCGCACCAGCGGCGTGATGTATACGTCCTTGAACGGCACCTGGTCCGTGAGCTCCAACGCGAACATCATCATGCGCGCGACCCAGAAAAAGATG
>NZ_JBEKFG010000110.1:0-7389 GCF_050013435.1 Binatus sp. (SeqCode) | reverse complement strand
CGCGGGACGCGGCGAAGCTGACGCTCGCACGGTTTGCGAAGCTCGCCGCCGCGATGGATCTGCCGCTGATACTGCACGCGCCGCACGGATGCGCCGCCGACGCGCTCGCGATAATTCGCGAGGCTAAAGTGACGCGCGCGGTCTTTCATTGGCATAAGTCCGACGAGCAGACCACGCGCGCGATCATCAACGCCGGATATTTTATTTCGCTGACGCCCGAGGTCGCCTACCGGGAGCGCGATCGGGATCTCGCCCGGATGATCCCTGCGAACCGGATGCTGGTCGAGACCGACGGACCGTGGCCGTACGGCGGCCAGTTCGCGGGGCGATTGACCGAGCCGGCGATGATCAAGGATGTGGTCGCCGCGATTGCGCATCTGCGCTGCGCTACGTTCGATGAAATAGCCGAATCGACGACGGCCAACGCGCGCGCGCTGTTTCGCATCGGAGAGTAGGCACGGTTTGCGCATTCCCGGAGATCGAAGAGTGAAATGAGATTTGCCGTATTGCTTATCGCGCTGATGGTCGCCGGATGCGCGGACGTGCCGCCGCAAATGATCTACGTTCCGGCAGACATGCTACCGAAGGTCGCCAAGCCCTCGCAAAATCAAGCGCGCTTTGCCGGTCAAACCCTGGTCGTCGCGCCGGTCACCGGGGTCGGAGCGTCATCCGCGCAGGCGCTCTCTGGCGCGCTGCTGGGTGCTTCGGTGCTAGGAACGTCAGTGATCTGGGCCAAGACATTTCGCGAGGCGCTGATCGAGGGCTTGCAAGATGCGGCCTTGTTCGGAAATGTGTCGCGCGCTGGCACGTCTCGCTATGTCTTGCAGGCCGAGATCCTGCAGCAGGCCCCGGCCGGCTACGGCGCAACCATCACGGTCCGGTACGCGCTGAACGATACGCAAAGCGATCGCGACATCTGGAGCGAGGACATCGCGGCAACCTATTCCTTTTCTCTCAACCCGGCCACTTTCCTTGCCCCCGGCAACACCCAATACCGGGCACTCATGCGGGCATGCGGTAAAAACATCGAGTCATTGATTGCGAAACTGGCGGCTCTGCCTAACGTTGCGGCCGCGCAATGACACGATTCGGACAGCTCTTTTCTACAATGGATTAAGATCACGCATCTAAGCGATTGACAGGTAAAAATGAATTGTTCGTGAAATTTGCGTCGGCAGCGGATACAATACGCTGGCGATGCCGATCTACGAATATCGTTGCGAAAAGTGCCGCCGCACGACCAGCGTCCTGACCACGCGTGTCAGCGAAAAGGTTGACGCGGTCTGCGCGCATTGCGGCGGAAAGAAAATGCGCCGCCTGATGTCGCGGTTCGCGATGCCACGTAGCGAGGAGTCGCGAATGGAGTCGCTCGCGGATCCGTCGAAGATGGGCGACATCGACGAGAACGATCCCAGGAGCGTGGCGCGGATGATGAAGCGGATGGGCAAGGAGATGGGCGACGAGTTCAACGGCCCGGAGTTCGACGAAGCGGTCGAGGAATTGGAGAGCGGCGGTGATTTGGGGGATGAAGGGTCGGGCGACGACGACGTTTAGCAGGGCTGGGCTGTGCGCGGCCGCAGAACCCTCGCCTACCGACCGCTAGGCGGTCGGCCGCCTCTCCCCGCGAAATCAGCACCCTCACTCGCGCCGGCAGCGCGGCTTCTCCCTGCCAAGCGCCGCTAGTACGCAGAACCTTTCGCCTGTCTCGCTGCGCTCGGCTGCCTTCCCCGTGAATAAACTGTGAGGTAACATCGTCTCTTCACGAAGTGCACACCGTTATTGAAAAGCGGAGATGCGTCGCCCTGCAATGATAGAGAAGCTAAAGGCAAAAGCTTTTGTCGCGCTTGGAAAACCAGACGGCCGGCTTGGAATCTGGCTGGCGGGCCATCGGGGATACGTCGGCGGCAAATGGGACGCGTTAGGCCAACTGCAGTTTGAGTTCATGCTCAAGATGGGGCTGAAACCGGGGCACGTCCTGCTCGACACCGGATGCGGCGCGTTGCGGGGGGGGTGAAATTCATCGAGTATCTCGAGGAAGGAAATTACCTGGGCCTCGACAGTGAAAAGCGGCTCATACGACTGGGAATCAAGAAGGAGCTGGGCCGGGAGCTGATGCGACGCAAGTCGCCTCAGTTCGTAGTCTCCGGCAGTTTCGAATTCGAGAAATTTTCGAAGCGGCCGGACTTCGCAATCGCGCAGTCCCTGTTTACCCATCTTGTCGAGTCCGACATCCGCCTGTGCCTGGAAAAAATGCGGCGATTCATTAGTCCTGGAGGACGGTTCTATGCGACCTACCTCATTGCGGACGGATCGCACGTCAAACCCGGTTCATCCCGATCGCATTCGCACCGGGGTTTCCAATATCCGCGCGCGATGGTTGAGGACTTCGGCGCCAAGGCCGGATGGCGTCCGAAATATATCGGTGACTGGGGCCACCCGGTCAATCAGATGATGGTCGAGTACGTCGCGGAGTAGCACGAATCGCGGCAACTAATCCGCTTCGAGCATGACGATCGCCGCCGCGGCCATCCCGTCGCCACGTCCTAGCGCGCCGATTCCCTCGGGACTCGACGCTTTCACGTTGACGCGCGATTGATCCGCGCCGATTGCGGCGGCGAGCTGCTCGCGCATCGCATCGAGATACGGCTTGAGCTTCGGCCTCTCGGCGAAAATCGTGAGATCGGCGTTGCCCAGCCGCCATCCCTGACCGCCGGCGAGCTTCCAGACGGCCTCGAGCAGCGCGATCGAGCTGGCGTCTTTGTAGCGGGGATCGCTGTCGGCAAAATGCCGGCCAAGGTCGCCCGCGCCGATCGCGCCGAGGATCGCGTTGGCCAGCGCATGCGCCGCGACGTCGGCGTCAGAATGGCCGCGGAGTCCCTGGTCGTGCTTGATTTCGACGCCGCCGAGCACCAGCCGGCGGCCCGCTTCGAGCGGATGAAAATCGAATCCGTTGCCTACGCGGTATCGCGTCGCCATTGCTCTAACCCTCGCGCGGGGATGAATCCCGCCAGCGCATCATTTGCACTGCGCCCCACTCGCGTTGACAATCGCTATTTCAGCCGCCAAGCTTTCTCCCATCGACCCGTCAGGAGGATCGCCCGCGATGCCCGCATTTGCCAAGAACCCGAAATTCATCATCGGCACGATCGTAGTCCTGTGGGTGGCGTACGTCATTTACGCAAACTTCCATCCGACGCCGGTGGATTTCTACCTTCTTCCGTTCGGTGTGATTGTGCAATTCAAGCTCTCGACCGTGATAATCGGCTCCGCGATTTTCGGCGCCGTCGCGACGATCGTGATTCAGTGGCTATGGCGGCGGCCCTCGAACAGTTCATCTGCGCCCACCGCGCCGTCGTCGCGGTAAGACGGCATCAGCAGCACGGCCACCTGGGCGCCGGCCTTCAACAGGGTTTCGCTTGACGGACCGACGAGCAATCCGTCGGCGCGCGAGAGCGAGCTTAAAATCCCCGATCCCTGGCTGCCGGTCGGCGTCGCCAGCCATCCGTCCGCGCCGCGCTCGAGTCTGACCCGCACAAACTCGGTGACGTCCTTGCCGATCTTGATATCGACGGCGCATCGCGCCTGGATGCGCGGCAGACCCACGCGCCGCATCCCGCTCATCTTGAGAATCGCGGGGCGCGCGTACAGGTAGAAGCAGACCAGGGTGGATACGGGATTGCCCGGCAGGCCGAATATCGGGCGGTAGCCCACCGTGCCGAACTTGAGCGGACGCCCGGGCCTTTGCGCCACGCCGTGAAAAAGCTGGCGCATCCCGAGTTCGTCGAGCGCGCCGGTGACGTGATCGAACTGTCCCACCGAGACTCCGCCGGTCGATAGCACCACGTCGAAGGTCATCGCCTCGGCCAGCCGCTCGCGAATCTCGCGCGCGTCGTCGCGCGCCACTTTGAGGATGACGGCTTCGGCGCCTGCTTCGGCAATCGCGCCGGCCAGCGCGTAGGCGCTGGAATTGACGACCTGCGGACCGCTCGGCGATTGATCGACGTCCACCAGCTCGTCGCCGGTCGCAACGATCGCGACCCGCGGGCGGCGAATGACTTCGACCATCGAGCGATTCACCGACGCCAGCATCCCAAGGTCCGCCGGCTTAAGCGTCCTGCCCGCCGACATCACCAGGTCGCCCAGGCGTAAATCCTCGCCGCGCGGCCGGATGGAATCGCCTTTCTCGGCGGCGACCAGAAACTCGACCACACCCCCGCCGCCGCGCGTCCGCTCGACCGGGACGATTGCGTCCGCGCCCTCGGCGATCGGCGCGCCGGTCATCGTGCGAACCGCTTCGCCCGCGCTCACCCGCCGGGCCGGCATCTGGCCGGCGCCCACGGTCTCGAGGACGGTCAGCTTGACGGGGATGGCCTCCGACGCCCTGGCAAGATCGGCGGCGCGCACTGCGTAACCGTCCATCGCCGAGTTGTCGAAGCCGGGGATATCGCGCGGCGAGCTGATATCCTGGGCGAGCACGCGGCCAAGCGCCGTGACGATTGGAATCCGCTCGACGCCGAGCGGAGTTACGTTGTCGAGTACGATTTGGATGGCCTGGTCGGCGCTAATCATGAGGAAAGAAGGATACGCCGCTTCGGCTCACGAATGAACCGGCGACCGGCCAATGCCTGCCTGGAGCAATGATCGGCGACCAGCCAATGCCGGTCTGGAGCAATGATCGGCGACCGGCCAATTCCGATCTGGAGCAACGACCGGCGACCAGCCAATGCCGGTCCAGAGCACGGAGCGAAAAGAGCCTAAAAGGACTAGAATTCGACGTGTTCCGCGCTGGCGTGGGTTTCCACGGGAACGCGGACGCTGTACGACCGTTCGTAGGGAGGAACGATGTCGCGCAGCAAGGCCGGGTTGAGCTCATGCAGGCGCTGGAGAGTCGTCCCGTGATCGAGGGCGACCCGGGAGAGCGGAGTGCCGCCGGGAACCGGCAGCATCTCGAACGCCGGTGGATCGTCGAGCTTGATGGGCGTGATTCCGTAACTGTCGGCATGATGCGCGATGTACGCGACGGCCATGAAACGTCCCAGCAGCCCACGGGTCCGCCGCGGCAGCCGATTGCCGAACTTTTCGATATTGGGGCCGCGCAACGACCAATAACGATCGATCGCCCGGTCGCCGTTGTTCCACGCGATCAGCGTCACCGGCCAATCGTCGCCGGCCGCGTCGTGCAGGGTCGCCAGGTACTCGGCCGCCGCCTTGGTGGACATTACCGGGTCGCGGCGCTCATCGACGTAGTTGTCGATATGCAGGCCGAAGCGCTTGGCGGTATCGCTATTGAACTGCCACGGACCCTTGCCGCGCTTGGAAAATTCGCTTTCGGCGAAGGCCAGGTACACCAGGTCGTCGGGAAGGCCATAGCTTCTGAGCACCCGGACCATATCGGGCAGGTAGGGGTGACTGCGGTCGAAGGTATCCTGCAGATGGTCGGGGTAATTCATAAAATCCGACACATAGCGGCGAACGGACTGATTAAGCAGAATCGGGAACGGCGCAACCGCCTGAGGCAGCGGAAGCACGTATTGCGACCCGATCGGCTTTGCGCCGGCTTCCGCGGGAGTCTCGAGCTCAAAGCCTGCGTTTTGTCCGATCAGGCTCGGCGGCGGGTTGTATGCCCCAGCCGGAGCCTGTGACCCGTCGAGTTCGTCGGCGATTGCACAAGTGGACGCCCATCCGGCGACAACCAGGGCCGCCATCAGCGCAACAAACACTCGATAGATAGACTTTGTCTTAGGCATTCTCCCCCAATAAGCTGTTCCCAACGGTACCGACCGATACGCCCCAGATCAACCCATCGGCGGTGCATAATTTATTAAAAAGCCTAATGTCTGAGAGTCATATTTTTAATAATCCTTGCAAATGCTCACGAATTTTTGCGTTCAGCGGCAATAAAATACTCGCGAAGTCCATGTTTAGCCCGACCAACTCCTTTATGTTACGGTCTATAACCGCGCGACCGTCCTGACGGCGGCTGACCGGGGGTAGATTTGAGTCTCTGGCACGACATTATCGATAGCCTGACCGATGCGGTCATCGTGCTTTCACCCGCGATGGAACCGCTGACGGTCAATCCGGCCGCCAAGACGATGCTCGGGGTCTCCCAGGTCAGCGCCGAATCCGTGGCCGACCTCGTGCGCCAGAACGACTGGTTGGGCCGGATGGTCCGCGCCTGCCTGGCCAGCGGTCAGGAGCTTGGAGACATGGAGACCGTTCTGGCGGCGGGACCTCGGGAACTGTCGGTTCGCGCCGAAGTATCCCCCCTGCTGAGCCCCGAGGGACAGCTCGCCGGGGTCATTATCGTGTTTCACGACCTGTCTCACGAAAAAGGCGCCGCCGAGGCGGGGACCGCCGGCGACTTGAGCCTGCAACTATCGCCCGCAGGTCTGGCCCACGAGGTCAGGAACCCCCTGACGGGCATCAAGGGAGCCGCTGAGCTGATGGCCGGGATGTTTCCCGAGGACGGACGCGCGCAGCAGTACTGCAGCGTGATCCTCGATGGCGTCAACCGGATCGCTTCGCTCGTCGAGCAGGTGCTGATGGTCAGTGGGCCGCAGCGCCTGGCGAATGAGCCGGTCAACATACATATGGTGCTGCACCAGGCGATGAGGATGGCGGGGTTGTTCCCGGATCCGCCCGACGGGGTCGTCGTGCTCCAGGATTTCGATCCCAGCCTGCCCGACGTGGTCGGCGACGCAGGCGCCTTGGAACGAACCTTCCTCAATTTGATCAAGAACGCGGCCGAAGCGATCGGCTCGTCGGGCACGATTCGACTGCATACGCGAATCGAACGGGATTTCAGAATGACCGCCGAGGGGCGTCGCCGCCAGTTCCTGCGCGTCGAGATCAGCGACAGCGGCGTCGGCATCCCCGAAGATCAGCTCACGCAACTGTTCACGCCGTTCTTCACCACCAAGCCGGCCGGAACCGGCCTAGGTCTCGTGCTATGCCAGCGAATTATCGCGCTTCACGGTGGCAGACTGTGGGCGCAGCGCGGCGGCGTCGAGATCAAGGGCGCGGACGCGGGCGCATCGAGGGGCGGGATGACGTTCAAAGTGACGCTCCCGATGATGCCCCCCGACAAACCCCCGCAATAAGAAATCCCGCCAGAGCGAAGCGAACAATCTTGGATCTTTGCCTCGCCCCAGTTAGGATGCTGCGTTCGGCGCGGCTTTTTACCTGCCTCGCCCGTCAGTCGGGAGAGGCCGACGCGCGTCCGCGCGCGGCGGGTGAGGGACCAAATTTGCCGGATTCAGAATCTGCACCGCGCTAACCACCACCGCCCTCTCTCTGTCATCCTGACCGAAGCGAGCAACGCGAGCGCAGCGGAAGGATCTCGGACAGCTTCGCGCCAGCGAAGCCGGTACCGGTTCTTGCTCGCCT
>NZ_JBEKFG010000109.1:0-8406 GCF_050013435.1 Binatus sp. (SeqCode) | reverse complement strand
GGTTCGCGCGGGTGGAGCTGGGCGACGACGTGGTGCCGGACGAGAGCACGATTCTGCGCTTCCGCCACCTGCTCGAGCAGCACGGGCTGAGCAAAAGCATCTTCGATGCGATTGCGGGGCTGTTGGACGAGCGGTTTGAGCGTCGCGCGTCTAAGCGACAACCACAGCAGCGCGGAGAGAATTGCCGTAATCTGACGGCTGACGCAGGCTGCTTACGGTGATATAAGCATTAGGAGCGTCATGGCAGAAAAGGCGGAAGCGGTGCTGATCGATCAGACGCAATTTTTACCCGAACGCGATAATACAACTGAAGGGCTGGCGAACCTTCTTGAGGTGAACCGCGCTCTAAGGCGCAACGCTTGGCCAAAGCCATTCGACGCGACACGCCATTGTTTGCGGTTGGGAGACGCACGAGATCTGTCGTGGATCCCGAGTGGAACGATTCACTTGGTTGTGACGTCGCCGCCTTACTGGGTACTGAAGGAATACCACAAGTCCGATAGTCAGCTTGGAGAAGTTCAGGATTACGACCAGTTCCTCGATGAGCTCGATAAAGTTTGGCGCGAGTGCTTGAGACTTCTAGTGCCGGGAGGACGAATTTGCTGTGTAGTTGGCGATGTCTGCCTCCCGCGCAAGAAGAGCGGTCGCCACTACGTAATGCCGCTTCACGCAGACATTCAAGTCCGATCTAGGAAAATGGGGTTGGACTGCCTCACTCCGATCCTCTGGCACAAAATTGGAAATGGCGTTAACGAGGCTCAGGGCAACGGCGCCGGCTTCTATGGAAAGCCTTTCCAGCCAGGAGCGGTCGTCAGAAACGAGATTGAGCATCTTCTGTTTTTCCGCAAGCCGGGGGGCTACAGGTCCGTTACTACTCTGCAAAAGGCGCTGTCCATGCTGACCCGGGACGAAATGAAAGCTTGGTTCAGGTCATTCTGGACGGACATTCAAGGGGCATCTACTCGCGCCGGCCATCCAGCGCCGTTTCCCACGGCTCTAGCTGAGCGCCTGATTCGGATGTTCTCGTTCGCCGGCGACACGGTACTCGATCCCTTCGTGGGAACGGGCACAACCTGCCTAGCCGCAATAAACACCGGCCGAAATTCAGTCGGCGTCGATGTCGAGCCGAAATATCTCCGCTTGGCCTATAAACGGCTTCGGGCCGAGACCGTTCAAAAGCGATACGTTTGCTCTACCAAACTGGATATTTCCCGCGAGGGCTTCTAAAAAGGGGCCGCTGACTTGGAATACCGTCTGCTCGATGCATTCAGACGCGCTTTCGAAGGTAAGCCGTATTTCCACCGCGATTCCTCCGTTGGCGATCGAATCGCGCAATTTCTCTACGAAGACCTGATTGAACTAGGTACCTCCAAAACGCTTGTGAGCAGAATTAAGAGCGGCGAGGTCGCGCTGAACTCCAGAAATGATCGCGTAGGCATAAAAGCGAGAAGAGGAGACGGCACGCTCGGCGAGCGAGTCCCTGGGACTAAATTGATTCATGATCACGGTTTCCAAGTCCCGAGAGGCCATATCGCAACCGTCGAAATCGGCGCGGAAGTAAAGGTCCTCGCCAAGTCGATGATTAAGCAGTTTGATCGCGTCAAAAGAGATCTCACAGGCCAAGTCGCGGAATTCAAAACGGGCGGCGGAACGCCGATTTGCGTTGGCATCGTTGGAGTCAATTGGGCAGCGAGCTATCACTCATTCGAGGGGAAAAAAGAGTATGACACCAAGGGCACAGCTTTGGAGCCGCACCCCGTAAAAGAAGCTGGGAAAGCCGGGCAGCGGCTTGAGCATGAAGCCAAGCCCGCGTTCGATGAGTTCTTAATCCTCCGCTTTCGAGCAACCAACGTGGAGCCATTTCCGTTTGAGTGGGTAGATGAAGGCGCTACCGCGATGGCTTATGGTGCTCTTCTAATCAGAGTTTCAAGAAAATACGAACAACTCTTCGGACAAAAATGAATATATTCGTGTGCCCAAAATGCGGATACGGCAACATCAAGGAGCTGTCTCTATGCGTCGTGATGCATCGTGTAACCGAATGGGATCTTTCCGGTCAGCCCACGGAGTTCGGCGAACCCGAAGTCGATTGGGAATCTGAAATGCCGTACGACTCGCTGGTTGGGCCGCTGGATCGGGAGCCGAAACCCACCTTCGAATGCTGCCGCTGTGGGGAACAATTCGAAAAGCCAAAGCCCGCAGACATAGCTCGACGAATATTTTGACCTGCACCTAGTTTGAGCTTTCAAGGAGTGGTGGTTTCTCCAAAAGGGGAGTTTGCCGTTGCCACTTCAACCCTCAGCCCTCGTTGACTCATTCGGAGAGCCTTACGTATGTTAGGTTAGTGATTGGGCGCTGCTGAAATCCATGCGGGGGGCGCGGCAATGCAGCAATCCAGGTGACCTTGATGCCTCATCAATCGCAACTGAACTTCTCCGCGCTAGAAATTCTCGCCAACCTTCCCACTCGCGAGCCGCTTATCGTCAAGGGCGTGAAATGCCACGGCGGCTTCGACGCCGACGGCCATTACCGCTCCCCGCGGACCGCGTTCCGCGTGCCCGCGATCAAGGCGTGGCAGGAGCGCCACGTCGCGACCTCGGGAACGCCTCTTTTCGAGATTCCCGCCGACACCATCGCGCCGCAGGCGCCCAATGTCGCACAGGTGAAATTTCTCCTGCGCTCGGGCGTGCGCGAGCCGATGGTGCGATGGCTGTCCGAAATCGCAATCGTCGAGGGCTTCGGCGCGATGATTCGCGACCTGCCCGTGCCTCCGCTCGCCTCCTTCATCCGCGAGGACACCGCAGGCACCGCGCTGGCGCATCTGGCGGGCGGCCTGTTCGAAGCGCACGCGCGCGACGAAGCGGGATGGACCGAAGAGGGGGGGCATCGCCAGATGTGGGACGCGGCCCGCGACGCGGCGCTGTCCAATCCCGCGATCTCACAAGAAATTTACACCGGTATCATCGCGCGGGGCGGAACCGGCCGGCCTGCCGCCCTTTTCCCGGAGCTTGGCGAGCAGGTAGAGCGACTGATTCGCTTCATGGCCAACGTGCTCGCGATCGAGGTCTTCGCCACCTCGACGTTCGCGTGGGCCGAGGAAATCCTGTCGGACCCCGAAGTCTCCGACGCGCCGATTGACGCCGCCAACCTCGTGCGCTTCATCCGCGCCGACGAATCGCCGCACGTCGAGTACCTGCGCACCGCGCTCTCTGAAATTCAGGCGCGCACGCTTCTCACGCTGGACGGCAAGCCGGTATCCGGCCGCAAAGTCGTCAACGATCTGGCAGAGCGCGGGATTCGCAGGATGCTTCGTGACCGGCTGAACGAGCGGCCCGTGATGGTCCGTGATTTGATCCGGAAAACCGCCAACGTCAAGGACATCGATGCGCTGATGCGTGAGTTCGACGCGCTCGACACGCCATGGACGCCTCCCACGCGCTACGCGGATCTCGCGCCCGCACGCGGCGCCGCCCCCGTCGCCTAGCCGGGGCTGGCCGTTGCATCCGAGTCAGGATTTCTTCGCTACTCAGTGGTAGGGTTCTTCTTGACTCGGTGCTGTCGTGCGCAAGCCGGGTCCGGATTAATCGCGATGCGTCCCCACGCTGGTAAAACATCGATTCCATCAGCCGGCATTCGCCTTCGAATTGCAGGCGCGTTAGCGATTGCACTTTCGATCGCGATTGCCGGATTTCCCGGCGCGACTAGCGCGCCCGCATTCGCCCAGAGTCCGGAGCCCGCGGCCTCCCCACAAGCCGCATCGGCGCCGCCGACCGTCCTGGTAACCGCCGCGCCCCAGCCCGCGGCCGCATCGAGTCCCGCGTCACTCAACACCCCGGCGGCCATGACGCCTCCCGGCGCGCAGACCGTGATTTCGTATCTGAGCGACGTGATCAAGTGGTACGAGCATCTGGGCGTCGAAGCGCAGCTGGTGCGCGATCCTGACGAGACACTTTTTTTCAGCGATGACCGCCAGGTAGCCGGCGACGTCCTGCGGCTGGCTTTCGACTACGCGCACAAGCAAGCGAAGTTCATCGCCACGACCAACCCAAACGCCGGCGCCGGGTCTGCCGGTTCATCGGCGGACGCTGCCGGGCTGGGCAATATCACGCAAACTTATAAGGCGCTCGATGCCACCGCGAACGCGCTCCGCGCGCGCATCAAGAATTTGCAAGCGCGGTTGGCGAAAGCGCCCGCGCCCAAGCGCGCGGCGATCGCATCCGAGATTCAAGAATCGCAGAGCGAACTCGATCTCAAACAGGAGCGCGTCAATACGCTCAAGGCGCTCGCGGAGTTCAAGAGCGGCAGCTCGTCGCCCGATCAGAGCGGCGGACTGTCCGCTCAAATTGACGAGCTCGAGCATTCGATTTCCGATAGCAACGCCAAACGGCCGCCGGTCCTCCCGGCCGAGAGCACCTTCGTGGCGAGTGCCGAGCCCACCGGGATTTTCGGCGTCATCACCGAACTGATCGCGCTCAGCACCAAGCTCGACGCGCTCGATCAGAACGGCGCGCTCGCACAAGCACTGGCCGCCCGCGCCACCGGTGTCCGCCAGTCAACCATCAACTTTATCGCCGGCCTCAACGCGCGCGGAAACGCGCTCTCACAGGGCACCGGCGCCGCCGACATCGCAACCCTCAAAGACCGCACGAAATCGTTCGAGAGCCTGCTCGAAGAGTACCAACTCGCAAGAGACGCCGCGCTGCCGCTCAGCAAGCAGATCGTGCTGCTGGGGATTTACACCAACAACGTGGGCAGGTGGCACGCGGCGATCGAACAACGCTGGAACAGGGAATTCAGAAGCCTCGTCATCCACATGATCGGGCTGGGCGTCGCGTTTGCGCTGATTTTTCTCGGTGCGATGGCGTGGCGATGGATCACCAATCGCTACGTGACCGACATTCGCCGCCGCGGGCAGGTGATGGCGGCGCGCCGCCTGGTGCTCGGGCTGATCGTCCTCGTCGTCGTGCTGATCAATTTCGCCAGCGAGATCGGATCGGCCGCCACCATCGTGGGATTTGCCGCCGCCGGTATCGCCGTCGCGCTGCAGAATGTGATTTTGTCGATCGCCGGCTACTTCTTTCTAATCGGGCGATTCGGAATCAAGGCCGGCGACCGCGTCCAAATCGGCGGCGTGACCGGCGACGTGATCGACATCGGGCTGGTGAAACTTTCGCTGATGGAGCTCGGCGGCACCGGGACGCATCGCGAGCCCACCGGGCGCGTGGCGGTGTTCTCCAACGCGATCGTGTTTCAGCCGTCGGGCAACTTCTTCAAGCAGGCGCCCGGCACCAGCTTCGTATGGAACGAGGTGCGGCTCACACTCGCCCCCGATATCGACTACCGGCTGGCCGAGAAACGCCTGCTCGAGGTTGTCGATGAAGTGTTCGCCCGCTATCGCGACCGCGTGATGCGCGACTATCGGCATCTGGAGCGCGACCTCAACATCGTGCTCGAGACGCCCAAGCCCCAGAGCCGCCTGCATCTGAGCAAGGCGGGCCTGGAAATAGTCATTCGCTATCCCGCCGAAACTTACTCCGCGCCGCAAATCACCGACGAAATTTCGCGCCGCGTGCTCGACGCGATTGACCGCGAGCCGAGCTTGCGCATGGCGGCGCAGGGAACCGCGAACATCGAGTCGCAGCTTCCAGCGCCGGCCACGGCCGACAGCGAAAACGGAACCGATCAACCGGCCGGCGATACGCCCGACGCCGCCGCGGCCGGGGAAAAGCCCGCCGGCGCCACGCCCGCCCAAAAGTAAATTTCGGAAATCGGCCGCGCCGTGAGCGCGAGGCTATGCGTTGGGAGTTCCCGCGATGCTATCGACGATGTCGGCCAGCTCGGGAATCCGGTAGCGCTCACCATTGTAGGCCTTGTACATGAGGAAAACCCAGAACACCGCGAGTGCGATGTCGATTAGGGTCAGAAGAAAATTAAGCAGCGCCCCCAATCCATGGGGCAGCACCGCGATAAATACGCCGAACACGACGCCGATGGCGAACCACGCGACCGAGAAGCCAATCGACTGACGCGCGTGAAAGCGGATGAACTCGTCCTGATTGTACGGTTCGAGATAAAGAAAGATCAGGCCGGTGACGAAGCCCAGCAGGTAAGTCAGCGCCGCAAATATGTTAGCTTGCGGATGTCGGCTTTCACCGTTCATCGCGAATTCCTCCTTGCCATCTCAAGCGATGATCCTGGAAGCGATCCTTGCCCACTAATTTGTAGTCGAACGCGTAAGGGGATCGCAATGCGCTCGCGTGCAGCCCGCGCACTGCGCCACGACGGGATGGTCGAATCGCGGGCCCGGCCCTCGATCGATCCCGCCAGCCAGCCTAATGATGCAACCGATTCTTCAGCGCCTCGAGGCGATCCATTGTCGCGGTCGCGTTGCGCGCCGTCTCGACCACTTGGAGTTGTGCGCGGACGCGGCTGGCGAGCTGGCGCCGGAATACCGGCTTGGCCATGAAGTCGCTGACCCCCAGGCGCATTCCCTCGGCCCGCGCGTCCAAATCGTCGCGCGCGGTTATCATGATGATCGGGATTTCGGCGGTCTCGGGATTGTTCCGAAGCGCCTTGACGACCTCGAAGCCGTCCATTTCAGGCATCATCAGGTCGAGCAGAATTACGTCAACTTCGTTTTCATGAACCAGTTTGAGACACTGTGCTCCGGAGTTGGCCTGTATCGGGACAAAGCCTTCGCGCCGCAAATGGTGGGCAAGGATTGCGACGGTGTCCTGATCGTCGTCCACCACCATTATCTGAGGCACTCTGTTTGCGTCATCCATACAACTCCTTGCTCGTCCAGCCTTCCTCACGGTCGTCCAAAGACGCCGGAACTATTACACCGCAGCGCCTCAGCTTGGCGGAAAATGTCGTCCGCTTGAGTCCCAGCAGCCGCGCCGCTGCCTGTTTGTTCCCTCCGGTTTGCTTGAGCGCATCGTTTATCAACCTACCTTCCAATTCCCGTACCAAGTCGTTGAGGTTCACCCTGCCGTCAATCAGCTTGACCGCGATCGGAGCCGTCGCGGGCCGCGTGCCTGCCACCAGGTTCTCCGGCAGAATCGACGTGTCGATAATCGAGTCCTCGCACAGGATCGCCAGCCGCTCGACCATATTCTCGATCTCGCGCACATTGCCCGGCCAATCGTACGACCATAGCGCCACCATCGCCTCCCGGCTGATTGCGATTTCACGCCTGGGAGGGCGGTCGCGGATGCGCTCGAGAAAGTATTCCGTGAGCAGCGGGATATCCGAACGCCGATCGCGCACCGGCACAATCACGATCGGCACCACCTGCAGACGATAGAAAAGATCCTCGCGAAACGCGCCCTTCGCCACCGCCTCGGCCAGATCGATGTTGCTCGCGGCGATCACGCGCACATTGACCCGCGTCGCCCGGTCCGCGCCAACCGGCCGCACCACGCCGTCTTCGAGCACGCGCAGCAGCTTCGCCTGCAACCCGTAGGGCATCGCGCCGATTTCATCGAGGAAGATGGTGCCGCGATCGGCCGTCGTCAGCAGCCCCAGGCGCGATCCTGCGGCGCCCGTGAATGCGCCCCGCTCATGGCCGAACATCTCGGACTCGAGCAGGTCGTGCGGAATCGCCGCGCAGTTCACCGGCACGAACGGCTGATGGCTGCGCGGCGACAGCGTATGAATCGCGTGCGCAACCACTTCCTTGCCGGTGCCGCTCTCGCCGGTGATCAGCACGGTCGCCTCGGTCGGCGCCACGCGCTCGATCAACGCGCGCAGTTTCACGATCGCCGGATGCGCTCCGATCAATACCCGCTCGACCGCAAAAGGCGTCTCCGGCTCCGCGAATTTCGCTTGAAATGCCACCCCTGTCTTGCTCCGCAACCGGCACCGAAAAATTGCCGCTTACCTTCAAAATGGTCTCACGCCGCGTGCGCCGTTGACAGGACGATGACTACCAGTGAGCAGGTTAGACGCGGTAAATCGCGGAAATTGTTACGGGAAGAACGCGATCAGATGCCGGCCGTCGAGCTGCGATAGTGCGCCGATTGACCCGGTCCCTCGGCCACCGAGATTTCCATCGTGGTCACCAGTTTCAGCGCACCGCGCGCGCCCAGCAGCTTCGCCAACTCCTCCCAGATGTAGCGCGCGAGTTCTTCCGCCGAGCTATGCACGATCGGCACGATACACACGTCGGCCGCCGGCAACACGAACTCGTCGTGCTCGTAGCGAATTCGCACCACCCCGTCCCTGGGTCCTTCCACCGTCAGGCAATCGCTGTGGGCCGGAACGATCGTGCGCTCGTCGAGCCGATCGACGATCTCCTTGGTGAGTTTTTTGATCAGCCCGAAATCGATCACGTAGCCGGTCTTCGCCAGCCGCCCCTCGACGTACACGCCGACCTGGTAGTTATGGCCATGCAGCGGTTCGCGA
>NZ_JBEKFG010000108.1:0-9141 GCF_050013435.1 Binatus sp. (SeqCode) | reverse complement strand
CCAACTGCATCGCCTCGAGATTGGGATAGTACGGCAGCAACGCTTGACGCAGCGCCGAATCGAGCGCGTTGACGGGGCCGTTGCCGATGGCGGAGTTGCGCGTGCGCGCACCGTCGGGTCCTTCGATCACGACCACCGCTTCGCTGAAGGGCGCGCGGTCCTCATGCCATTTGTCGTCGAAGACGCGGAAGCTGACGAAGTTGAAATGCTCTTTGGCCAGGCCGAGCGTGCGCAGCATCAGCAGCTCGAACGAAGCGTCCGCCCCATCGAAGGTGTAGCCGGCGCCCTCGAGCCGCTTGAGCTCATCGAGCAACACGGCGATCTTGTCGTTCGCCGTATCGAGCTCGAGGCCGAATTCCTTGGCCTTGTACGCGATATTGGCGCGGCCCGAGAGCTCCGAAAGCAGCACGCGGCGGTCGTTACCGAGCAGCGCGGGATCGACGTGCTCGTAGGTCGCGGTGTTGCGCTGGATTCCCGAGACGTGCAGCCCGCCCTTGTGCGCGAACGCGCTACGGCCGACGTACGGCTGGCGCGCAAACGGCGTGATGTTGGCGAGTTCGTACACTAGCGTCGAGACCTCGCGCATCGTCTTGAGCTTGGCCGGGGGCACGCAATGGTAGCCGAGCTTGAGCTGCAAGTTGGCGATTATCGAAACCAGGTTCGCGTTGCCGCATCGCTCGCCGAAGCCGTTGATCGTCCCCTGCACCTGCACCGCGCCCGCGCGCACGCCGGCAAGCGTGTTGGCGACCGCGACGTCCGAGTCGTTATGGCAGTGAATTCCGATCGGGCAATTGACCGCGGCGCGAGCCGCGGTTACCGCGGCCTCGATTTCGCCGGGCAGGCGTCCGCCGTTGGTGTCGCACAGCGCGATCAGCGTGACGCCCGCGTCGTCAACGGCCTTCAGGCACGCAAGCGCGTACTCGGGATTGTGAAAGTAGCCGTCGAAGAAATGTTCGGCGTCGAAAATCGCCTCGTCGAAGTTCTTTTTCAGAAATGCGATCGTGTCGTTGATAATTTCGAGATTTTCGTTGAGCGGGATTCGCAGCGCCTCGCGGACGTGCATGTCCCAGGTCTTGCCGACCACGGTCGCGACTTGAGTCCCGGTGCGCAGGATCAACTGCAGATTGCGATCGGCCGCGGGGCGAACTCCGGAGCGGCGAGTCGAGCCGAAGGCCGCGATCTTGGCGTGGCGAATTTTGATCTTCTTTATCTCTTTGAAGAACGCCGCGTCGCGTTCGTTCGAGCCCGGCCATCCGCCCTCGATGTAATCGAAACCGAGGTCGTCGAGACGTTGGGCAATCGTCACCTTGTCCTCGACCGTCAGCGAGACGTCTTCGGACTGGCATCCGTCGCGCAAGGTGGTGTCGTAAACCTGGATATGTTTTGCATCCGGCATCGGACTCAAACTGTCTCCCGCGGCGCGGCGTTCGAGCCGCCGTCGCCGTTGACAAACGCGTCGTGCAGCGCGCGCATCGCGAGTTCCCCGTACTTCGAATTGACCACGACCGAGACCTTAATCTCCGAGGTCGAAATCATCTCGATATTAATCCGTTCCGCCGCCAGCACCTGGAACATCGAGGCCGCGACTCCCGCATGCGTGCGCATTCCAACGCCGACCACCGAAACCTTGGCGACCTGATCGTCATGCCGCACGCCCGACGCGCCGATTTCCTTCGCCGTACGGGTGACGATTTCGAGCGCGCGGCCGAGATCTTCGCGCCCGATGGTAAACGTCATGTCGGTGTGACCGTCGGCGCTGGCGTTCTGGATAATCATGTCCACGACGATTCCCGCGTCGGCGATCGGGCTGAAAATCTTCGCGGCCAGACCGGGTCGATCCTCAACGCCGGCAATGGTTATCTTGCTTTGGTTCTGGTCGAGCGTTACGCCCGAAACGAGCACGTCCTCCATTGACAAATCCTCTTGTCCAACCCACGTCCCCTCGGCTTCACGGAAGCTGGAGCGGACGACGAGCGGCACGTTGTAGCGTCGGGCGAGTTCAACCGAACGGGTCTGCAGGACCTTCGCCCCGAGTCCCGCCATCTCGAGCATCTCATCATACGAGATGCGGCCAAGTTTTTTTGCTTTGGGGCAGACGTTGGGATCGGCGGTATAGACGCCGTCCACGTCGGTGTAGATTTCACAAGTGTCGGCTTTGAGAGCGGCTGCCAGCGCCACCGCGGTCAGATCCGACGCGCCGCGGCCAAGCGTCGTGATATCGCCGGCGGGGTTGACGCCCTGGTAGCCGGCAACCACGACAATCTGCCCGTCGTCGAGAGCGCGCATCACGCGATCGCATTGCACGGATTTGATTCGCGCGCGGCCGTGATTCGAGTCGGTGGTCAGGTTCATTTGAAAAGCGAGAAAGGAAACCGTCGGATGCCCCATCGACTGAAGCCGGATCGCGAGCAGCGCCGCCGAGACCTGCTCGCCGGTGGCGACCAGCACGTCGGTCTCGCGCGCGTTGGGCGACTCGCTCAGTTCGGAGGCGAGCTTGAACAACCGATTGGTCTCGCCCGCCATCGCCGAGACCACCACGACGATCCGATTGCCGGCATCGCGCGCCCTGACCACGCGATCCGCGACCGCCTTGATTCGCTCGATCGATCCGACCGAAGTTCCGCCGTATTTTTGAACGACCAATCCCAATGCAATGACCCTATCCGCCCTTTGGAAAGGGGGAATTGAGTATTATGTGCGGAAAATGGGCCTCAAACCAGCCCCCCGCGCAGCCGCGAAGGCCTATTTTGCGAGACGTAGATTGTCGGTCGGTTTCCCGAGAAGACTCCGGAAAAAGCGGATGAGGCCCAACGCTGAAAGCCCCAATATGGCGACGGCTAACTGCAGAACCAAGAGCCCGATCAGAGGTACCGGGATCAACAACAGCACACCTGACATGTCGTATGCCTGAGGCATAATTATTCAGCTCGGCGAGCTGCCCCTCAGGCGAAGCGCCGCTTCAACTTGGAAATAATTTGCGCGTGTCGCGAGTCCACCGCGCTGAATTCGATCCGGCGCAGGTTCGCGCCGGCGTAGCTGATTCGGACTGCCAGGTATTCCATCTCGGCGCCGCCGCGCAGACGCTCGAACCATTCGACGGCGGCGATACCGTCGGAAAACAAGTATTCGCGAAGGCCCAAATCGTCGAGCGTCGCCTCTTCGAGGCGATACAGATCAATATGATAGAGGGGCAAACGCCCGTGATGTTCCTGGATCATCGTGAACGTCGGGCTCAGGATGTCCTCTTCGCGCAAGTTTAGTCCGCGCGCAAGGCCTTTGATAAAGCAGGTCTTGCCCGCGCCGAGATCGCCAATCAGGCCCAGCAATTCGCCGCCTTCGAGCAGCGAGGCGAGCCGCCGTCCCCACGATTTGGTCTCGTGCGGCGAGCGGCTCTCGATCACCATCGTGACCACGCTCGCGCCCGATTCTACAGCCTGATTAGCCATCGCGATTACTCAGTCACTAATATGGCGCAACTACTCTGTTAGTGCTTCCAGCGCCGCCGGCAGCTCGTCAATCACGTCGCCGGCGATATAGCCAACGCGCCCCATCCGCGCCGCGACGCGATCGGCCGCGCAGCCGTGGAGAAAAACGCCGAGCGCGAGCGCGTCGATCGGGCGCATCTTCTGCCCCAGCATCGCGCCGACGATCCCCGAGAGCGCGTCTCCGATGCCGGGCGTACCCATCCCAGGATTGCCGGTCGAATTGATATAGACGTCGCCGTCGGGAGAGGCGATAACCGAATGCGCGCCCTTTATCAGCACGGACGCACCGGTTCGCTCCGCCAGATTGCGCGCGGCAGACACGCGATCGTCGTTGATCACCGCCGGCGTCACGCCGAGCAGGCGCGCGGCCTCTCCCGGATGAGGCGTCAGCACGACAGGACCGCGCGCACACCTTAGAGCTTCGCAACCGATCGCGGCGAGCGCGTTGAGTCCGTCCGCATCGATCAGCATCGGACGGTCGCGCTCGGATGCGTCCGAAATCAGCCATTCGACGAGGCGCTTGGTGTCGTCGCTGACGCCCATTCCCGGCCCGATGATCAACGCGTTCTTACCGTCGATTATCATCTTCAACGCGTCGGGCGCGTGAGCGCCGTCAAAATGGCCGTCGCGATCGGCGATCGGCTCGGTCATCAGTTCGGCCTGCCCTGCCGCGACGATTGGCTGGATCGACTCCGGCACCGCCGCCGTAACCAGGCCCGCGCCCGCTCTCAACGCGGCGCGCGAAGCGAGCAGGACGGCACCGGACTTGCCGCGGCCGCCGGCGATCACCAGCGGATGTCCATACATTCCCTTGTGCGAATTCGCCGGCCGCATGCGAATCAAATGCCGCACGTCGTCGCGCTCGAGGAAGCGGCCGCGAGGCGCAATCTCTTCAATCGCGCGCGCGGCGAAGCCTATATCGACGATCCGCAACTCGCCGGATTGCCCGGCGCCCGGATATGAAACGTGGCCGAACTTCGCGAACCCGAATGTTACCGTGAGCGAGGCTCGGATCGCCGCGCCCATGACCGCACCTGTGTCCGAGTTCACTCCCGACGCGATATCGACGGCGATCGCAGGCACCGGGAATGAATTAACAATCTCGATCACGCGCCGCGGGCCGCCTTTGACCTCCGCGTTCAGTCCCGTGCCGAAAATCGCGTCGATGACAGCGCTCGGACGCTTGCCAAGCGCGGCTTCGAGGCTGGACTCTCTCGATGCCTCGATCAGCTTGCCACCGGATGCGCGGAACTCCGCGTATGCGCGCGCCGCATCGCCCTTCAAGTCCGCCGCGTGCCCGAGCAGAACGGCTCGCACGCCGAAGCCGTCCTGAATCAGTCGTCTTGCTGCGACGAATCCGTCGCCGCCGTTGTTGCCCCGGCCCGCCACGACGAGCACATCGGTGGCTGCTTCGGGGAAGCGCTCGACGAGCGCGTCGGCAACCGCCTCGCCCGCGCGCGTCATCAGCAGGTAGGACGAAATTCCGTACTTTTGCTGGCTGATGCGATCGAGTTCGCGGCTTTCGGCGGCGTTGAGCAAAATCATCGTCGGCTACCCTGTCGCAGATATTACACCTTGCGGGGGAGGCGTGAATGCGGGCGGCAGTGAAAAACTGGACTGGCGCGCCGGCTCTGGTAGCCTTGGGGGTCGGGATTGAAATGATTCGCCTTAGCGTCAACGTCAACAAAATCGCGACGCTCCGAAATGCGCGCGGCGGAAATATCCCCGACGTAGTCGAGGCGGCCCGCACCTGTATCGCCGCCGGATGCCACGGGATAACGGTTCATCCGCGCCCCGACGCGCGGCATATCACGTTTCAGGACGTGTTCGATCTCGCCGCGATGCTGACGGTCGAGTTCAATATCGAAGGATACCCGGGCGCGGAGTTTCTTGACCTCGTGATGCGCGTCAAGCCGACGCAGGTGACGCTCGTGCCCGACCCGCCCGGCGTGCTGACCTCGAATGCGGGATGGAACCTGACCAGCGGCTCGGCGGATTGGCTCGGCGAGGTGCTCGCCAGGCTCGGCAAGACGGGCATCCGCACGAGTCTTTTCCTCGATACCGACGCCGGGCAGATCAGGCGCGCGCGAGAACTCGGCGCGGACCGAATCGAGCT
This sequence comes from Binatus sp. (SeqCode), assembly GCF_050013435.1. GTDB lineage: Bacteria > Desulfobacterota > Binatia > Binatales > Binataceae > Binatus. The sequence continues at coordinate 3,540 of NZ_JBEKFG010000108.1, read as the reverse complement.
GTTCACCGGACCATATGCGAATGCGTTCGGCACGCCGGCCGGTCAAGAGATTCTCGCGGCGCATCGCGAAGCCGCGCACCTCGCGCGGGAAATCGGACTGGGCGTGAATGCGGGCCACGATCTCGATCTCAAGAATATTCCGGCGTATGCGAAAGCGGTCAAAGGATTGCAGGAAGTCTCCATCGGGCACGCGCTGATCTCCGACGCGCTCTACATGGGACTGACGCGCACGGTGAAGGCATATCTGAAAGCGCTCGGCTCGAAGCCGGCGAAGGCGACGCGCAAGCGCACGATGCGCAATTAAATGTGAAACCCTCCCCGGGTTTCACACTTCCTTGGGCAGGGGTGACCCCTGCACCCAGTATTAAAACAGAGATGCGGGCTTCGCCCTGTTAGAACTTTTTTTGTGTCATCCTGAGCGCAGCGAAGGAACCCGGATCCGGGATTCTTCGCTACAGCAGCTTTCGCTCTAGAATGACAAGTGGGAAAGATGCGGGCTTCGCCCTGTTAGAAGGGGTAACGGGAAAAAGTAGAGCGCACGAGGGGCAATTGATGATGGCCTGCACTGGCCTGCGCCCCGAATACACCGCCAGTCTGGGGTAGCGCCCGTTACGGGGGGCCGGCATACTTCTGGATGGCGGCGCCGATTTCCTGCGCGAGGGTTTTGATCTGGACGCCGTCGGTGCCTTCGACCATCACCCGCGCGAGCATCTCGGTCCCCGAATATCGCACCAGCAGCCGGCCGCTGCCCGCCAGGCATCGCTCGGCGTCGGCGATGATTCGTTGCACGTCGGGCATTTCGGCCATCGGCACGCGATTTCGGACGCGGACGTTTTCCAGAACTTGCGGCACCCGGCGCATCGCGCGCAGCTCGCCGAGCGTCCGCCCACTCTCGGCCATCTGCGCGAGCACCATCAACGCGCTGATCATTCCGTCGCCGGTGGTCGAGTAATCCATGAAGATCACGTGGCCCGACTGCTCGCCGCCCAGGTTGTACGAGTTGAGCCGCATCTCGCGCGCGACCGCGGGGTCGCCGACCTCGGTGCGAATCAGCCGCACGCCCGCGTCGCGAAGCGCCAGCTCGAGTCCGAAGTTGCTCATCACGGTTGCGACCACGGCGTTGTGGCTGAGGCGCCCCTCGGCGGCTAGCTTGAGGCCGAGCAGCGCCATCATGTCGTCGCCGTCGAAGACTTCGCCACGCTCGTCGATCAGCATCACGCGATCGCCGTCGCCGTCGAGCGCGATGCCGACGTTGGCGTGCTCGCGTATAACGGTCTCGCGAATCGCGTCGAGATGCGTCGCGCCACAATTCAGATTGATGTTGGTGCCGTCGGGCTCGGCGGCGATCGCGACGACCTCGGCGCCCAGCTCCTCGAGCGCGTCGGGACCGACCTTGTAGGCCGCGCCGTTGGCGCAATCGATCGCGATCTTGAGCCCGTCGAAGGCGACGGAGCGCGGCAGGCACGACTTCAGAAACACCAGGTAGCGGCCGAGCGCGTCGTCGATGCGCTTGGCCTTGCCGATATCGTCGGCGCGCGCGCGATGCTTGCCGACTTCGGCTTCATCGAACACCAGCGCTTCGATTCGCCGCTCGGTCTGGTCGTCGAGTTTGAATCCTTCGCGCGAAAAAAACTTGATCCCGTTGTCCTGGAAGGGATTGTGCGAGGCCGATATGACCACGCCCGCGTCGGCGCGCATGCTGCGCGTCAGGAACGCGATCGCAGGGGTAGGCAGAGGACCGACCAGCCACACGTCCACGCCCATCGAACAGATTCCGGATTCGATCGCGGTCTCGAGCATGTAGCCCGACAGGCGGGTATCCTTGCCGATGAGAATTCTGCGATGACGACCCGTGGAATTGCGGAACACATGCGCAAGCGCGCGGCCGAGTTTCAGCGCGGTCTCGGAGGTAATCGGCTCCCGGTTGGCGACTCCGCGGACGCCGTCGGTGCCGAACAGTTTACGATGGGTGCTCATCGGCAGTAGTTGTCAGCTTCTCGCGATACATTCGCAGTTTAACCTTGTCGGGCGACTGGTGCAGCAACTGCATTCCGTCGGGCAGTGTCACTTGCAGCGGCAATTCGTGCGAGCCCGGCGCGACGCCCTTGGCGTCAACGTAGACCATCCCCTTGGGCGCGAGACCCGCGAGCTTTACCGCGGGCCCGCGAATCGTCAGCGTGACTTGTTTGGGATCGACGCGGTACTTGAAGCCGCTATCCTTGACTTCAACGTCAACCGCGCGAAATTCACGGTCGGCAATCGCCTCGGCGACATTGACCCGCGCATCGACATGACCCGTCGAGAATCCCAACGCGGGATTGGGCGGCACGATATCCACCGAACGATCGGTATCCGAGGTGAGTCCCTTCAAGTCGAAAGCATCCGTGCTGACCGAGGTAAGCGGCGCGACGAAACGGCTGGGTCCGGCGATGGTGACGGTTGGCGGAGTAATGTCGACCGAGGTAATCGTGTAGCCCGCCTCGACCTTGCCCTGAACCGCCAGATGCACCGGCACGTCGCGCGTGACCAGGCGATCGATATCAAGCGACAATTGATCGGGCGAGATGCTGGTCACGGCGGTGTTTCGTTCCACGTTGAACATCGCGGGATATACCTTGAACTCGGATTGTCCCGCCGCAACGCCGCGCAGATCGATCTTGAGCGTCAGCCGCTCGGGATCCAGCAGCGACAGCAGGCTGCGCGGACCGGTGACTTCGATTTTTACGAACTCCGGCGGATGGTTCACGATCACCATCCCCTGCGGCAGCGAGCCATAGGTGATCGGCACCGTGAGCGACGCGAATGAGTGCTGCTCGGCCGTGTTGACGAATATCCACAGCCCGATCGCGAGCACGATCGCGAATATGCGCAGCCCGATGTCGGCGCCGCGGAGCCGCCGCACACCACTAACTGCGAACACATATTTGAAGTCGCCCAGCCTCATCGTGCGTCGTCCCGTCGCTGTGTAGCCTCCGCGCGCCTAACCCGGCAGCTTCCGCAGTGCGGACAGGACCTCGGTGGGTTCCAGTCCACGGCTCAGCACGCCGCCACGGGCAAGGGAAATCGCTCCGCTCTCCTCGGACACGACCAGCACCACCGCGTCGGTGTCCTCGCTCATCCCAATCGCCGCGCGATGACGCGTGCCCAGCGACAGGCTTACGTTGGGGTTCTGTGACAACGGCAACAGGCACGCCGCCCCGAGTACCCGGTCGCCGTTTATGATCACGGCGCCATCATGCAGCGGAGAGCCGTTCATGAAAATCGTTTCGAGCAGCTCGGGCGAGACCTTGCCGTCAACGATTCTTCCGCTTTCGACGAACTCACCGAGGCCATCGTCCTGCTCGATCACGATCAGCGCGCCGACGCGACGCGCCGACAGCCACGCCGCCGCCGTCGCTATTTCCTCCGCAGGAGTGACGGCAGCCGCATTGCGGCCCAGGAAGGATTGCGCACCGACACGGGTCAGCGCGCGCCGAATGTCCGCCTGGAAGATAACCACCAGGATCACAAACAACGAACCAAGGAAGTTGTTCAAGAGCC
>NZ_JBEKFG010000107.1:0-9537 GCF_050013435.1 Binatus sp. (SeqCode) | reverse complement strand
GATCATCGCGCACGAGGTTATGCATGGCGTGGCAGCGCTGTGGCTTGGCGATGATACCGCGCTTCGCGCCGGACGGCTCACGCTGAATCCGATTTCACACGTCGATCTCTTTGGGACGATTATCCTGCCGTTCGCGCTGTACCTGTTTGGGGCGCCGGTGCTCGGCTACGCGAAGCCGGTCCCCGTCAATTTCCGCGTGTTGCGGGGCGGCCGGAGCGGGATGCTGAAGGTGGCGGCCGCCGGACCGCTGACGAACTTCGTGCTGGCAATCGTGAGCGGACTTGTGCTGCGCGCAATGCCGGCCTTTATGCACGGCTCGCTCGGCCCCACCGTCGCCGAACCGCTTGCCCGGATGATGCAGGCGTCGGTGATTGTCAATGTCGAACTGGGGGTCTTCAATCTCTTTCCCGTGCTGCCGCTGGACGGCGGGCGGGTGTTGTTCAGCATCCTGCCGCTCGCGGCCGCGCACGCCTACGCACAGACCGAGCGTTATGGCTTCCTTATATTGCTGTTGCTGCTGTATACGCATTGGCTGGATGTCGCGATCTATCCGGTCATGAACATGGCGCTGGGTGCGATCTCCTGGATGGTGCAACTTTGAGCGACGAATCCAACCCGCCGCCCAGGCTCGGAGCCGACGCCGGGGTCCGCTTCCGGCTCCCGATGTACGAGGGTCCGCTCGACCTGCTGCTGCATTTGCTCAAGCGCGCCGAGCTCGACCCGCACGAAGTCACCGCCAGCGTAATCACCGAGCAGTACCTGGCATGGCTCGAATTGCTCGACCAGTTGAACCTCGACGTGGCCGGCGAGTACCTGGTGATGGCGGCGACGTTGCTGTTGATCAAGTCGTTCGCCATGCTGCCGCATCCGGAGCTCGCCGACACCGAGGAAGCCGAGGAGCTCAAGCGCGACCTGATCGAACGGCTGCTGGAATATCAGCGCTATCGCGAGGCGGCTGAAAAGCTCGCGGAGCGCGCCCTGCTCGGCCGCGACGTGTTCACCACGCCGGGCGAGAGCGCGCCCGAAGACGCGGACGCGAAACAGTACACGGTTACGATTTTCGACCTGGTCGAAGCGATTGGCGCAGTGCTCAAGCGCGTCGCCGACAAGACCCCGCGCGCCATCGAGCTGCGCGACATCCCGGTGGCAGAATGTATCCCGCGGATACTGCGTGCGCTGGAGGGCGTGGAACGAATCCAGTTCGCCGCGCTGTTCGAGGATGCAGACGATCGATCGATTGTAATCGCGACGTTTATCGCGCTGCTCGAGTTGATACGCCGGCGCGAAGTTCGCGCATTTCAGGAAGCGCGCTTCGGCCCGATTTTTCTCGAGCGCGCCGCCGCGGAATGAATGGAGGCCGAGTGGAAGAAGAGCGTCTGAAATCAATTCTCGCAAGCCTGCTGTTCGCGGCCGGCGAGCCGGTCTCGCTCGCGCGGCTGGCCGCGGTCTTCGACGACCTCCCGCGGGCGACCGTGCACAAAGCGCTGGCCGCGATGGCCGCCGAGTACAGCGCCGAAAACCGCGGTATCGTGATCGACGAGGTCGCCGGCGGCTACCAGATGCGGACGCCGAAGGACCACGCCAGCTACGTTCGCAAGCTGCTCGCCACCAGGCCGCCGCGGCTTAGCCGCCCGCTGATGGAGACCGTCGCGATAATCGCCTATCGACAGCCCATCACGCGCCCGGAGATCGAACAGTTGCGCGGCGTCGACACGGGAGGCGTACTCGAAACGCTGCTCGAACGCCGGCTCGTCAAGATTGCCGGGCGCAAGGACGCACCGGGACGCCCGATGGTCTATGAGACCACCGACGAGTTCCTCGAATTGTTCGGACTGAAAAATCTCGAAGGCCTGCCCGACCTTTCGGAGTTCCGCGAGATCGAGCGCGCCGTCGAGCAGGCGACGACCGGGCCGGTCGAAGGCATCGAGACTCATCCCGAGGACGTGGTTGTGGTGGATCCCACCTTATCCGACGAGGTCGGCTCATCAAGCGCGGGCGAAGAACCGGCCGAGCCCGGACCGCATCGCGATCCGTCGTCCTCCGACGACGACGACGAAACCTCGCGCTGACGCGCCGCCGCTCTGGCCGGCGAGGAAGACGAACGCGATTCGTTCTAGACGCCCGTGTCTTCGAAGACTCCCGTCTCCGGCGTGTAGTTCTCGAAGCGGGTGTAGTTGCTGAGATAGGTCAACTTCGCGGTGTCGGTGGGGCCGTTGCGCTGCTTGGCGACGATTATCTCGGCCACGCCGGGCTCCTTGCTCTCCTTGCCCTTGTACATTTCCTCGCGGTAGATGAACGCGATCACGTCGGCGTCCTGCTCGATCGCGCCCGACTCGCGCAAGTCAGCCAGCATCGGACGGCGATTCTCGCGCGACTCGACCTGCCGGTTGAGCTGCGACAGCGCGATGACCGGGACCTTGAGTTCTTTCGCCAGCGCCTTGAGCGAGCGCGAGATTTCCGCGATTTCCTTTTCGCGCGACTCGCCGGGCCGCGCGGATCTCATCAGCTGTAGATAATCGACGATTATCAGGCCCAGGTTCTTGGCGCGCTCGCGCTTGAGACGCCGGCATTTCGCCTTGAGCGTGATCGCCGTCGTGTCCGACGAGTCATCTATATAGATGTTCGAATCCGACAGCCGCGCCGCCGCCTGCGCGAGCTTGGGGAAGTCGCGCTCGCCCAGAAATCCCTGCCGCGCCCGCGCGCTGTCCACCCGCGCCTCCGAGCACAGCATGCGCAGCACCAACTGCTCCTTGGACATTTCCAGCGAAAAAAACGCGACGCCCATCGGCGGGTCCGCGTCCATCGCGGCGTAGGCCGCTATGTTCAGCGCGAGCGCCGTTTTGCCCATGCTGGGGCGGGCCGCGATGATGACCAGGTCCGACGGCTGGAAGCCCGCCGTGATGCGATCGAGATCGACGAACCCGCTCGGCACCCCGGTGATCATCTCGCGGTTTTCGTACAGCCGCTCGAGGATCTTCAGCGACTCGCGCGTCAGCTCGGGCATCGTGTGGAACGACGGCTTAATCCGCTGCTCGGAAATCTCGAAGATGCGATGCTCGGCTTCGTCGACGAAACCGTCCACGTCGGACGGCGCCTCGTAGGACGAGCTTGCGATGTCGGTCGCGATCGAGGCGAGGCTGCGCAGCACGGCCTTCTCGTGCACGATGCGCGCGTAGTGCGCAACGTTCGCCGCGGTCGGCACGATCGAAGCCAGCTCCGCGATGTAGCCGGTTCCGCCGATCTGCTCGAGCACGCCCTTGGTGCGCAGCGCTTCCGTCAGCGTGATCGCATCGACCGGCTGGCTGTGGTCGGTGAGCTCCGCCATCGAGCGAAAGATCTCGCGATGCGACTCGCGGTAGAATTCTTCAGCCGCAAGGATTTCCAGCGCGTGGTTAATCGCGTCGTTGTCGAGCAGGATCGCGCCCAGCACCGATTGTTCTGCTTCGAGATTCTGCGGAGGAACGCGCTTTAGAATATCGTCCGACGAAACCGCCACCTGACCACCACCTCCCGACCGCGCGCTCTGATTTCCAGGAGCGCAAATTATTTCTCATCCGATGACCGCTTACAACTATTACTCCAGCCGCACGCCAACGGTTGTCACCACGCCGTCCACAGTTCATGCACAATCAGCCGGCGCTATCGCCGCCGGCGCGGACGATTCACCGCGAGCATCGGGCCCAGCGCGATTCCGAACATGAAGCCGCCAACGTGCGCCCACCACGCGACTCCACCCATCGCCCCCGCGCGGCCTCCTGCTTCGAGTCCAGCGTAGAGTTGCACCGCAAACCAGACCAACAGGTAGATGACCGCCGGAATTTCGACGAACTGCACGAAAATAAAAATCGGGATAATCGTGAGAATGCGCCCGCGCGGGTAGAGGATGAAGTACGCGCCGAGCACGCCGGCAATCGCGCCGCTCGCGCCGATCACGGGGACACCCGACTCGGGCGCGATCCACACCGTCGCGAGCGCCGCGGCGATTCCCGCGGCGAAATAGAAGATCAGGTACCGCGACGCGCCCATCCGATACTCGACGGCCGCGCCGAAGATGAACAGGTACAGCATGTTGCCCGCGACGTGCCACAAACCGCCGTGGATAAACATCGACGTGACTGTCGTCATCAACGGCGCCAGCGCGTCGAGGGTGCGATGCGCGGCCGGCTCATGCCATGCCAGGGCGCCCGCCGAGAGCGCGCGCGTGACCGCTGCCGGGACCATCGCGAATCTGCCCACGAAGGCGGTTACGCGCTCGCCCAGTGACAGTTCGTAGACGAACACCGCGATGTTCGCGGCAATCAGCGCGCTGTTGATTGGGGTCAGGCGGCGCGGCGCGGCGTTGTCGCGAAGCGGAATCATCGCAATATCAGGCCGGGCACGCGGATTAATCGACCGGCGGTGCAATACTAGCGGCGCGCAGCGGGTCGGCGCGAGAAGGCGCGGGCGGCGGCGAAAAGTGATACTTTCTTATGCAAGCGCCGCATCGAACTTTCTCACTTGAGCCGGGCCTCTTTGTATGCGAAAAAGATCGCCGGGTCGGCGACGGCGTCAAACGCCATCCGCGATCGCGCCCCGCTCGTCAGCGGACGCCAATCTTTGTCAGGGAGGTTTCAATCATGGAAGTCGTCTCGAATGAAGTATCGATCCGTACCGGCGACGAGAAGATGCCGGCGCATCTCGCGCGCCCCGCGTCCGGAGGTCCGTATCCCGCGCTGGTCGTCGTGATGGAAGCGTTCGGCCTCAACGATCAAATCAGACGCATCACGAACAAATTCGCGGCCGAAGGCTTCGTCGCGATCGCTCCAAATCTCTACTTTCGCCAGCCCAACAACGTCGTCGGCTACAACGATTTGCCCGGCGCCTTTCGCCTGATGGGCTCGGTCAACGATGATCAAATCGTCGCGGACATGGGCGCCGCGATCGATCACCTCAAGGCGTTGAAGGACGTCAAGCCCGCGTTCGGCACCGTCGGATTCTGCATGGGCGGACGCGTCGCTTTCCTGACCGCATGCCGCAACTCCGCTGTCAGAGCCACCGCGCCGTATTACGGTGGCGGGATGGTGAAGGCGCGTCAGCCGGGCGTGAAGCCGCCCATCGAATACGTCGACGGCCTCAACGCACCGGTGCTGGCCTTCTTCGGCGGCAAGGACGCGTTCATTCCGATCGCCGAAGTTGACGAATTTCGCGACGCGCTCAAGAAGGCCGGCAAGCCCGCCGAGGTGGTCTTTTATCCCGACGCCGATCACGGCTTCATGTGCGACGATCGTCCGTCGTTCCATCCCGTGCATTCCAAAGAGGCGTGGGCCAGGACCGTCGCGTTCTTCAAGGAGTATCTCGGCTGAAACGGCGTGGTCGTGTTTTGTTGAAATCATTGCGGCGAGCTGCTCTTCGCCGGCCCGTCTTTTTTCTCGCGATCGCCATCGCGGCGGCCACCGCATGCTATTCGTCCGACTACCATCGCACGACGGCGGCGAACGTGTCGCTGCTTTCCGATATGTCCGACAAGCTGGCGGATTATTGCCGCACCTATTTCAAGCTCGACGATCGCCAACTGTCGTCCGAGGAGATGGGTGAGTTCTACTACGCCTTCAACAAGGCCAACGCGTTCTCGTCATCGACGCCCCGCGAGTCCTCGCTGCGCTCGCATCGCGATTTCGTAAAGCTGCTGAACGCCTACGAACAATTCGCGCACGCCGCCGACGCGTACCGCCTCGGCGGCAAGTCCAATCCCGCGGTGCTCGCCTCATTGCTCTCGCAGCACGACCAGGTCCGGCACCTCGCCGGCAAAGTCACCGAAGATCTTCGCGACGAATTAAATTGACACTTCGCGACGCAAGACCAGGCGCGGTGATTCCGGAACACTCCTGTAAATCGCGCCGCGCTCAGCTCTTCCAATGGTCGCCGTATTTGTCCAGGTACGCGACCTCGCTCACGGGCCGCCGCATGATCGGTCCGAACTTTCCCTGCGGATATCCGATCGGCATCAGCGCGTAGGTCTGCACTTCGGCCGGCAGCCCCAATATCGCCTTCACCTCGTCCTCGAAATAGGCGTGAATCGTCGTGAGCACCGTGCCGAGACCCAGGCCGCGGCAGGCGAGAATAATGTTCTGCACGGCGGGATAGATGCTCGAGCCTGAGAGCCGCGCCATCTTCTTCATCGCCGCGGCCACCTCGGGCGCAAGCTTGGGCGGCGTTCCCGCCGGCGCGGTCTGCTTCAGGCATGCGACCAACAGCACCGGCGCGTCACCCATGTGCTCGACAAGATGGGTCGCCGACGCCCGCAGTTTCCGGTAGGCGTCCTCGCTCATGTGCGCGGGCTTGACGCGATCGGTGTAGAGCGCCATCAGAACTCCGCCGCCCTTGCGATACACGTCGCCGATCTTTTTACGCTGCGCCGCGTCCTTGATGACGATGAACTCCCAACTCTGTTGGTTGCTGCCCGACGGCGCGCGAATCGCCGCGTCGAGCACCTTGGTGATTACATCGTCGGGAACCGGATCGGGCTTGAATCGCCTGAGCGATCGCGCCGAGTAAATTGCCTCGAAGAGTCCTATTTCTGCCATCGGTGAGCTGCTCCCGATGCGATTGTTACCCGCTCGGCGCCCCGCGCTCAATCGATGCGAATCAGTTTGTGCTTGATCGCGTATCGCACCATCGCCGCCGTCGAGCGCAGGTCGAGCTTCTGCTTGACGTTGTCGCGATGCGCTTGCGCGGTTTTCACGCTGATGCCGAGTCGTTGCGCGACCTCCTTGGTAGTCGCGCCCTCGCCTATCAGCTTGAGCACTTCGCGCTCCCGCCTCGTCGGATTCGCCTCGTGCGCCGCGTTCGCGGGCGCGCCACCGCGCAACCGCGCGAGCACGATCGGCGCGATCGTGGGGCTCAGGTATTGCCGCCCGGCGTGAACTGCCCGCACCGCGCTCAGCAATTCCGCCGCCGCGTCGGTCTTGACCACGTAGCCCGCGCAGCCCGCCTCGCCAAACGCTTCCAACACGTATTCCTCGTCGTCGTATTGGCTGAGCACCAGCACTTTGCACACCGGCACTTCCCTGGTGATTCGACGCGCCGCGGCAAGTCCCCCGATTCCCGGCATCCCGACGTCCATCACGATCACATCGGGCTTCAATTGCGCGGCAATCGCGACGGCCTGTTCGCCATCGGATGCCTCCGCGACCACCTCGCACTCGGCCGCGAGCACCATCCGCAGCGCCTCGCGGAAGATCCGATGGTCATCGGCGAGCAGCACGCGAATCGGCCGGTGATTTTCCATCACGCGGACTCCGGGATTTCAGCGACGACTGTCGTGCGGCCTGCCTGCGACTGGACCCTCAAGCTCCCGCCCATCAATTCCAGCCGCTCCCGCACCCCCGCCAGGCCAATCCCCTCGCCCGCGAGGTTGGCCGCGATGCCGCAGCCGTCGTCAGTCACCGAGACGCGCGCGGCCGCATCGGTACTGTCAATCGTGATTTCGACCGACTTCGCGCGCGCATGCCGAATCACGTTGGACAGCGTCTCGCGAACGACCTGGAAGCATAGCTGCTGCACCGGGCGCGAGATTTTCTCCGCCGCGCCATCGTGAACCGAATGCACTAACTTCGCGGTTACGCCCGCGCGATGCAGCCGCGCGAACTCGCCCTCGATTGCCTCGTCGAGCGAAGCGTCTGCGATCGTGACGGGACGAAGCTCGCGCGTCTTGCGGCGCAACTCCTCCTCGACCTGCTTGAAGATCGAGCGCGCCGCCTCGCGCCGTCCGTCGAGCGCAATTTTCGCCGCCGCAATCAACTGCGCCTGATCGTCGTGCAGGTCGCGCGCGATTCTGGCCCGCTCCTCGTCGATCGCGGCAAACATTCTGAGCGCAAGCTGGCGCACCAGCAGGTTGCGCCGCGCGGCCTCCCGCTCCATCACCCAGTTCGCTGCCAGCGGAGCCAGCCGCTCGACAATCGCCTCCGCCCTGGCCGCGGATGCGCGCCCGTCGCGCGAGGCCAGCGCAATCGCGCCTCCCTCGAACGGGATACACACATACGAACCACGGAACATTCTGTCTTCGGAAAATTGGTTGGCGCGATTGACGGCAGTCGCGTCGCGATCGCGCCAGCGCGCAATCACGATATGGCGCCGAAAACTTTCCCCGAGCGCGCTGCCGGTCTCACCCAAATCGAATTCCTTGTGCCCGGACGACGATGCGGCCACGGTCAACGCGCCGCCGTCGGCGACCGCAACCACCCATTGATCGAAGCCCGCCCCGGCCGCGACGAGTTCGCCGAAGCGGCCGAACCTTTCGATCGGCTGCGCACGCCGCGCCGCCGCAACCGCCTTGTCCAGGTGATTCATCACGGCCCGCTCTCGCACCAACTCCCGCCTTGCGTCGATAGCCTGGCGGCCGCGCTCGGCGCCGTGGGTCCGCCAGAATTCAAGCGACCCGCGCCCGGCGGCCAGCGCTATCTCGCCGAAAACCGCCCGCGCCATAAGTTCAAGCGATGCTTTAAGTTCGCCGCGGGCGCGATCCGCCGGCGCCACCATCGCGATTCGCACCGCGCTCACGCCGTCGGTGAACGCCGACGCGGCAATCTGGCGCCCGTCCATTGCTTCGACTCGCACGATTGCGTCGATTTCCCGCGCGTTAAGCGCCACCCTTTCAATCGACTCAATTGAACCAGGAGTTCCGCGCGCCCGCTTCAACCCGTATCCCGCGACCGCGTCACTGAGCCGATTGTTGAGCGCAGCCAGGACCGCATTGACAACCTTGTCCCATCGCGACTCGCCGCGCGGCGCGCACACTATTTCGCCGCCGCCACCGGCGGGAAACGCGATCGCACATCGCTCGGCTGCAACCGTCCCGGCGCCAAGCTCGGCGATAGCGGCGATCCGATCGCTGAACGATGTTGGTCGCGCCGCAGGTCGCGACGCGACAACCGCCAATTGATTGGGTGGTTTCAGAGCGTTTGCCAACTTGCTGGCTCCGCCTTCAGGATGACGGGGAAAACGAATGTTCTAAAGGGCGCGCGAGCGAATGTGGCCCGCGTCCCGTTACGCAAAGAACAATTTGTTGCGACAGTAACTCTTTCTGTCAGCGATGTCCGGAACTAAATAGCCTCTCCCTGACAGGAGACCTTTGCATAACTGGGCGTCGGGGCTGGAGCTACATATGCTGGCGCGCTCTTTTTTTGTGTCATCCTGAGCGCAGCGAAGGAACCCGGATCCGGGATTCTTCCCCTTCGGCAGCACTCAGGGCTTCGGCTCAATCTCAGCAGCTTTCGCTCAGAATGACACGAGCACCGCTTACTTTTTTGTGTCATCCCGAGCGTAGCCGAGGGACCCCGGATCCTTCCTTTTTTGTGTCATTCAGAGCGCAGCGAAGAATCCCGGATCCTTTTCCTTTGCCTCTCTCCTAATTTCCTCGCCCTGTCAGGAAACCTTTGCATAACTCGTGCGTCTCTTATGAAACAGGTGTGAGGGATGCGGAGGAGGAGCGGCAGATGAGTCATCGGATGATGGGGCAAATTAGTTTGGCGGAGAGCATAATCGCGCGGCGCAAGCCCC
>NZ_JBEKFG010000106.1:0-9778 GCF_050013435.1 Binatus sp. (SeqCode) | reverse complement strand
AATTCTCGGTGGCTTTGTTTTGTTCGATATAGCCGCGCGCTTCGAGCGTCGCGAGGATTCGAAAGACGTTGTTCTTATGCAGCTTGAGCCGCTTGGAAAGTTCAGTCACGCCGAGTTCATCGACGTAGCCGAAGAACTGCTCGAGCACATCGAGCGCGTGCGCGACGGATTGAATGACGTAGTTGGTTTTTTCGCGTCTGACCATCGGTTTTCCGCTACCGCGCTGGCGGTTCTCACTACTGGCGAAGCGCGGTTTGTAAAAGTGTTTTACTTTAGATGACGCGCTCGAACGATGTCAACGATGCTCCTTAAATTCTCCCAAAGTTGCGCTAAGTAGCTAAAACTTAACGGTAAAAGTAAGCTGCCAGCATGGCCTCAAAACACGATTTCAGCATGCGCAGACATCCTCGCGCCGATTTCTCCAGCCGCGCCGACGGCCACGATGATGAGCTATTTTACTCGGCGCTGCGGCTCGTCGTTGATCTCGACGACGGTGCAATCGCGAAGATCGGCGGTATCGTCATCCACAATTTCGATCGCGCGGCGCGATCTCAATCGCCCGCGGCGATCCTGGACCTGACGCGCAGCTTTATGGAGAGCGGCGCGTTTGAGATTATAGATTTCATCGACGCAAGCGCGCCGGCCGCGCGGCCGTCGGATGAGGTTTGGGCGGTGGCCGGGTACAAGACCAGCAGGCAACAGGCGCGACGGCGCGCGGGAGAAACGGCATGATGCTTAAGGGGCGCGCGACGCCGCCGGCTACGGCCGCATACGCGAGCCGGTTCCCGGAGCTGCCGGGAAATTTCCGGCCGGTGCTCGGCCTGTCGGTTTCATCGATCGGAATAGGCACATATCTGGGCGATCCCGACGACGAGACCGATCGGGCCTACGAAGAGGCGATCAAGGCGAGTCTTCGCGGCGGAATCAATCTGATAGATACGGCGGTGAATTACCGCTTCCAGCGCAGCGAACGGAGTATCGGCAAAGCGATCGGCGAGCTTGCGGCGCAAGGCGAAATCGCGCGCGAGCAGCTGATCGTCGCGACCAAGGGCGGTTACATCACGTTCGACGGCGGCGTGCCGGCCAATCCGCGCGCGTGGTTCGAAGATCATTACGTGAAGACGGGAATCGTCGCGCCCACCGATTTGGTTGACGGCTCGCATTGCATGACGCCGAAGTACATCGGCACGATGCTGGAGTTGTCGCGCAAGAATCTCAATCTCGAGACGATCGACATCTATTACATCCACAATCCCGAGACGCAGCTCGAAGCCGTCGAGCGCAGAGAGTTCCTGGCGCGAATGGCGACGATTTTCGAGTTCCTGGAAGGCGCGGTGGCCGACGGAAAGATCGGCGTGTACGGGACCGCGACGTGGAACGGCTATCGGGCGGCGCAAACGGAGCGGGGATGGCTCTCGCTCGACGAGCTGATACGAATCGCGCGCGAGGTTGGCGGCGACACGCATCATTTTCGCGCAATCCAGCTGCCGTACAACCTCGCGATGCCGGAGGCGATCACGCGATCGAACCAAATCGTGCAGGGCGGCAAGGCGACCACGCTGGCCGCCGCCAAGGCGCTCGGAGTCGCGGTTGCGGCCAGCGCGACGCTGCTGCAGGGGCAGTTATCGCGCCGGCTGCCGCCAATCGTCGCGGATGCGTTCAGCGGTTTCGCCACCGATGCGCAGCGATCGATTCAGTTCACCCGCTCGACGCCGGGTGTGGACGTGGCGCTGGTCGGAATGAAGTCGGTCGATCACGTTCGCGACACGCTCGAGACGGCGCGCAAGCCGCCGGCGACACTCGAGGAGTTGATGCGCCTCTTTCAGCACGGTGACGAGCCGTAGGCAGGGGTGACCCCTGCACCCAGTATTAAGGCCGCCCGCCGTTGGCGGGCGCGGCCCCTGCCAACGGCCCAATACTGCGCTACTGTCGGCACGGCGAGTCAGGGAGGCGGGTGGGGCCGTAGCGGTTGCGCAGGTGGGGCGCGACTGAAAGAATGCATCGGTTACCGCCCATGCTTAGTGGCGGCCCCCACCTGCCGATGCGCCGCGTCGAGACATACTTCATCGTTATAGCGATCGCGTTTTACGTCTGGTTCCTGACGCATTACGGGCCGGGGCAGGTGATCGGCTACGTGCGGATGGCGGGATGGGGCCTGGCGCTGACAATTTCGCTGGAGGCGCTGTCGCGAATCGCCAACACGCTCGGCTGGCGGGTCACGATTGAGCACTATCCACCGAAGCTCAGGTTCGTCGAGTTGTTTGCGGCGCGAATTGGCGGTGAGGCGATCGACTATGTGACGCCGTCGGCGCAGCTCGGCGGGCAGTTCGTGATGGCGGTGGATGTGCGCGAGAAGCTGCGCATGCCGGTGGGTCTGGCGACGGTGATCGTCGCGTCGCTGGCCGAAGCGGTCGGGCAGATCGTGTTTCTCTCGATCGCGCTGGTGATTTCGCTGCGGCTGATACCGGTAGCCGCCAACCTCTACTGGGCGATAGTGGGCGGGTTTGCGCTGGCGACGGCGCTGGCGGGGGCCTTCTTTTTCGTGCAGATGAAGCGGCCGTTCTCGCATCTGTGGCGCGCCGCGACCAGGTTCGACTTCGCGCGAATCAACACCGACGAAATCCGCGAGTCGGCCGAGGAGGCCGACGCCGTGCTGCTCAACCTTTACGCGCGCCATCGCGGCCGGCTCGCGGTGTCGTGCCTGTGCTATGCCGCCGCGTGGAGTTTCGGGCCGCTCGAAATTTATATCCTGCTGCGCCTCCTGCATCAGCCGGCGTCCTTACAGATCGCGCTGCTGGTCGAGGCGGTTGGGCTGCTGATCGAACGCGCGACCTTTCTGATTCCAGCCAAGCTGGTGAGCCAGGAGGGCGGCAAGGCGCTGATTCTGGGGATGCTCGGTTACCCGCCGGGAATTGGCTTCGTGGTGGGGTTTCTGCGCCGAATCAAAGAAATGGTATGGGTGTTGTTCGGGCTGCTGAGCCTGATGATCCATCGGATGGTTGTGCAGCAGCGCGGTGGTATGACGGGCGCCGCACCGGCGGAGCGCGACTCTGTTATGAAAATGCAACGAGCACAAGGAGAGCAATCGCTATGAGAAAATTAACCGCCCTGGTTGCGGGGATGACGCTTGCAATGACCGCGCTGCCCGCGGCCGCCGGTGTCGTCATCACGCAGAAGCAGCACGTGACCAATGGGGCCAACACCCGCGACGCCGAACAAACCATTTCGGTGCAGGGCAACAAGCAGAAGATGGTGACCGAGCGTCACACGATCATCACTGACCTCGACAAAGGGGTGATGTACGTGATCGATCCGACCGCCAAGAACTACTTCCAGATCGAGTTTCCGCCCAAGGGGCAGATGGCGCAGATGATGGCGGCGAGCACGACCGCGGCGATGAACTTCAAGAAGGCCGCCACTACGCGCGAGATCGCGGGCTACAAGTGCACTGACTACGACGGCGGCGGGCAAATGATGCAGGGCGTCTACACGGTCAAGGAATGTTTCTCGGCCGCCGCGCCTGGCGCCGAGGAGTTTTCGGAGTTCGAGAAAAAAATGGCGGACAAGCTCAAGGGCCTGGGCGGCCATCTTGGCAGCGGCGGTGAGATTCCACGTGGAGTGCCACTCGCGCTGGACTCGACGATGAAGATGGGCCACATGTCGATGCAGGGGATGTCGCCGGAACAGACGGCCAAGATTAACGAGATGATGGCGAAACGTCCGCCGATCACGACCAGCACACTCGTCGAGAAGATCGAATCGAAGAAGCTGACGGACGCCGATTTCGAGGTTCCTGCAGGCTTCGCCAAGAAAGACCTGCCGGCCGGCCCGGGCATGGGCTCAATGAAGATGGCGCCAGCTGCGGGCGCACCAGCTGCGGGCGCACCGGCTGCGGGCGCACCGCCGGCGGCGCATTAAATCGCTCCGGTGAACTCGCGAGCGCATTCATGCGCTTGTCGCCAGTGAGTTGAACAAAAAGAAGAGCGGGGTCCGTCGGGCCCCGCTCTTCTTTTCGATATAACGCGAAAAACTACGTCGTGCTTGACGCGGACGCCCGCGCCCGTCTCCGATGCCTATTGCTTGCGCAGGCGCTATTCACTTCGTGTTTGCGCCGGTGGATTCGGCGACCAGTTCCGCGAGATCGCGCACTCGCATGGTCTCTTCGAGCGAGCGCGACTTCACCGCGTCTTCGAGCATCGTCATGCAGAACGGGCATCCCACCGCGATCAACTCGGGCTTGACCTCGTTCAATTGATCGAAGCGCTTCTCATTGATCCGCGTGCCCTCGTGCTCTTCCTTCCAGAAGCATCCACCGCCCGCGCCGCAGCAGAAGGTGCGATTCCTGGACTGTTCGACCTCCGCCACCTCGGTGCCGGGGATTGCGCCGAGCGCGCTTCGTGCGCTGTCCCATTTGCGATTGTGACGCGCCATGTAGCACGGGTCGTGATAGGCGATGCGCTGGTTGATCTCGCCGCGCGGCTTCAAGCGTCCGGCCTGGATCAGTTCGTCGATAAACTCGGCTTCATGCAGAACCGTATAGTTACCGCCGAAGTCCGGATACTCATTCTTGAGGTTGTGATAGCAATGCGGGCATTGAGTGACTATTCGCCGCGGCTTGTAGCGATTGAGCGTCTCGACGTTCTGCGCCGCGACGGTCGCGTACAGGTATTCGTTGCCCAGCCGGCGGGCCGGGTCGCCGGTGCACATCTCCTCGCGCCCGAGGATCGCAAATTTGACGCCGGCCTGTTTCATCAGGGCCGCGAATGACTTGCTCACGCGCTGGATGCGTTCGTCGTACGAGCCCGCGCATCCCACCCAATACAGCACGTCGATCTCTGACGGATCGGCGAGCTCGGCGATCTCGGGAATTTCAAGTCCCTGTGCCCATTCGGCGCGCTTTTCCTGGGCAAGGCCCCATGGATTTCCCTGGTTCTCGATTCCCTTGAAGGCTCCCGTCAGTTCAGTCGGGAACCTCGACTCCATCAGTACGTCGTAGCGCCGCATGTCCACGATTCTCTGGATGTGCTCGATGCCGACCGGGCATCCCTCTTCGCACCATCCGCACGTCGTGCATCCCCACACCGCTTCTTCGGTCGCGACCTGCGTGATCATGTCGGCGCCGTCCCATGCGGGCGCTTCCGCGCCGCCGGCCTGCTTGCCGTTTGCCTTTGCCGCGAGCAGAAAGGGCGCCTTGTCGAGCAGATGCTCGCGCTGTTCGATCACCAGAAACTTGGGATTGAGCGTTTTGCCGGTATTGACGGTGGGGCAGTTGATCGTGCAGCGGCCGCACTCGAGGCACGCTCCCATGTCGAGGATTTGCTTCCAGGTGTACTGCTCGACCTGCGAGACGCCGAACGTCTCGGCGGTTTCGAAATCCTTGATCGGCGCGAGTCGTCCGCGCGGACCGAGGTTGCGGAAGAACAGATTGAGCGGGCCGAAGATCAAATGACGCAGCTTGGTGAACGGAAAACAGAACAGCAGTGCGTACACGAACAACACGTGCACCAGCCACAGCCATCGATGGTACGTGGCGCCGACGCCGAGCGCGCCCTCGAATCCGCCCACCACCCGTCCAACGTATGCCCATTCGGTGAACGCGGGATGCGCCGCGTTGATCCGCGCGCCCTCGAGCATCAGGCCCGTGACCGCCGCCAGCACCATCATCGACATCGGGAACCAGTAGCCTAGCCGGTTCTCGAGATTGTCCCGGACTTTCGCCGCCGGCGGCTCGTTGAGCACGCTGGGTTTGCGAACCGCGCGCCGCACACCTTCCATCAGCACGCCGAGGATCAGCAGGATGAAGAAGGTGTCCATCGCAACTTTGAAGTAGAGATAGAAATCGCCGTAGAAGAAGTAGAGGTCGAGGCCGAACAGATCGAATAGATCGCGCACGTCGCTATTGATCACCACGATCGTCGTACCGATGAACAGGCCGACGAACGCGACGTAGAACGCGTAATGCATCCATCCCCACGTCTCGCGAATCACGTTGCCCTGGCCGAATGAATCGCGCAGCGACAGGAGCAGGCGCTCCAGCGGATGATCGAAACGATTGTCGGACACGCCGAGACTCACCAGCCGGTACCACCTGAGACCGGCGAAGATGAAGCCGGCGATCAGCAGCCCGAGCAGGCTGTACATCAGCACGATGAACGGAACGGGGATGTTCCAGAGAATTTGGCGGGTAACTTGCTCGTTCATTTGCGCTCCATGCGAAAGCCGGCGGCAACGGTGCCGTTAACAGACTCTTAAATCAGACCATCGTGGAGGATTTCAATCCGCCGCAACCGCTCAGGCGCCGGTTGCGCAGTATTAAACCGGGGCAGGGGCGCGCCCGCCAACGGCGGGCGGTCTTAATACTGGGTGCAGGCCTCAGCCCTGCGGCGCAGGGGTCAACCCTGCCGCGCGCGACAACGGAGCGCGGCCTTAACACTGGGTGCAGGGGTCAGCCCTGCTACTCGCGCTCCTGGAAGCCCTCGAGATTGCGCGATCTGCCCGTCTGGCGCAGTTTGCGCAACGCCTTGGCCTCGATCTGCCGGATACGCTCGCGGGTGACCGCGAATTGTTTGCCGACTTCCTCGAGCGTGTAGTCGGTCTTCTGCCCGATGCCGAAGCGCATGCGCAGAATTTGCTCCTCGCGCGGGGTGAGCGTGGCCAGCACCTTGCGCGTCTGTTCGCCGAGGTTGCCCTGAATTGCCGCCTCGACCGGCGACGGCGCGAGTTCGTCCTCGACGAAATCGCCGAGCGAGCTTTCTTCTTCGTCGCCGATTGGCGTTTCGAGCGAAATCGGCTCCTTGACGATCTTGAGCACCTTCTGGACCTTGTCCAGCGGCATCTCCATCTGCTCCGCGATTTCTTCGGGCCCGGGTTCGCGGCCCAGCCGTTGCACCAGCAGGCGCGTGACCCGGAGCAGCTTGTTGATCGTCTCGACCATGTGGACCGGGATGCGGATGGTGCGGCCCTGGTCGGCGATCGCACGCGACATCGACTGCCTGATCCACCAGGTGGCGTAAGTCGAAAACTTGTAGCCGCGTTGATACTCGAACTTGTCCACCGCGCGCATCAGGCCGATGTTGCCTTCCTGGATGAGGTCGAGAAAGCCCAGCCCGCGATTGGTGTAGCGCTTGGCCAGGCTGACGACGAGGCGCAAGTTGGCCTCGGTCAGTTCCTTTTTCGCGCGCCGGCTCTTGTCCTGTCCGGCGGCGATCGTCTCGAGCTTGCGCGCGTATTCCTCGCCGGTGTTTTTGGCCCTTTTTTCGACTTCGCGAATCGTCTTTTGCGCCAGCCGAATCCTGGCCGCGATATCGAGCAGGTTCTCGCGGACGTCATTTATTTTCAGCACGTGGCGGCGGTCTTCGGCTTCGGCGGCTTCCTTGAGCAGATGAGTGCGCGAGCGGCCGGTCGCCTCCTCGTATTTGTCAATCGTGTGATGCGCGATGCGGTACTGCTGCAGCACGTCGCGCATCTCGCCGATCACCGCTTCCATCAGGCGTCGCGACAGCGCCATCGCACGCAATTCTTTTTTCACGCGCTCGTTGAGCCGCGTCAGGTTCTTGTCGAGCTTGGGCTTGCGGCGCGGGCCGGGCTTGTTGCGCAGTATCTCCTCGATTGCCTCGATTTTGGTGCGGAGATCGGTGAGCTTCTTGGTCGCAAGCGTCAACTTCTTGAGCTGGCGCTCGTCGGCTTCGGGTCCGCGCTCTTCGTCGGGATCTTCAGGCGCCTCCGCGGCGTCCTCGAACACATCGCGCAGATCGGCTTCGCCTGCCTCTACGCGCTCGCCCACTCGAATCACGAAATCGAGCGTGATCGGCGATCCCAACACCTCTTCTTCGACTTCGTTTTCGCCGGCTTCGATGCGCTTGGCAATTTCGACTTCCTGCTCCCTCGACAGAAGCTGGAAGTTGCCCATCTCTTTGAGATAGAGCCGGACCGGGTCCGACGACTCGCCAAGCGAATCCGCAGCCGCCGGCGCGGCTTCGGGCGCTTCCTCGGGCTCTTCCTTGCCTTCGACCTCGACCTCGTCGGCGCCCTCGGTCGGGACTTCCTCGAGCACCTTGATATCAAGGTCCTCGAAGCTGTCCAGCGCGGCGCGCAGGTCGGTTGGTGAAGCTACATCCTGCGGCAGGTAGTCGTTGACCTGCTCGAAGGTCAGGTAGCCTTGCTCACGACCGAGATCGACAAGACCCTGTAGGTCTTTACCTTCGTACTTCTGCTTCATTCGTTTTGCTTCCGTTTTGCGCGGGCGTTGGCCGTCGATGCGATGCGTGAAAATCGGCGCGCAATGCGGCCGTCATTGCGACCGCGAGCCGGGAATCAAGTAGCCTCATTTATACAGACGAGAATACAAAGGCAAGTGAGCCACACCAAAGAATCAAGTCTAAGGGTCGCTTTGCCCAGAGTCAACTTACCAACCATCGCCCGCGCGATCATTGGGCGAATTACGCCTCGCCGCGCGGCCTTATCGCGAATTCCCGCTCGCCGATAACCGCTGGATCATATTATATGCATCGTTTGCCCGTTTGGCTGCATCACGCCCGATCTTTTCCTCTGACTCGAGCCGAAGTGCCTTCAACCAAGCAACCGATGATTCGCGCTCGGCGCCCTTGGCCGTAGCGACCGCAGCGCAGTATTAAGTCGTTGGCAGGGGCCGCGCCCGCCAACGGCGGGCGTCCCTAATACTGTGTGCATGGGTCGCCCCTGCCGCGCGCGACAACGGAGCGCGGCCTTAACATTGGGTGCAGGGGTTACCCCTGCTTCATTTGACCTTGCTCTTCAAGTCGGTCGAGACGTTGCCGGTATTCGCGCCATAGGTGAACCCGAACGACAGCGTCGAGGTTTGCGCGCCGCTGGCCCCACCCGGCGGTGCGAACTTGATCGCGACCTTGCACTTGCCCTTCGCTGCAATCAGTTCGCCTGAGCATTCGTCGCTGGTAATCGTGAAGGACCCAGCATCAGGCGCTCCCAGCGCCGCCGTTTCCAACGTCACGGGGACCGTACTCGAATTCGAGATCTCGATGTTCTTCGGCTTGGCGGCCGCGCCCGCATCGACGGCCGAGAACGACGCCGACTTCGGCGCCTTGAGCGTCACCGCAACGCCGTCGCCTGCCAGAGACACCGCGGGACTGTTGCCGTTGTAGCTCACGTCGATCGACCCTCCGGTCACGTCTGCGACCGTCGCCGGCGCAAACTCGACGTCGAACGAGCACTTCTTCTTCACCGCGATGCTTTTACCCGAGCAGCTGTTCGTGCCGCCGGCGATTACGAATGGCGCCGTCGCGGTCACCGATCCGATCGCCGCTGCGGTCGTGCCCTTGTTGGTGAGCTCCACCTTCTTGGGCTTGCTGGTCCCGGTCGCATCGACGTTGCCGAAGTTGAGACTCGTCGGCGACGCGCTCAGCGTGGTGGTCGCGACCGATGAAGTTAAAGCGTTGATCAGGGCGGCCCCGTTCGGACTACCCCATCCGGTGGCCAGATCGTAGCCGACGGTGCACCCGTCGGTGTTGCCTCCAGTGAGGCAGTCGTGGAAGTCAGTGTCATAGTTCGAGCCCAAACCGATCGTGTAAAGGGCCGGATTGATAAAGCCGAGCACCGGATTGCCGTTGGCAACCGCCTGTTGATTGACCAGAGCCATATAGCCGGCCCACATGGGCGTCGCAAAGCTGGTTCCACCATAAAGATTGGCGGTGCAAGCCTCCTGGTCGGCGCAGACGTAAAAGCTAAAATCCGCATTTGCAGCAACGTCCGGGCCGTTGCGATAAGTTTGGGAACATTTGGCGCA
>NZ_JBEKFG010000105.1:0-9867 GCF_050013435.1 Binatus sp. (SeqCode) | reverse complement strand
CGGCGCCATCCGCCCCTCGATGCCACTTCGCTGAACCCAATCCTCATGATCACTTCTGTCAGTCACCTCTGCGCAGCAACCTGTGCAGAGCTTCCCTAGTGAGTGGACAATGAACTTAATGGAGGCAAAAGACTCATCGACCGTCGAGTTGATGCATGCCTCAACCGGCTTCTGGACCGAAGTTTTGAGCATGGCGCGCCGCGTCATAAATGTCATTAGAAGTTGCGCCTTCGCATGCCTGCTGACCATAGCGGTCTTGGTTCATGGTGCGGCGTCGGCGGAATTGCGCTCTGGAACGCTTGAACTCGACCCATCAAAGACACTGATTGAATTTCGTTTGCCGGGTGCCTTACACACTACACATGGAACTTTCAAACTTGAACGAGGAACCATCATCGCGGACCCCGCTACTGGAAAAGCTGGCGGTTCCATCGTCGTCGACGCCAGGAGCGGCGACACGGGCATCGGCGCGCGTGACAATGAGATGCGAGAGAGTGTTCTCGAAGTTCAAAAGTACCCGGAAATCACTTTCACGCCTCAGCAGGTCACCGGTCAGCTAGGGACCGACGGTCAGTTTCAAGCGAGGCTGCAAGGAGTGCTGACACTTCACGGGGCGGGACACCAAATCGTTATAGAGGTTCAGGGGCGGCTCATCGGAGACGGGCTGATCGCCACGTCTCATTTTTCAGTGCCGTACGTCGATTGGGGTCTGGAAGACCCGAGCGTCCTATTTTTAACTGTGGCGAAGCAAGTCGATATCGAGATCGCCACTGCGGGACATGTCGTCTGGACGCGACCAGCCAACTGACCCAACTGTCGCTTCTCAAAACTTGGTCCGGCTTGAATTCCTTCGCAAATCCAGACGTGTGCCCGCTCATAATTCTGTGTGGCCTGAAAACATTGGAGTTTTGTGCCGACCGTTTTATGGTGGCCGGCATGCTAACGATCCTGTCCGCGATAGTTTCTCTGCTCTCCTTCCGGTTTCGGCGCCGGGCCTCCCTGGAACTGGAGGTGTTGGCCCTCAGGCATCAGGTGGCCGTTCTCCACCGGCAGCGGCCCGACCGACCGTGGCTTCGTCAGGGCGACCGCCTGCTGTGGGCTTGGCTCTACCGAGTTTGGCCGCGCTGCCTGAAGGTGATGGTGCTGGTCAAGCCGGCGACCGTGATCCAGTGGCACCGGCAGGGCTTCCGCAGATATTGGCGCTGGCGGTCAAGCTCGCGCCGCCCCGGACGGCCGGGCGTGAATCGCGAGATTCGTGAGTTGATCCGACAGATGAGCGTTGCCAACCCGCTGTGGGGTGCGCCTCGGATTCATGGCGAAATGCTAAAACTCGGCATCGAGGTCAGCCAGGCAACCGTCGGGAGACATATGGTCCGGCGGCATGGTCCGCCCTCACCAACCTGGCGGACCTTCCTGAGCAAACATATCGACGGCATCGCCGCCATCGATATGTTTGTGGTCGTCACAGCTGCGTTTCGTCTGCTGTACGTGAGCGTGATCCTCGGCCATGCTCGACGGAAGATCCTGCATCTGAACATCACGCAGCACCCCACCGCAGGTTGGCTCTCCCGCCAAATCACAGAGGCATTCCCGTGGGACACCGCGCCCCGGTATCTGCTGCGCGACCGTGACGCATCGTATGGCTCGGACTTCCGCTGCCGGGTCGAAGCGATGGGCATAACGGAGGTCGTTACGGCACCACGCTCACCATGGCAGAACCCATACGTCGAGCGTGTCATCGGATCGATCCGGCGCGAGTGCCTCGACCACATCGTCATCTTCAACGAACGTCACTTGAGGCGGGTACTGACCTCGTATCGAGACTACTACCATCGGTCGCGGACCCATCTTTCCTTGCAGAAGGACTGTCCCGACCCTCGCCCCGTCCAATCGGAGAATCGGGCCAAGGTGATCGCCATCGAGGAGGTGGGCGGCCTTCACCATCGTTACGAACGGCTGGCAGCCTAATTCGCGACGGCTGATCGCGTGCACGGCCGCGTCCCTGTCCAATCACGAACTGGCGTGCCGCAGGAGAGCCAAAGAGACTGTCCTTGGGGACTCGTATTTGAGTGGAGAGCACGGCGTCTCCGCTAGCTTGACCGCCAGAGCCACCAAATCGATCGACGGATTATCTTCAATTTCGAAACGAGCGAGCGAAGCCAGGTCGTTGAGCGAGCCCAGCACGCGGCGGTTCGCGGTCACGCCGATCGCAAACGAACCCATCTCTCGCACTTCCCGGCCCACCATATCCGGCCCCGCGCCGATGCCTTGCAGCACCGACCGAGCGGCATCCCGAAAACGCGGACTGAAGGAAGACGCGCCTCTGGCTTCAACAATCACCGGGAGCAGCGACCGTTCACTAATGCAAATGATAAGCGGCACGTGCCTGACGAAAACCAGATTGGCATACCAGTTGCCGAGGCGATTGGTCGGTGAAGGCGGAACAACGATCGCTTCTGCGCCCAGGCGTTTCAGGAGTTTGCGAGTACAGCGGATAGTCAGCACGTTCCAGACGGTTTGGATTCAAGGGTGTGTCGGTTGAGTCGCCTGATCCGCCGGCTGACCAACTGAAAATACCCTCCAGCTTCTCCAAGGCTCGACTATCGCACGCATTTGATGTTTTGAGTAGGCACAGGACCTTACCACCCTCGCAATGACCCAGAGAATCGAACTGCCCCCGCTCTGGAGCGCGCAAGAGCGTGCTCTGGACATTCCATAGCTCACGCCGGCCGAGCTGCTTCCACGCGTCCTGGCTGGGTGCGTCCCGGATTCCCGCTAGATGTCGGCCGGTTCGCAGATGGACATGCCAAAATCGCGAACAGAGAATTTTGAGCGATTTTTGCCGTCAGCCGCGGCCGTTGGCATTCTCCGGGTCCACGGCTGCGCGTGAATCGCGCCTCACGCGCCGATTTCATCGCTTCTCCAAAATGTAGGGAAACATGCCAGACTGATTGGCGGAGAGGGAGGGATTCGAACCCCCGGAGCCGTTAGGCTCACCTGATTTCGAGTCAGGCCGGTTAAACCAAACTCCCGAACCTCTCCGCGACAGACGAGCATCGATGTTTGTTGCCGCGCAGTCAAGCTGACCCTGGCTCGGATTCGTCCGCACGCCACTCGTCCACGAAACGGCGCGCTTGGAACATTCTCGATCGGACGATTTTCCGAACTCAGCTGAATCTGATCCAGCCGGAATTTCCGGGTCGCGAGCTACTCGTGGCGCAGCGTATACAATCCTGCGAAGCCCGGCGGACGCCATCCACCGTTCGCGCACGCATTGCACACCACGTACTGCTGGTGGCGCCCGTCCTCGACGCCCGTGAGCGCGACTGCGCTTTCTGTGGATACGGGCTTCTTGCACGCGACGCAGGTCGCCGTCAGCGCCTTGTTCTGCTTGGCCTTATCACTCGGCATCGCGGCCACACCACTTTTCTGAAAATCTCATTTTAATTTTAGCACCAACGAGTTCTTTTATATATTTTCCGCCACGTCATCCACCGCGCCGCGCGCGAAAGAACTCGCGCATAATCTCGGCGCACTCGAATTCCATCACCCCACCGACGACTTCCAATCGATGGTTCAGGCGGCCGTCTCTGCCGATATCGTACACCGACCCGAGCGCACCTGCCTTGTCATCGCGCGCGCCGTATATAACCCGGGCGATTCGCGCGTTTACCATCGCACCGACGCACATGACGCATGGCTCGAGCGTGACGTAAATCGACACCGCCGTCAGCCGGTACGTTTTGAACGTCGATGCGGCCGCGCGGATTGCCAGGATTTCCGCGTGCGCGGTCGGATCGATGAGCGTAATTGGCTGGTTATGCCCCGCGCCGACGATTTGCCCATCCGCAACCGCGATCGCGCCGACCGGGACTTCACCCTCCGCCTCGGCGCGGCGGGCTTCGGCAATCGCATCGGCCATGAACTGCATGTATTCAGCGGTCGCCATCTGACTCCTGCTGGTACGGCTGCTCCGGCGTTCACATACTAGATTGACACTGGCGAACCCTCGCACCAAGATCGATCGAGGAGGTCGCTGATATGAAAAAGCTGTTCGCAATCGCGACCCTTCTGGTTTTCGGTGCGGTCAGCACCACGTTTGCCGACACTCGCGTCAAAATCAAAGACAGCGATCACGCACGCGCGGAAGCGGACCTGCACGCCCCCAACGATCATCCGAAGACCCAGGTCGTCCCCAACGACCAACTCCAGGTCGTCGTCACGGACGACGTGATTGCGCGTTCGTGTTGCATGCCGCCAAGCCTGGTAGTCGGGGGAAAAATCACCAATGTCAGCGACCGGCCGATCGACTATGTCCGCCTGCACTTCGCGTTCGAGGACCGCAACGGCAAAGTCCTTCACGGCGAAAGCCTTTACAACCATCATGCCGAAAGCCTCGCTGATGATGCGTGGGTGCAAAAAATCCTGAACGAGAAGCCGCATTTCGAACCGCTCCGGCCGGGTCAGAGCGACACGTTCCGGTTCTCGGTTCCATGCTCCGAGCTGCCGGCGTTCTCGAAGGTCGAGCTGTTTTCCAACGACATCAAACAGTGAAAAGTAGTGCGCCGCCCTCCCCGGTCGCTTGATGGCTGATATCGGTGCAATCGAAGGCAACTCGGCGATGACGGCGATCTGGTCCGCTTCACGAACCCTTTTCGCGAGAAAGCGCCCTTCTTAACCTGATCTGTTGAAAGATCGCCAGCAGGACGACCGGAGCTAGTACTGCGGCGGTGGCCATTGCCCAGACTTTGATCGAGGCTGTTGGGTACACCCACAAATGTCCGGGCACAATAATAAAAACCGCCATCAACGCAGTCCTGAAAATCATGCCGAGAACGGTCGCGGGTGTTTTTGCCATGTGGAAACTCGATCAGACCATTTCAAGTCGTTTCAGCGCAAACAATAATCTGCCATACCGCAGAAACTGGACGGTTATGAAGGCATTCAAAAAGAAAACCAAGAGCATCAGCAAAGGCTGACTGAGCCATAGCATAGCCTTGATGGTCACAATCTCCGCAAGGCTAGCCGCAATGACCGAGTAAAAGAGCTTTCGTTCTGCCACGGATTCGGCCGAGAAGGCGGATACGGCGCCACAAAGGCCGACCAGGATCGGCATTGCGACGCTTCGCAGGATCGTGAAGGGGAACGGGCTCCTCAATCCCCAATACGGTATCCGATACGCGAGCGCGAATTGCAGTGCGAACACTACGAGCAAACCCAGCGTAGTATAAGTTGCCGTCTTTAGGGATCGCATGATGCCAAATGCCCCGCTTTCGTGTTACCGCTATCGCTGTAGCGGAGGAGTCGGCGCCTCCGGTGTTCGCTCCCCCGGAGGAAGATGTTCACCGAAATCAGGGAACTGCCCGCCATGAGCCTGTGAGTAGCAGCCGATAAGGCCGGCCGCTTCAGGTAGGCACGTGCCGGCTGCAAGCCCGCATGCTGGCAGCCCGCC
This sequence comes from Binatus sp. (SeqCode), assembly GCF_050013435.1. Classification (GTDB taxonomy): domain Bacteria; phylum Desulfobacterota; class Binatia; order Binatales; family Binataceae; genus Binatus. Next base: position 4,415 of record NZ_JBEKFG010000105.1, on the reverse strand, counting down.
CCCGAGGCAAAGAGAGCCATAGACCCCGCAACCCATGACCGCGGGCGCAGTTAAGCTAAGAAACAGCCCTTCGCAGACGGAGAAACTTAGCGCCCCCGACGGCGCGGCGTGGAGCTCCGGCGGGGGAGGCCGCTCGATGCTTTGGATCAGCTGAATGGCTTCCGACGCCTGCGTGGGAGTCAGATCGTCGGCTATTCCCAAAATCGGATAGATTGGGTGGCGGTGGTGCCTCATCTGGTATGGTATCGGCGGAGCCGAGTTGCCGCGGCCGAAAAGGTCATCCCAAATGCTCTCGAAAATACTCGGGAGCGCAGCCAACGGAATCGGAATGCTGTATTCGGAACCGATGGGGAGAAGATACCATCCGCTCGTCGAACCGAGGGATTCCGCGCCTAAGAACGCTTCAACCGGGACCGCCTCATCGCTCAACGCTTGCTCAAGCCCATTGACCCCCGACCCCGAGCCGTGGCCGGACCCAAAGTTGCCGAACCCACCATAGCCGCCGCCATTCGGAGGGCCGCTCCAGCCCTGTTGACCGACCTGCGACATATACCGCATTCTCCCCTGTAGCTTGATGCCTGAACTCGGCGCAATCGAACCGGCGGCACTCAAGGCCCGCCTCGACAGGGGCGATCGGGTCTTCATCCTCGACGTCCGCGAGCCGGCTGAAGTTGCTGTCGCGCCCTTCCCCGGCGCTAGTCACATCCCGATGGGCGACATCCCCTCGCGCCTGACCGAGCTCGATCCCGGCCGCGAGATCGTCGTCGTATGCCATCATGGGATCCGCAGCGCGCAGGTCGCGATGTACTTGGCGCGGATGGGCTTCGAACGCGTGCTCAATCTGTCAGGTGGGATCGACGCGTGGTCCGAGACCGCCGATCCGACAACTCCTCGCTATTGAATGCCTCGCGCTACTAACCCGATGACTAACGCGTCATAATGCCCAATGGAAATCCCGCGATGACTTACCTGGCAGCCGCAATCCAGATGACCGCCGGACCGGACAAGGCGGCAAACCTGGAACGGGCCGAACGGCTCGTCCGCATCGGCGCCGCTCGCGGTGCAAACCTGGTCGCGTTGCCCGAGGTCTTCAATTGGCGTGGCAAGCGGAGCGAGCAGGCGGCTGCGGCAGAAACGCTCGACGGTCAATCGCTCACGCTGATGTCGCGGCTGGCGCGCGAGCTGCGAATCCACCTCGTCGCAGGATCGATCACCGAACAGGCCGCCGGCGAGTCGCGATGCTACAACACGTCGGCGCTGCTCGGCCCCGACGGTGGCCAAATCGCCGTGTATCGCAAGATTCACCTCTTCGACGTCGATCTTCCCGGCCGCGTGACGGTGCGCGAATCGGATTCCAAACTCGGCGGCGCGCAGCTCGTCTGCGCCGCAACTCCACTTGGCGCGATTGGACTCAGCATCTGTTACGATCTTCGCTTCCCGGAACTCTATCGCCGCCTGACATTTGCCGGCGCGCAGGTTATCGCCGTGCCAAGCGCGTTCACCTTCCCCACCGGCGAGGCGCATTGGGAGCCGCTGATCCGCGCCCGCGCGATCGAGAACCAGGCGTATGTGATCGCGCCCGCGCAGTTCGGTCCCAATATCTACGGCTACAGCGACTACGGCAATTCAATGATCGTCGATCCATGGGGACGCGTGATTGCGCGCGCGGCGGATCAGGAAGGCGTCGTGGTGGCGCCGATCGATCTCGAGTATCAGGACCGCGTGCGGCGCGAACTGCCGGCGTTGCAACACGCGCGCATCCGGGCCGATCGCGAGTGAAGCGATGCGCCAGGGGATCGCATGAACAGGCATAGGCTCGGTCTTCTAGTTGTCACGCTCGCTCTTTCAATCACCGCGCCTGCATTCGCGGATGATATGGCCGCGATGGGTGATATGGGGGGCCACGACATGGCGCCCAACGCGATGGGCGGTCGGATGGGCATGGGTGCGCACATGGTGATGACGGCCTCGCGTCCGCAAACGCCCAATGACATCGAACGTGCGCACGACGTAATCGACACGCTTCGCCGCGCGCTGGTCAAGTATCACGATTCCAGAGCGGCGTTGTCGGAGGGCTACCAGATTTTTCTGCCGACGGTTCCGCAGGAGGTTTACCATTTTACCGACTACGGCGCCGCATCACGGGAATACAGCGGCCATTTCGATCTAACACGTCCCGGCTCACTGCTTTACGTGAAAAATTCGAGCGGCGATTACGTTTTGGTCGGCGCGATGTATAGCGCGCCCGCCGACTACACATCCGATCAGCTCGACGCGTTGATTCCGCTGAGCGTGGCGCATTGGCACGCTCACACCAACATCTGCCTGCCCAACGGAATCACGCTCGACGACCTCTTGCGCGGCGATATCGGCGCGACCCATCTCGACATGCCGGGCATGATGCCGCCGGGGTCAATCCGGTCCGCACCCGCAATCAACCGCCGCCTGGGTTTCCTGGCCGACGGACGCTTCGGATTCACCGGCAAAATCGCCGACGCCGCCGAGTGTGAGGCCGCAGGCGGTCATTTCCTCAAACAGGCGTTCGGCTGGATGGTCCACGTCTATCCGTTCAACGGCGACGACTTGAAAGTTGCATTCGGCACCAGCGTACCGAAGCCGCCCGCCAACTGAGGCAGGAACCAACGCCGCGAATCTCCTGAAAAGCGCCTTGACGCCGCGCGCCGGGCGGGTTAAGCAGGCTTGGCGTCGATGCTCTGACGAACTGGGGCGGGTAACCTGCGCAATTGCGGCGGCAGATGAAATTTCAGCTCGATAGCTGATCAAAGCCGCATTGGGCTCCGCGCTGCGTGACTCGCCACGCTATCGCAGTTAGTATCTTTGACGCCCAGCGCTTGCGCTTGAAGGATTTTTGTTATGGCTGATGGACCGCTGATTGGTTTTCGCGTTCTTGATCTGACAGCCGTCATTTCGGGACCGTTTTGTACGCAGTTGCTCGGCGACCTTGGCGCCGACGTCATCAAAATCGAATCGCCCGAGGGCGACTCGATGCGCCGGGGCGTCGGTCCGCAGCGGGGCGGCCTCACCGCGTCGTTCCTGAACTTCAACCGCAACAAGCGCAGCATCGTGATCGACATCAAGAAAGAGCACGGCCGCGACCTCGTGCGCCGGCTCGCGGTGAAGGCCGACGCTCTGGTCGAGAACAATCGCCCCGGTGTCGCCGAGCGCCTCGGAATCGGCTACTCCGACATTCGTCACGCCAATCCCAAGATCGTCTATTGCTCGATCTGCGGCTTCCCGCCCAAGGGCCGCCTGGCGAATTTTCCCGCCTACGACCCCGTCATCCAGGGCTACTCCGGCATGGCTTACATCCAGGGCGTCAAAACCGGTCAGCCCACCGCCGTCAAGATGGCGCTGGCGGATAAAGTAAGCGGGATGACTGCGGCGCTGGCCGTAGTTAGCGCGTTGCACGCCGCGCGCGCCCGTGGCGTCGGCCAGTACATCAAGGTCCCGATGCTCGAGGCGATGATGGCTTTCACGGCCAACGATTCAATCTACGGCTACACGCTGCTGCCCGAAGACGAGTTCAAGCACCTTGCGCCCAAGAGCACCTCGCTGGATCCTTTCAAAACGAAAGACGGATGGCTCACGATCGCACCGTTCACCGAGGCGCAGTCAAAGCGGCTGGCCGAGGCGGTTGGACATCCCGAATTCTGGCCCGAGACCTCGGATCGCGCCGAGCGCGGGCGTAGTTTCATGCGCGGTCTGGCAAAGCTTTTCCCCGAAAGAACCACCGCCGAATGGCTGCCAGTGCTCGAGAAGGCCGACATTCCATGCGGCCCGGTCCACAACTACGAAACGCTCCTGCAGGATCCGGAAATCATCGAGAACGAAAGCTTCTCGATTTACGAACATCCCAGCGCGGGCCAGGTGCGCGCTGTGAATCCCGGTGCGCGATTTTCGGAAACGCCGATGAAGATGTGGCGCGTGCCGCCCAAACTCGGCGAACATACCGACGAGATTCTGCGCGAGGCCGGAATCGAACGTAGTCAGGTCGACGAACTTCGCGCCGCCAAAGTGATCATCTGAGGGTCCCCTCTAACCAGTTCTAACAGGGACAAAGTCCCGCATCTTCTCTTGATCCCGGGTGCAGGGGTCACCCCTCCCCGTGGCGACGGCAGCGCAGTATTAAGCCGTCGGCAGGGGCCGCGCCCGCCAACGGCGGGCGGCCTTAATACTGGGTGCAGGGGTCACCCCTGCCCGTGGCGACGGCAGCGCAGTATTAGGCCGTTGGCAGGGGCCCGCGTCCGCCAACGGCGGGCGGCCTTAATACTGGGTGCAGCGACTGTGTTGATAGTCAAGCGGGATTTGGGCATGGAGCACTCCAATGAGTGCGATGTTTAAGCATCGCATTGAGGATGGTTATGAGTTTGCGCATGCAGGCGACCAGCGCGAGC
>NZ_JBEKFG010000104.1:0-10253 GCF_050013435.1 Binatus sp. (SeqCode) | reverse complement strand
ATCGCTGGCATTGCAATTCGGGTGCCCGGCCGAAGTCTTGCGCAAGGCGTTGAGCCGCGACGCTCGCGGAAACCCAAGCGGGCCGCTCGCCGCTGCGCTCGATGCGCTTTCTCGGCTGCCGCCCGCCGACGGCGAAGCAATGCCGGCGCCGGCGCTGCCAAACGGACCAACTCCATCCGCTGGCGCAGTCAACCGGATCACCACGTTGGAGCCGGTGGCATGAGCAGCATTATTGGACAACGACCAATGAGAACCGACGCCGCTTTTGAGGCATGGAAGCAAAAAGCAAAGAGCGTTCCGATCGAGAAGGAGCTCGCCCGGCGCGGCATCAAGCTGAAGCGCCAAGGCAAGGAACTCGTTGGCCCGTGCCCGCGATGCGACGGCACTGATCGCTTCGCCATCAATACGGTCGAGCAAGTTTGGAATTGTCGGGGGTGTGGCAAAGGCGGCGATGGGATCGCGCTCGTTGAACATCTGGACGGCTGCGATTTTGTCACCGCGGGCACCCTGCTGGCCGGCGAGCCGCCGCCGAAGCTCAACGGCAAAACGGGGCCGCTGCCGACGGCGAAAGGGAACGACGAATTTAAGAAGGTTGTCGCCGCGACCTACAGCTACGCCGACGAAGCCGGCGCCCTGCTGTTCCAGACGCAGCGCGTCGAGTTTCAGAATCCAGACGGCAGCTTCGTGCTGACGAAAGAGGGCAAGCGAAAAAAGACCTTCCGCCAACGGCGCCCGGATCCCAAGCAGCCAGGCCAATGGGTCTGGAACGTCGACGGCGTACGCCTCGTGCCGTACCGCCTGCCGGAGTTGCTCGAGGCGGTCGGCAACGAGCAGACGATTCTCATCGTTGAGGGCGAGGCTAAAGTCGACCTGTTGCGCTCTTGGAATGTACCGGCAACCTGTTGCGCCGAGGGCGCCAAGAAATGGCGGCCCGAACATTCAGAACACCTGCGCGGCGCCGACATTGTGGTTTTGCCCGACAACGATGCCGCCGGCCGAGAGCACGCCGAGCTCGTCGCCGCTTCGCTGCAGGACGTCGCTGTTTGCGTTCGCATTCTTGAGCTGCCCAACTTGGCGGCCAAAGACGACGTAATCGATTGGGCGGCTGCGGGACACACAGTCAATGAATTTTGGCGGCTGATCGAAACACAGGCTGCGGTTTGGGCGCCGGACAGCGCGGGCGACCGCTCAGATGAACCGCCGGCGAGCGAGAGCGAGCATGGCAGCGACGAGCCGACGCCCGCAAAACATGAGGAAGGGGCGCGCGGGCCTCACAAATTTCCGCTTCTCGCCTTCGATCAGATCCGGGTCGACACCGAGCACCGCGGCTATCTGGTCAAGGGATTGCTCGCGAGCAGCGGCTTAGCCGTCGTGTGGGGACCGCCAAAGTGCGGCAAATCATTCTGGGCGGTCGACGTGGGGATGCACATCGCGCTCGGCTGGGAATACCGCGGGCGCCTCGTTCAGCAAGCACCCGTCGTCTATATCGCGTTGGAAGGCCAGCATGGCTTACCGGCGCGAATCGAGGCGTTCAGGCGCCACCATAACGTCACCGCGGCGCCGTTCTATCTGATCCTCGTTCGGCTCGACCTGATCGCCGACGTGGCGGCTCTGATCGCCGAGATAAAAGCGCAGATCGGCGCCGTCATGCCAGGCGCGATCTTCATCGACACGCTCAACCGCAGCCTCGTGGGCTCCGAGAGCAAGGACGAGGACATGGCGCGCTATCTGGGCGCCGCCGATCGGCTCGCTGGCGAACTCGGTAGCGCGGTCATCATCGTGCACCATTGCGGGATCGACGCGACCCGGCCGCGCGGTCACACGTCGCTCACCGGCAGCGTCGAGAGCCAGCTCGCCGTCAAGCGCGGCGAGGCGGGCGAAGTGATCGTCGCCGTGGAATACGCCAAGGACTTCGCGGAAGGCACCGAAGTTTACTGTCGGCTCGAGCCCGTGACCGTCGGCATCGACCCGGACGGAGACGAGATCACCACGCTTATTGTGCTGCCGGGAGAGCAGCCGATGACAAGTAGCCAGCGCCGGCCCGTGAAGGGGGCCAAAGCCGTCGCGCTCGAATTGCTCCGCAAGGCGATCGACGAGGCCGGATCGGTCGCGCCGGCAAGCAACCATATCCCTCCAAATACCCGGACAATTTCGATCGAGACGTGGCGCAGCTATGCCTACCAGGGATCAATCACCGAAAGCGACGAACCGGACAGCAAGCGCAAGGCTTTTGTCCGGGCAGTGAAAGACCTCCAAATAGCAAAATTGATCGGTGTATGGGGCGATTACGCATGGATCATGTGAACCACCCGGACAGACCCGGACAGACCCGGACAACTCAAATTCTGTCCGCAGACACTACCCGGACAGGACAGGACACCCCCCTATAAGGGTGTCCGTGTGTCCGGTGTCCGGACAGCGATAGGCCGTGATGCAGAGAAGTGACCCGCCGATAGACCGCGAGCGTTGCGCATCCATCGATAGAAAAGTTCGACAGTCAGGCGCCAACCAATGTCACACAGAGAGGGCAAAGGGGTATTTCTCACACGCTCGCGAGCAAAACCCATCGCCGCTGGCTCGAAATTGCGGAAACGCCGAGCTCGAGCATCGGGGCGGCGCGGTGCGCGGTCGATTGCCAGGCGCGTCAGTGGTTTTGTGTGGTGCTTTCGATCGCGTCAGCAGTGTGTCAGCGTCGATAAAGGAAGGCTACTCCGACGTCTAGCGGTTGCCTAAACCGCTTACCCTGACGCAAAAACCGCGCTAATCGCGCAATTCCGAAAAGATCGACTATCCGTGTCAGTGATAAGTCAGCGCGGGGTGACGCGGCCGGCGCCGATTCCGGCCCGGCGAGGCTTTACGGGCGCGCGATCACCGAGAGGCAGAGAAGGAAGCCGCGTGCGCACCCGCGCGAGGCCGATGGGACCTTCCCGGCGGCACGATTGAGCTCGCGGACCGGCACCCGGCACCCGGCAGGGGCAAAAACCAAGCGAAACCGCCGCCTGTATGCCGCACACACCGTGTAGTTATTTTTCCTTTGTGGAGGTTATCGCCCGTCTGCCCCTTTGATCCTGCGATGGGGCGCTGGGGCTGCTGGCGAGTCGTGGATTCGTCGGCTGCAGGGGGAGGGGTGGTTTTACCGGTTGAGGGCTCGGGCGCACTGGCGGGCTTCTGGCGGGCAATTGTGGGCTTGCCGCATTAATTTTTTCTCGGAAACGACACGTGAGGGCGTGGCGCTTGGCGGGGAGTGGCAAATTAGGGCACGAAGGCCTCATGACCGATCTGCAAATCCTGCGCCGGTATGCTGCCGGGCGCCAGCTTGAAACTGGTTTCGAGTTTAATCCGATGCCGGGCAGCCGCGGGGTATCTCTCGATCCTGTCTCACGTGCGACCTGGTATCGCAAAGCCAAGCCTGCGGATGAGACAGCCGTCTCAGAGACGCCAGTCAAGCCCTGGGTCGCTGCTGGCGTATCGCGCGCGAGTTGGTATCGCCATCATCGAGGTTGACGGAGGGAACGGTTATCGAGCGACGGCGGCGCGCTCTGCCGTGTTCGCTTTGCCGTTGGCGGCGCCGGCTCTCCGTCCGTTTACTTCGATGGCGTCCTGAGCAATTTTTCTTTTGCGCGCCGCTGCGGACCGCAGCCCGAAATAGCGCTGGACCCGGCTTATGATGCGCTTACTGACCTGCTGTTGAGCGAGGTTACCTACGCGCGCCTGATTGCCGTTGCGTTTTAGGCCGCGCTCGGCGTAGCGGTGCAAGGCGTCTCGATCGGTCGCGAGGATAAATTTTAGCCCGAGAGCGGGCAACAACAGATAGAACGTGTCGAAGCCAAGCCCCTTCGATCGCGACGGCCCGAAGACCTTCCCCACGTGCCCCTGCGCCAGCCCGCACACGTCCTCTAAACTCGCGTGGCTGTAGCCGAGTTCGGCGGCTCTCTCCGCCAAGGCGTTTAGCAGCGCCTCTTTGTGGGCCGGCGAGGCGTAAACGTCGGAGTCGTTCATTCCGATTCCCGAAGGGAGGCACGGGCGACGCAACGCTCTGCACTGATTTGCCGCAATTCGACAAGAGCCGGCCGTTGTCCGATCGTACTGGTGCGTTGCGGTTACGGCTGGCACCCGTAGCATGACCGCATGAGCGCACGGTTTGAGATCAAACTTTCGGCTGAGCGTCGGGCTCAACTTGGCGCTCTTGCCGATGAGGCGGGCTTGAGTTCTGCGGCCTTAGCGCGGCTGGCGATCCTGCAGCTATTGGATCAGCGAGCAGTGCGGCTGCCGGTGCCGGCCGAGCAACGGTCGGAGGCGGCATGAGCGGCAGGATGTACCACGTCACCATCCACGACCCCGATTGGCCCGATCGCCCCAACGGTTATGAGGAGCAGCATCGACGGAACGCGGCCGTTGCGTTTGGGCGCACCGTGGTCGAGCGGATTTCGATCGGCGGGGAAGCTGACTTTGAGCGCGACGGACTGTTTGCGACGCTGCGGATCGCGGCGGACGAATCATCCGCCGACGCGGCGTAGGAGAGCAACGTCAATGGCGACGCCGACCTTGACCGTGACCGCGACCTTGAACAGCGCGCCGGTTTCGCGCAACGCCGAACTCGAAGCGCTGGATCAACTCTGCAAAATGGCCATTCAGCAGGCGCGCAGTACTGGCGGCAACAACGCCCAAAGCGGCACCGTGAACGCAGGCTTCGGCGCCGGCAGCGCGACGTGGGCCTTCACGTCCAACGCCGCGAAATGATGGAGGAACGACAATGACGTGGACCGAGAAGGACGCCTATCGCCACAATAAGGCGGTCGATACGGCCGAGAAAGCCGAACGTTGGGCCAAGGTCGCAGCGAGCCGCCACCGCCGTTTGTCGTTGCAACAGAACCACAAAGGCGCGTGAAATAAAATGACCGATCAAACAAACAGTGGCGCCGGTTCGGGCGCAGGAAATTCGCAGGGCGCGGGAGGCGGCGGCGATTTGCATCCGGCCTTCAATCCCGTTTCGAAGCCGGCGAATCCGCCGCCCGAATACAGTAGGCCTGGCATTCCCGAGAACCCGCGCAGCCGCGGCCATAGTCCTGCGCTCGATGCACGCGGGCGCCCGCAGCAACAGGACGCGGGAACTGGCGATCAACAAAGCGACGCGCAGCGCAGCCAGCAGGGCGACGGCAGCGGAACCCAGACGATCGAGGGCTTCACGCCGGAACAGATACGCGAAGCGATCGCACACAAGGTCGAACAGGATGCGCGCAAAGCTGCGTTGCCCGCGTCGCCGGACAAGTACGAAGTCAAGCTACCGGCCGACTTCAAATCGCCGGAAGGCGTCACGTTTGAATTCGATCAGCGCTCCCCGGAATTCCAGCGGTTCCGGCAATTGGCACACGCCCGCGGCGTCGACCAAGAAACTTTCAGCGACATGCTCGGCGTGTACGCGGCGACACAAATTGGTCAGCACCAGCAACTTGCGCAAGCGCGCGGTGCCGAGCTCGCCAAGCTCGGCTCGGCCGCGCAGAACCGAATCGACGCGATTGGCACTTGGATGCGTGCGCGAATCGGCAACAAGGGGGATTTGATTGTTGCGCAGTTGAAAAATTATCCCGTCGCCTCGATGGTCGAAGCCTTCGAAGGCATCATGCAGCAATTCTCCGGCCAGGGCGGCGCCGACTATAGCCAAAGCGGCCGCCAGCAGCAGGAAACCACCGGTAAGATTCCGGGCTACGAAAACATGAGCTTTTTGCAAAAGCGCGCCGCGCAGGATGCGGCCGCCGCTCGAGGAGGTCGTGGGCGGTGATGTTTGTTTGCTGCATTTGCGACGTGAGCGGCGAGCATCGTGCCGGTTCCATTCGCGAGGGTCACCGCGTCCCAATGTGCGCCGAGTGCTTCGCGACGATCTACTGGCGTTCACGTCAACCGGCACCCGCGCGCGTCGTCTCGTTGTATGAAATGCAGGCGGGACGCGCCGCGCTCGCCAGCGCTGGGCACTGAGGGCCGCGATGACAGAGACGCCAGCATTGCCAGAGCCACGGAAGCGCCCGATTCCCAAGCGCGTCCGCGAGGCAATCGACCACTACGTGAGCGGCCGAGCTCGCACGCTGACGATCGCAGCCAAAAGAGCGGGAATTTCCAGGGAATATTTTTCGAGAAGTCTCGCGTTGCCTCACGTCGCCGCGTTCCTCCGCGATAAGGCCGCGCGCGTCGTCGCCATGGGTGCCGGCCGCGCAGCGGCACGCCTGAATCAGCTTTTGGACAGCAAGAGCGAGCACGTCAGTCTCGACGCCGCGAAGTTCTCGCTCGGGGTGGCTGGCATCAAGCCAACCGCTGACGCCAGCGTGAATTTGAACGTCGAGGTTCGCGCGGGCTTTGTGATCGATCTCAGCGGGCGCAGCGCCGCACAACCGATGAAGATTGTCAGCCCGCAGCCCGCGGCTGTTGCCGCCTCCGAAGAGGGCTGAGACGGGCGCCGGGCAAATAACCATGCGGAAAGTTTTGCGAACGTTGTGGCTGATCTTTGTTGCCTCACACTTTCGAGAAGGCAAACGACAAGAGAGCGGCCCGATGCGCGACGGCCGCGCATGCGCCAGCAGCTCATATTTTCCGGGGCTTCCCCCAGGCAGTTGACGCTCGGTTAACTTGGGCCCTATCATAATGCGCAGTGGCGGGCCGTTACTAGCGACCCGCCACCACTTGCCACCGTAGCCATAGGCGGGCTGACGATGACCGATTCCTCAATTACCACGAATCTGTACGGCTTCCCGCCTTGGCGTGGCATTCACCCACAGCACAAGGAGACGAAGCAATGTCACATGCCAATCTTAGCCGCCGCGCCATCCTGGCCGGGGCAGCAGCCGGCCCGGCGCTAGCATTCCCGGCCGGCGTAATTCCGCCCGAACCTGATCCGATCCTTGCGGCGATCGAGAAACACCGGCGCGCTTGGTCCATGGCGAGCGAAGGCAACGAAGAGGCGGCCCAAGAATTCGATAGGCTCTGTGAGAGCCTCGACGCCGCTTTAGTCAACATCTCTCCCACGACGATTGGAGGTGTCGCGGCCATTCTCGCCTACGCTGCGGAGTTTGTGACAAATTATGATGGCGCTGGCTGGCCGGACGGCGAAGCGTGGATAGACAGGCACAAACTTCCATGGGAAGTGATTTTGCATAAGAACCTTGCGAAAACCCTGCAAGCGATGGCGGTGCGGTCATGACCGCCACGAGCAAGCGAACCAAAGGGAAGTCCGCAAAATCAGCGCAGTATCTATCGGGCAACGACCTATTCCACCATCCCGCTGCGGTGACCTTAACCGGCAAAGTCGATAAGCACTATGACTCAAAGTTCGTGGCATTACCCTTCGTGCGGCCGGGCAAACGCGGTGGGAATGGTCACCGCTTTTGGTCCGTTAAGCCGTCTGGCAAGTATCAGGAAGACTTTGCGCAAGGACGTGATTGGGCTCGCCTCGCGGTGGGTTTTCTAAAATACAACATTGGAGCATCGCTGATCGCGTATATCGTCGCCGACATGATAAAAGCCGGCCCAGCTGGAAAATACGCGAACGGCGAACCAAAAGTTGATGCTCTTGCGATCGGCTTCGTCACGGAACTTGCCGACCAAATCAAATTCTACCGCGGCGAAATGCTCCGCGTAGCCTAGACCGACCAAGCGCGGGGCCGGCGGCATGCTCGCCCCGCTACGCAAACAGGAACCCCAAGCGCCGCGGCGATGGGAGCGCCAGCGCTTGGGGCCCAGAGGCAAGTGGGTCGCAGATTGACGTGGAGTGAGGTTTGCCTCTGGCAAGAATCGGAGCACACCACTACCAAACATTCCACTGTGCTTTGAGGTCATGGTTACGGCGCGGTTACCCGGCGGCAATGCTCGCCCCGCGCAACGCTACCAACGATGCCGACTCTAGCCGCCGGGACGCCATTGCTACCGTTGGTTCGCCTCTGGGAGCACTTGGACGCCAGGAACTATGCCCGGGGACACCGCCTCGCTACTCGCCGCATGGATTTTGTCGGACGAGTCCTGTACGTGCCATTTGCCTAGACTCTCGGAGATAATCTTGACTGAGGCCGATGCGGTCTGAGTAAGGTGCGCATACCGGGTCGTTAGCCGGTGCACGCGGTCGCCTTCAGCTTTGAGATAGTCACGCGCGATCTGCAGTTCCTCGATCAGCTTCTCAATATCTTCGATGGAGGTTGCTGCAGCAGCGAGGATGTCGTCGCAAAGCCCAGCTGAACTGGGTGATCTGAGGTCACGTACCATGGTGCGAATGTTGCCTTCGAACGCGTCTAGTGACTTTAATTCTGTCTTCATGTGTTCTCCTTCGCGGGTCGCGCTACAAAGGCCCAACCTTGTCGTACCAATGTAAACAGATCGTTGCCGATGGGCGGCACGAAGAGTGCGTTGGGCTTCGCAAAAGCAGGAACCCCAAGCGCGGCTGGCGAATGGGAGCGCAACGCTTGGGGCCCAGGGCAGGCAGTCGCTACTTGCAACTCAAGCGCCGCTGCCCCACAAAACCCGGAGCACGCCACTTCCCAACATTCCATTGCGGTTTGAGATTAAGGTTACGGTTGGCAGGAAGGATCGATAAACAATGATCGAAGATGGTCGCGCATACGGCTTGATGATCGCGCTCAAGCATTTATTGCGCACGCTTGAGCACAAAGGAGTGCTGTCACAGACTGAAACTTTCGCAATGTTGGACAGCGCCCTGGAGGAACTCAGGGGTATTCCGACTTTGGCGGGGCCTGCTGGTGCGGACGCCGCTACGACGGTCGGCGGCCTGTACCTAGGGAGGTAGGGTGTCGGCTGGGCTTACCGCCGCAGCAGCTCCGGCAGCTTGGCGAAGTTGAACGCCAGCCGCCCGCGCCTCGTCGCGGGTCAGCAGTTTGGCCGCCGCCCATGCGGCGCGCGCGCTGGATAGTTGTGCTACTCTGGTTTGCGTCGAGGGTGTCTGTCATGCCGAAGCACCGGAAGCTCGCCGCGATTTTGGCAGCGGCCAAGCGCGGTATACATCGAAGGCACGGCGGAGCCATTGGCCAATCCAAGCGCTACAAACCAGAGCGCCCCGTGCCGTCGCGCCTATGAATACGACTGATCTTGTCAGAGCCGTAGACAATCGCCTCGAACGACTGTTCGATGCCGTGATCGATCCGGCGCGCCGCGAGAGCGCCATGGCACTTCTGCTTTGCGGGTATGCCGCCGCCTGGTGGCTTTACGCCGTGATTTCCAATAGCAGCCAAGACGTTCACTTCGACATGGGCGAGATTTCGCCTGGTCGCACCAGGTCACTCTCGGGACGCCGAAACACCCACCGCTAGGGGCATGGCTGGTGCGTGCCTGGTTCAGCGTGATGCCAACCAGGCCCTGGACGTATTATCTGTTCGCGGTGATTTCGGCGACGGTGGCGCTGTGGATCGCCTGGCGCATTTCGGCACGCTACCTAACCGTCGAGAAGCGCGTGGTCGGCCTCGTACTGCTGACCTTCGTGCCGTTCTACAATTTTCACGCGCTGAGGTTCAACGCCAACGCTGTGTTGATTCCATTCTGGGCGTTGACGACGTGGTTTTTCCTGCGCTCCTTCGACACGCGCCGGGCCGGATGGGCCGTGCTCGCCGGAGCGGGCGCCGCAGCAGCAATGCTGGGCAAATATTGGTCGATTTTTCTGCTCGCCGGACTTGCCATTGCCGCGGTGACCGATTCACGCCGCGGCGCCTATCTGCGTTCTCCGGCGCCCTGGGTGACGGTCGCCGTCTTTACCTTGTTATTTGCACCGCACGTCGTCTGGGTCGTAGCTCACAATTTCGCGCCCTTCCATTATGCACTTGCGGTGCATCCGTCGACGTTCGCGAACGCAATTGGATCAGGTTTCATCTTCATCGTCAGCGCGCTCGGCTACATCGCCGCGCCGATCGCTTTCACCTTGATCGCCGCACGACCCGGCATGACGGCACTCAAAGATACGTTGTGGCCGGCCGAAGCGGAACGTCGGATGATCGTAGTCGCATTCGCTGCGCCGTTCCTTCTTGCCGTGCTCACCGGAATATTGCTGCAGGTCAGAGTCGGCGCGCTCTGGACCATGTCCGGGATGACTTTGCTGCCGGTGGTGCTGCTGTCGTCGCCGCGCCTCACGGTGTCTCGCCAGGCTGCCGTCCGGTTGCTCGCTTTGGCGGTCGTGTTTCCGCTGCTGATGGTCGCGGTATCGCCGGGAGTTGCGACCGTCATTCACCGCCTGGGCGTGCCGGGCTATGCAAGCCACTACCGGCTTATCG
>NZ_JBEKFG010000103.1:0-10478 GCF_050013435.1 Binatus sp. (SeqCode) | reverse complement strand
GCGCGGCTCGAACAGCGTGCCTGCGGCGTCGAAGAATGCGGCAAGGATCATGCGAATCAATTCATTGTAGCATTATTGAATGTGAAACCCTTGAAGGAAGAATCACCTGCGCGGTGGGCGGCAGGGGTGACCCCTGGCAGGGGGTGACCCCTGCACCCAATGTTAAGGCCGCCCGCCGTTGGCGGGCGCGGTCCCTTCTATCGCGTAGTCGCGAAAAGATGCGCTGCGCAGATTTTCGCGTCTTCTCACTGCGGTGCAGGGCTCAGCCCTGCCGCCCACCGCGCAGGTGATTCTTCCTTCAAGGGTTTCACATTCAATAATGCTACAATGAATTGATTCGCATGATCCTTGCCGCATTCTTCGACGCCGCAGGCACGCTGTTCGAGCCGCGCGAGCCTGTCGGACGCACCTACGCCCGCCTCGCGCGGCAATTCGGCCTCGACGCCTCCGAGGACACCGTCGCCGCCGGTTTTCGCCGTGCTTTCGGTGCGGCGCCCGGTCTGGCCTTCGGACCCGGACATGCGCCCGGCGAGCTTCGACGCCTGGAGCGGGAATGGTGGCGGCGGCGGGTGGGCGAGACGTTCGCGCCGATGGGTGCATGGTCCGGCTTCGACGCTTACTTCGACGCGCTGTTTGCCCATTTCGCCGATCCCGATAGCTGGATTGCGGATCTTGAAGCGGCGCCGATGCTGCAACGTCTAAAGAACGATGGACTCAAACTGGGCGTGATCTCGAACTTCGATTACCGCTTGTATCGGATTCTCGACGGCCTCGACCTGACCCGTTACTTCGATTCGATCACGATTTCCTCCGAAGCCGGCTATGCCAAGCCGCGGCGCGAGGTGTACCAGGCGGCCCTTTCACGCGCCGGCGCGCCGCCGCATGAGGCGATGCATATCGGCGACTCGGAGCATCTCGATTTCGCCCCTGCGGCGGCCATCGGGATGGCTGCGGTCCTGATCGATCGCGGAAATCAGCAGGCCGCACCGTCGATTGCGGCCCGCACCGCCCGAATTTGTTCGCTTGCCAGCGTCCCACAGGTTGCGCAAGTATTCAGACTCGCTTGACGTTGTCGCTGCGTTATTCTTATCTAAGGCCACAATTTTCCGGGGAACAGTATTTTGGGGATTACAAAAATGAACCGTGTGCTCTTTTCGCGTCGCCTGATGGTGATGCTAACCGCATTTTTTACGCTCGCCTTCACCGCCGCCGTCGCCTCCGCGCAAAGTGCCGGAGACCTTGCGAGCGAGCTTTCGAGCCTCTCGGGCCAGATGTCGTCCGCCGAGGCCAACGCATCGACTGCCGACCAGGTGATAGCCAAGCTCGACAACGCCGAGGGAACTTTTGCCAAGGTCACTTCGAGCGGCAAGGTGGACAAGGGCGCGCTGATACCGCTCTACCATCAGCTCGATTCGATGCTCGATCGGATGCAGACGGTCTATTCGAAGAAGAAAGATGATTGTATCGCGCAGATCGACAACGGCGGGCAATGCGACTACGACCAGCCCGAACAGTTGGCATTGAAAGCCGCATATCCGCTTGCATGGCTGCGCTTCACGGCTGCGACCACTCTGTTCGACGATAACGCCGACCAATCGAAGAAACTGCTCAATGAGGCGATCGACGGCTTCACCGCCAGCACGCTGGCGATGCCCGATCCCAACCTGATACGCGAAAATACCCTCGGCCGCGCCTACTGCGAACGCGAGTTGGGCAAGTTCGATCACGCCGAATACGACCACGCGATCGCCGACTTCAAGAAAATCATGGATGACGGCAGCGGCACGCAGCAATACGCAGCGGCGCGCGAGGGACTCTCCACCACTTACGCCAAGATGGGCAAGGCCGAGGAGGCCGCGAAGCTGCTCCCGCCTAGCGGAGGCGGGAAAGGCGGAGGCGGCGAGCTCATGCTTCAGTTGCAGACCCTGTTCAGCGCCGAACGGGCCACCAGCGACCCGGCCAAGAAGGCCGCCTATCACAAGCAGATCATCGACGCGATGAAGACCAAGGAAAACGACAAGGAAGGATGGGCGATCGATGTAGCGGCGGCGTCCAAATTTCCAAACAACGCAGTCGAGGAATTCGGCAGCTCGAACGATCCGTTCGAGAAATGGCTGCTCGCCGCCGTCTTGCTCTCGCGCAAGGATGAGGCCAACGCGGCCAAGTACTATGTCGAGGCGGGCGCCAGCGGAAAATATCCCAAGGCCTACAAGTTCGCCATCGACATCTATCTGCGCGAGAAGCGCTACGACCAGGTCGAGGCGATGCTGAGCAAGATCGCGTCGGGCGGCGGCGGCGACGCGCAATGGGCCGAGTACGTGAGATTCAGCCTCGCGCATAGCCGATGGGAGCAGGGCGGTTCGAAGGATAAGGCGCTCGAAGATCTGTGGGTGAAGGCCGCGCAGGACTACGTGCAGAAATATCCCAACGGCGAGCACATTGCCGAGATGCGCGTGCAACTCGCCGGTCTCCTGCAGCAGCAGAATAAATACGTCGAGGCCGCCGAGTTGTACTCCCAGGTCAAGGGCGACCCCGAATTCACCTTCACCGCCAAGTTCAAGGCCGCCGAGTGCTACTACGCCCAGCTCCAGGGCGCCAGCGCCAAGGATAACAAGGGGCCCAAGATCGATACCGAGTCGGTCAGAAAGCTGACGCTCGAAAACATCAACGAGGCAATCAAGATGGGTCCCGAGGCGGAGCGTACCGCCTCCGGGACGGGCAAGAAAACGGTTCATGAGATTCGCGGCGAAGCGATCTACATGCTTGCTTCGATCCTCGAAGAAGACCCGGATAAAGTTGACTACGCGCAGGTCGCAACGCTGCTTAACGGATACGAATCGCAATTCCCGAGCATGAATGCGAAGTTCCAGGATGTGGCCGAATGGCGCATCACGGCGCTCGATCATCTCGGCAAGTACGACGATGTCAACACCGACGTCGCCGCAATCGTCGAACGCAGCAAGGGCAACATCGCCAAGGGCGATTTCATCAAGGAACTCGGAATCGACTTCTGGAAGGCGGCGCAGGAAGCCAAGGCAAATAACAAGGAGACGGCATACAAGAAAAACGCGATGCTGACCGCCACTGCGTACAAATTTTTCGCGGACATGGTGGCGTCGGGCAAAATCCCGGTCAAAAATCTGACCGGTACGCTGTCTATTTACGGCCAGGCGCTGCAAGCTACCGACCATGAAGAAGAAGCGGAAAAGGTTTATCAGGAGGTCGTGAAGGCCGACCCCGCATCGCCCGATGCGAACGCCGGACTCGCCCGTATCGCGCAAGCCAAGAAGGACTGGAAGGACGCGGTGACGCTGTGGACCACCGTCGAGAGCACGGCGGCCG
Source organism: Binatus sp. (SeqCode) (assembly GCF_050013435.1). Taxonomy (GTDB): domain Bacteria; phylum Desulfobacterota; class Binatia; order Binatales; family Binataceae; genus Binatus. The sequence continues at coordinate 7,136 of NZ_JBEKFG010000103.1, read as the reverse complement.
AGTCCGACATCCTGTGGTACGAGGCGAAATACAACATCGCGGCTATCTACAACGAGCAAGGCAATACCCAGGGCGCATGCAGCAAGCTGGCGCAGACCCGCGCCGAACATCCCACCCTGGGCTCGCCCGAGATGAAGACTTCGTGGGACGCGCTGCAGCGCAAGATATGCCTGGATAACCGGAAGTAGCGCGGCGATGCTCAAAAAGATTCATCACGTCGGCGTCGTCGTGCCGAGTCTCGACGCGGGCTTGAGATTCTGGCGCGACACGCTCGGCCTGCATTTCACCACGAGCGCCACGATTGAAGAGCAGGGCGTCCGGGCCGCGTTGCTCAAAGCCGGCGAGAGCGAGATCGAACTGCTCGAACCGCTCAACGCCGGCAATGCCGTGGGCAAGTTCCTCGCGCGCCACGGCGGCGGCTTGCATCACGTATGCTTCGAGACCGACGACGTCGCCCGTGAGCTCGAAGCCGCGCGCGGCAAAGGAATCCAGCTAATCGATCAGAAGCCGCGTCGCGGCCTGGCGGGAATGATCTGCTTCCTGCATCCCAAGGCCACCCGCGGCGTCCTGGTTGAATACGCCCAGCCACCCGGCGAGTAGAGAAAGAGATGCCCATTTACGAATACCGATGCGCCAAGTGCGACCACTCGTTCGAGGCGCTCGTGCGCCCCGGTGACGGCGGCGCGCAGTGCCCGCTCTGTCACGGCTCGAAGCTGAAGCGCGAGATGTCGACCTTCGCGGCGCGCGGCAGCAATGGCGACGGCGCCGCCGCGGCCGCGTACGCGATGGCCAATTCCGGCGCGGCGAGCGGCGGTGGATGCGGTGGTGGCGGATGCGGCGGGGGTGGATGCGGCTGCCACTAGCGCCGCGCTCGCTCGCTTCAGCTCTCTTTGCGCGCTTCGAATTCCTTTTTTGCCGACGCCAGCAATTCGGGCTGCGCGAGCAAATCGTACGCGGTCATCGCCATCGCCTTCGCCACCCGAATCATCGCATCGTAGCCGCGCTCTGAGTCTGCGTGCGCGACGAACGCGTCTTCGTGGCAATTGCCCTCGCCGTGACGCGAGATCGCGAACGACGGATGAATCGCCGGCATCACATGACTGACGTCGCCCATGTCGGTGCTGCCGGTGGGCGTGCCTGCCGGGGCTTCGATAGATTTTGCGCCGAGCGCCTCGCTATGCGCGGCGTAACGATGCGCCATGCTGAGATTGTTGATCATATTCTTGTAACCGCCTTCGACAACATGCTCGACGCGCGTTCCGGTCGCCATCGCGGCGCCCTCGGCGCATCTGATCACCCGCGCGCCGATTTCATTGGCGTAGCGGCTGGTCCTGGCGCGCGCCAAAAACAGGCACTCGGTGCGCTCCGGGATGATATTAACCGCGCGGCCGCCGTCGGTGATGATGCCGTGGATGCGCGAGCCGTCGCGCAGGTGCAGTCGCATCGCATCGACGCTCTGAAAGGTCTGGATCACTGCGGCCAACGCGCTCGAGCCGTCCCATGGCGCCATGGCCGCGTGCGCGCCGCGACCATGAAAAGTCAGCTTGAGATGGAGCGTGGCGAGCGCGGGCATCGTGCAGAATTCGGCGTCGGTGGGATGCGCCATCATGGCCGCATCGACGCCCCGCAACGCGCCGTTATTGATCAGGATTATCTTTCCACCGCCGCCTTCCTCGGCCGGGGTGCCGAGAAAAACGACTCGTCCCGGCAGTTGGCTCGCGATGCTCTTCAAACCCGCGACGGCGCTGAGCGCGGCGCCGGCGATCAGGTTGTGGCCGCATGAATGGCCATTGGGCAGGGCGTCGTATTCGGCGAGGATTGCGACCGTGGGACCGCTGGCGCCGAACTCGGCGCGAAACGCGGTCTTGAGTCCGCCGGCCTCGCGCTCGACCTCGAGACCCAATTCGGTGGCGGCTTTGGTCAGCAGGCCGGCGGCGAAATGCTCCTGGAACTTGAGCTCGGGATGCTCGTGGATTTCGTGGCTGAGCGCGACCGCTTTGTCGCGGTAGGTATCGATCGCGCGACAGATTTCAGCGTGAGCGTCCATCGATATGCTCCCGTCGGTGCTGGGTAGCATTGTGAGTAGCACCGAGCGTGCAAATTATCCAAACTCCGCCGCGGTCCGGAAGCCTCTCCCAATTCTATAGAGCCCGTTTCGGAAACATTTCGCGTTGCTTCGCGGGCTGTCCCTCAGTCGCCGGCAGTAGCGCTGCGATTGCATCCGCAGGCACGTTCGCGAGCTCCTTCGGCTCCATCTTGTAGAGCCCGCCTCCATAGACCCGGCCCTCTCCGAGAAGGGTCGCAGACGGGATCGAATCCAGGAACTCCCAAATTTGGCGCGCTAGTTGCGGAGCGCCCTCAAGCGCTTTCGCCAGTGCCGGAATTGGGTAGAGCATCAGATACACATTTGCCGCTGTCGCCTGCGAACGATTGAGAATGAAACGAAAAGGCTTTTCTCGCTTGGCGAGGCCCCGCCCCATGTAGGTACAAACGAAGGGCGCTGGCGGACGGGTTTCCTGCGAATACCAGGGATTTCGACGGCTGCACAAATAAGTATCGGACACCTTTGGCTTGCCCGTTTTCAGATATGCCCAGAGCTTCGGGAATCGCCCGCGCACCTTATCTTCCGGCAGCCGACAATCGAGGATGAACTGTTGCCGTTCAATCCGAGGCGCTCCGTCTGCTTCGGCTTCGATTACGTCTGAAGGAAGATGACGCGGCCCCGGCAAGATCGGCTTGAAAAATTCAAGTGGCAGCCCGTGCTCTTCGATCTCTGCGCGCGACAAAATGAAAAATCTGTTATGGCCAGTGGCGAGGCCACGCTTTATAGAGAAGAAGTCCGCGAGCCGAAGTCCTTCGCCAGTGTCCTTCATTCCGGCCGTCGCCAAACCCGTCCATTTGCGCTGATTTTGCAGAGCCGAGGCAGGCACAAGCCGCGAATGAGTCGGCCGCGAGAGCGTCCCCCCATAACTCAATGCCACTTGGTGCCCGGATTCCGCACGCCGTTTGCGAAACCAGACCACCGCCGAAGACACAAGCGCATCTCCGAATTGCAGATCGCTTGGGTCGAACCGATGAATGCGCAGCAACTCAACTTTATTGAGCAGGTAGCGCTTCACTGGCCCGCCATAGTTAACGTCCATGAATTCGCTGGGGATCAACCATCCTGCAATTCCGTCATCTGCCAGCCACGCATGTGCCAACCCGAGGAAATAACAATACAGCCCGGCCAGGCCTGCCATGCGGACGCCGGATGCGGCAGTCGTAGCGGCCTGCAGCCGTCCCTTTTCATCCGCTCCCATGTGATGATGCCGGACATAGGGCGGATTACAGACAATGAGGTTGAAGCGTTCCGCTGGGATGGGCGGTTTCATCGCCGTAAAGTCGTCAAGTTCGATTTTGAGACCGCGATCGAGCCAGAGTTCGCGCGCGGGATTGCCATAATGAGGATCAATTTCGACCCCTACCGCGGCCTTTAGCCGCTCCGCCGCGAAGTGGCGCAGCAGCGCCGTGTAGAAAGAGCCGGTGCCGATTGCGGGATCTAGGAACCGCACTGGCGCGTCCTCCGGCACCAGCGTGCGCGCGTGCGCCAGCAAATCAGAAGCAAGAAGCGTCGGTGTCGCGAACTGGCCCAGCCGGTTGCGCTCCTTCTGTGTCTTGCGACCGTCTAGCTCGTCCTGGAGGGCAACCCGGCGTGCTTCTATTGCCGACAGCGCATCCATTCCTACAACCCGAACTTGGCGAGTTCATCGATCCGATGTTCCCACACCCAATCAATGCCTTCAGCCGCCTCGTATCCAAGATAGCCGCTATCGAAGTATCCGCACAGAAACAGGATGAAGCGAACCTTCGCGCCATAGGCGACACGCAGCTGACTCACTTTGGCGGCCTCTTCCTTGCGGCGCTTGTTCACGTTGGTGAAGTCGCCTGCCGATTTCGCCTCGATGAGCAAGGGCAGTTCGCCGGCTCCGGCCCTTTTGGCATGACAACGGTGTCGATCGGAATGTTGATCGTCGGCGCAGGACCTTCACGCTTAACCGGCACGTTCAGACGGAAGCCGAACGTGCCAGGCGGCATAGCGTCGAATTTAGTTTTCGGTGGGAGAGCACTATAGCCGCGCGCTTGTAGCCAAGCCCCTATTGCCGCAAGCTGACGCTTCTCCTGGGCATTGCGGATAATTGGATTTGCGATAGATCCGCACAGACGATCAGCGACGATGGTAGCGGCGCGGTGCATCTCAGGCTCCGTCGCGGCCGCTCTGCGGCCGCGCCATACAAAAATATCCGGATCGGCCATCCGCTCAACGATGGCGCCAATCTTATTGAGATCCTTTTCAAGCGATGCTGCATTCATGCGCAACGGGATCGTTCCTTTCTCCATGCAGCCGACTAGATTGCGCGATACGCCTGCGAGGCCGATCAACCTGTCGACCGCCAGCGGCGGGCAGGTAGCCATACGCAACGTAGGCAGGACGCTTGGCTCCAGCTTCAATACAGCCGCACTCACAACCGTTAGATTTTTAGTTTTAATGAGGGTCGACTCGACGTCCTTGGTCGTCTTGATGCGTGTTTCGCGATAGGCGGCGGGCGCGAACTTCAGAAACCAATCGTTGTACATATCGACCGACTGAAGAATATCAGCCTTCCAGCGGTCTGGCTTGGTCCTGTTGACACCTCGATTTTGACTGTCAGAAGGCATTCTTGCGCGACCTCTTGTGACCCAAAGTTGACCGGTCTGCGGCGCCAAGGCCGATCGTAGATCACACTTGGCATCCGGGATAGAGGGTCGCAAGCAAGAAGCCTGTATTAACGCAGGTGTTGAAACGCTTGAAACCGAAACCGACAGGCAACGATTGTCCTTTAACAACCGGCTACGGGCGGACGCGGGTCAGCGGCTGCGTCAGCATTTCCGGCACCGGCTCGCCCTTCTCGACTTTGTGCTGCGCGTAGTCCTGCATCGCGGTTACGATTCCTGCCACCGTCTTGCCGAACATCAGATCGCGATTCTCGCGCGCCCAGTCGTTGGAGTATTTGATCTGATGCGCGACCTGACCCTGGAACTGCGGCGCGACGTAACGCGCGAACAGCTCGTAGGAGCGAAGCGTCTTTTCGCGCGTGGTCCATTCGTGCGCGAGTCCCAGGATGCCGCCGAAGCCGCCGGTTGCCTGCTGCAGTTCCTTGATCTTCGCGATCGCATCGTCGGGCGTTCCAATGATCGCGCCGCCGCGCCCAATCATCCGATCGATCGTCAGCTCCTCGGCCGGCTGATTCGGATATTCCTCGAACTGGAGACGCGCACCGAGCGTGTCGATAAAGTAGTCGCGAATCCACGAGTTGGCGCCGTCGCGAATATCGTCCATCGCCTCCTGTCGCGTCTCGGCGAGGTGAATCGGGAAGACCATCCGCCAATTCCTGCGGTCAACAGTCTTGCCATTTTCAGCCGCCGACTCTTCCGCCATCGCCCAGCGCTTCATCAGATCGTCCAGACCGCGCGGCGCGTACGAGGCGACCGACAGCACGCCGCAGCCGAGCTGTCCCGCCGCCACCATCCCCGACGGCGACACCGTGCTCGCGACGAAGATCGGCAAGTGCGGCTGCTGAAACGGCTTCACCTGCAGGTGCGCATCGACGAGCTTGAAGTACGAGCCGTCGATCGAAATCTTGCCCTCTTCAGTGAACAGGCGAAGGATTGCGCTGACGCCCTCGACCATCCGCTTGCGCTGAGTTGTCGAGTCGATGCCGAGCATGTGCGCGTCGGCGGCCAGCGCGCCCGGACCGCATCCCAGCATCACGCGGCCATGGGTCAGATGATCGAGCAGGGCGAAACGGTTGGCGACGTTGAAGGGGTGATGATACGGGATGCTGACGACGCCGGAGCCGAGCATGATCCGCCGGGTGCGCGTCGCGGCGACCGCCATGAAGATTTCGGGCGACGGGATTATTTCCCATCCCGACGAATGATGCTCGCCGATGAACGCCTCTTCGTAGCCGAGCGCGTCGAGCCACTCGATCAGCTGCAGGTCGCGTTCGAAGCAGAGCGTCGGGTTTTCGCCGACGCGGTGGAACGGGGCGATGAAAATTCCGAACTTCATCATTCCTCCTTGGTCGGGCAGGGTCTAAGCCGGCCGCCCTGGCCCACGGCAGGCTTGTCAGGTTACGACGAAATCAGAACGCGAAATAGGGCTGGTACCGGCTGGATTGCGCGGCCGCCTTGAAACTTTGCCTGCGCGAATTCGTCCAAGAGGTGGAAGCATTGGGAATGCAAGAGCCCGGAAGAACTGACTGGCTTGCCCAACGCAGGAGCAAATAGGATCATTACATATGAACGCGCGCCCCTGCGGCGGAGCGCTGGCATCGCGATGACAACGACAACAATTCCGGGCATAGCAGGCAGCTTGATTTCCGCGGTTACGGCCGCGGTGATGGCGCTGGCGATCGTGATTGGCACAGCCGTGCCCGCCGCGGCGCAGCAGGGATCGTCGATTCCTGCGCCGATGGTGATGCCCGGCGGTCAGGGCAAGGAAACCTCGACGCTCGAGCTGCCGTCGATGCCGGCGAAACAGGGCGGCGACTCGCTCAACATCCCGCCGCAGGTTCCGCAAGCCGGCCAGGAGCTGGTGCTGCCGATGCGCGAGTTGCGCCAGCAGCCGGGTTACGAACAGGTCACGGTGACAGTGACCGAACCGAGCGGCAGCTACATCACCGGGCTGCAAAAGGAAGATTTCAAACTCTACATGGACGGGCAGCAGCGCCCGATAGAATTCTTTCGTCAAGACCTGAACACTCCGGTCTCGGTCGGCATCCTGGTGGACACTTCGGGCAGCATGACGCCCAAAATTCCGCAGGCGCGCGCCGCGATCTCGCAGTTTCTGAACAATCTCAATGACAAGGACGACGTGTTTCTGTTCGCGTTTTCCAGCCACCCGTTCCTGCTCCAGCCGTTTACGACCAATCACGATCTCGTGATGCGCCGCCTCTCATTGCTGCACGCCTACGGGCAGACCGCTTTGTTCGACGCGATCATGCAGGGGTTGCAGATGGTGCAACGAGGCCGCTACGACAAAAAAGCGCTGCTCGTCGTCACCGACGGAATGGACAACACCAGCGCCTCGACGGTGAATGACGTCGTCGCCCAGG
>NZ_JBEKFG010000102.1:0-10491 GCF_050013435.1 Binatus sp. (SeqCode) | reverse complement strand
TGGGCTTTCTGTTCGGCTCGATCGTCAACAACCGCGGCGCGGGTCCGGTCGTGATCGCCGCATTGCTCGGCTGGGCAATCTCCAAACACGAGCCAAACGACCAGAGTTGAAGCGTCGCGAACCCGCGATGCACGGCTGATCCTATGTCAGAGAAACAACCTAACACCGCCAACGGCGCCCCGGAGACCTTCCAGGATTGGCCGACGCTGGTGAGCAGGGCGGTGGACGACGTAACGCGCATCCTTCAGTCCGAGGTCCACATGCTCCAGACCAGCGTGGGCGCGGCACTGGAGACGCAAATAGCCAATGCAATAGCTACTCTAACAGTGACCGCAGTGATGTTTTGCGGCGCGGTATGTATTGTTTGCGCTGCGATATTGCTGCTTCATGAATGGCTACCGCTGTGGCAGGCGTTCGGAATCGCGGGCGTCGCCATCCTGCTAATCGGGATCGCGATTCACGCAATCAAGAGGCCTCCGGCGGCGCTCAAATCCGCGGGATTATAGACAAATGAAGCCAATCGTAATCGTCGGTGTGATTATCGCCCTGCTCGGAGTGTTGGGCCTCGCGATACCCCGGTTCACGACCAATGAGACCACGAACGTCGTCTCACTTGGCGACTTGAAGATTCAGGCCAACGAGCCGACTTCGCACAGCGTGCCGCCAATTGTCAGCGGCGCGGCGATCATCGTCGGCCTGGTACTGGCCGGCGCTGGCCTCTATCAGAAATCATGACGGCTTGAACGACCAGGGCACCGGTTTCTTATCAAAAAAGGACTCGAGCCCCGAACGGGTTTCGTCGCTGATGTGGGGCGCTGCGGTGTATTCGGTCATGCTCATGGCTATCGCCTGACCGGAGAATTTACACATCAATGACTTGGTAGTAGCTTCCGCTTTCGGCGCATTCATCGCGATCGCATCTGCCCATGCAAGCGCGGAGTCCATCAGCTGTCCAGGGGGCACGACCTTATTAATCAGTCCGAGAACCATCGCCTGATCGGCGGTCACCAGTTCGCCGGTGAGCAGCAGATATCTCGCGACGCGTTCGCCCACCAATCGCATCAGATGCAGGATTACCATCCCCGCCTGAATCCCATGCTTCATTTCGGTGTAGCCAATTCTTGCGTTATCGGCGGCGACGGCCAAATCGCAGGCACTCAGGAAGCCGGCGCCGTTGCCAACCGCGATTCCATTGACGGCGGCTATGGAAGGCTTGCCCAGGCGATATACGCGCTCGATCAACGCCTCGCCGCGAAGTGCGCCCTCCCAGACCTTTCCGGAATCGTCGATGCGTAGCTGGTCGAGGATTGTGCGCAGCTCGCCGAGGTCCATCCCGGCTGAAAATGCGGACCCGGTACCGGTGAAGACCAGCGCGCGCACGCGCCGATCCTCTTCGGCGCGCGCAATCGCGGCCATCAGACCGTCGATCATCGCGGAACTCATGGCGTTGCGATGGTCCGGGTTGTTGAGCGTGATTATCGCGGCCGGGTATCGAGTTTCGTACAAAACGATTTCATTCGCCATGTTCTTGATCCTTTGTCGCCCGCCTTTAATTAAATCGATCGATGAAAGACTAGTGGCCGGTAACAGCTAAATCAAAAGGCAGACTGCCGGCCGTGGTTCGATCGCCCCGGGACGGCCCGGTTTTCGCCTTCGGAACTTTAGTTGAAAAGATTCTCTCGGTTGATTGAGTCGGCTACGATGCGTCGAGCACGGCCGCACGGGAAACCGCCGCTCGACTCAGAGCATAGCTTTAGCATTCAGCGAGACCCGGCAGGCCTTGCGCAAGGATAACCATCGATGATCGATCAAAAGCCGCTGCGCGGTGTCCGCGTGCTGGACCTGACGCGCGTGTTGGCCGGTCCGTTCTGCACAATGAATCTGGCGGACCTCGGCGCCGAGGTAATCAAAATTGAGATGCCGGGCAGCGGCGACGACTCGCGTAGCTTTGCGCCGATGATGCCGTCGGGCGACTCGGCCTACTTCTACAGCGTCAATCGCGGCAAGCGCAGCGTCACGCTCGACTTGCGGTTCGAAGAGGGCGCCGCGATCTTTATCGAGCTGGCGGCAAAATCGGATATAGTTGTCGAAAATTTCTCGCCGGGCACGATGGATCGTTTCAAGCTCGGCTATTCGCAACTCAAAGCCGCCAATCCGAAAATAATTTTGTGCTCGATCTCGGGTTTCGGACAGACCGGGCCGATGACTTCCGCGCCCGCCTATGACATCGTCGCGCAGGCGCTCGGCGGCACCATGAGTATCACCGGCAATCCGGGCGGCGCGCCGGTCCGATGCGGCGTGTCGGTTGGCGATCTGGGGGCGGCGCTGTATGGCGTGATTGCGATCATGTCGGCGTTGCGGGTGCGCGATCGTGACGGGGTCGGCAATCACCTCGATATCGCGATGCTCGATTGCCAGGTGGCGATGCTCGAGGACGCGCTGGCGCGCTACTCGGTGTCGGGCAAGATTCCGGAGCGGCTCGGCACGCGGCATCCGTCGATCACGCCGTTTCAACAGTTTCGCGCCGCCGACGACTACTTTGTGATGGGCGCGGGCAACGAGGCGATCTGGCTGCGCTTTTGCGACGTGATCGCGATGCCGCAACTTAAAGACGATCCGCGATTTCTGACCAACTTCGATCGCACCGCGCACCATGCCGAGCTCGAGACGCTCCTGGCGCGCATCTTCGCGACCAGGCCGCGCGAGCATTGGCTGCGCCTGCTCGCCGACGCGTCGGTCCCGTGCGCTCCAATCTCCAACGTCGAGGAGGTCACCCGCGACCCGCATCTGGCGGCGCGCAACATGATCCTGCATGCGGACCATCCGGATTTTCACGGCCTGATCGTGCCCGGCTCGCCGCTCAAGAGCGTCGGCGTTGGCGACGCCGATATCCCCTCGACTCGCGCGGCGGGGCTGGGCGAGAGCACCGACGAGGTGCTGGCAAGCGTGCTGGGCTACGACTCCAACCGGCTGTCAGAACTGCGCCGGCGTAGTATCATATAGGGCTTATTTAACGATCGGCGGCCGCGCGGACGGCGCCGGCCGCGAAAGGAGAACCGCGTGCGCGAAGTAGCGCTCGGAGTGGCGACGATGTGTATCGGGAGCGGCCAGGGTATCGCGACGGTAATCGAGCAGGTATGACCGGCAGGCAAAAAGTACTGCGCGCGCTCGGCGTAGCAATCGCGCTGACGCTGATCGTGGCGTCATTCGTCAACTTCACGACGCGCGAAAAGCCCGCGCCGCTGCTGCGGCTCGACACGCCGCAAGCGAACTCGTCGCCGGTGGATGAGGGCCTGGATTTCAGCGCGCCCGGCCTCGACGGCAAACAAATCGACCTCAGCCATTACCGGGGCCATCCGGTGATCGTCGATTTCTGGGCGACCTGGTGCGGGCCGTGCCGCAAGCAGATTCCCGAACTGGTCGCGCTCTACAAGAAGTACAACAAGTCGCGCGGTCTGGTGGTAATCGGGGTCTCATGCGACCTGATCCAGGGCGAAGGGCTGCCCGCGGTCGCACCGTTTGTCAAAGAGTTCCGGATCGATTATCCAATCGCGCTGGCCGACGAGCGGCTGGTCGATGATATGGGAGTCGAGGCGATACCCACGACACTGTTCCTCGGACCCGACGGCAAGATAGTTTCGCGAATAGTAGGCGCAGGCCATCCAGGCGAGATCACCGCAAACGCAAAACAACTGCTCGACGGCGTCAAGGGTCACGGCTCGCCAGGCAAGCCCGAGGACAGCAGCGGCCACGTCGTGAACATTTCGGTCGTACGTTAATCCTGGCCTGCCGTGCCAACGGGTCGACGGGATAAGGAAGAATCACCTGCGCGGTGGGCGGCAGGGGCTGACCCCTGCACCCAATGCTAGTCGAAAAATCCGCAGGGTGCGTCTTTTTCTCCCACGGCCGAGAGCGAGAGACGCGCCGCGCGGATCTCGCTCACGCGCGAGAAACCGAGAGAAAAAGGAGCTTCGGCGCACTTTTCGATTGATACTGCCGCTGCAGGAGAGATGTGCCTAACTAACGCCGGACGCCGGAGCCTCCGTCGAGATTCTTCGCTACAGCAGCTTTCGCTCAGAATGACACGAGCGCCGCTTGTTTTTTTTCCGTCATCCTGAGCGCAGCGAAGGATCTCGCGCGCCAGCGCGTATCGCTTCAGCACCAATACCCAGTTATTCACAGCTCTCCTGCAGGGCTGACCCCCGCCATCGTGTAGTCGCGAAAAGATGCGCTGCGCAGATTTTCGCGTCTTCTCACTGCGGGTGCAGGGGTCACCCCTGCCGCCCACCGCGCAGGTGATTCTTCCTTCATGCCGCCGCCACGGCGGGCGCGGCCGCTGCTGGTGGATTCACGAGCGGGATGCGGGCTAAGATGCCGACTCTGTGATGGACCCGAAGGAAATCGAGGCGATGATTGCGCGGGGAATTCCTGACGCGCGGGTCGAGGTGCGCGACTACACTGGCGGCGGAGATCATTTCGAGGCGCTGGTGGTGAGCCCAAGTTTCGAGGGCAAGGGTCTAATCGAGCGGCATCAACTGGTCTATCAGGCGCTGGGCGACGCGATGCGCGTGCAGGTGCATGCGCTCACGCTCAAGACGTTGACGCCGGCGCAGTATCAGAACCGGAGGTAGAGAAATCGAATGGCGGACATAATCGAAAAAATCGAATCGGCAGTCAAAGAAAACAAGGTCATGATTTTCATGAAGGGCAACCGCAGCTTGCCGCAATGCGGTTTCTCGGCGGCGACGGTCGCTATTTTCGAGCAGTTGGGCGTGCCGTTCGCGACCGCCGACGTGCTCAGCGATCCCGAACTGCGCGACGCGATCAAGCGTTACAGCAACTGGCCGACGATTCCGCAGGTTTTTATCGACGGCAAGTTCGTCGGCGGCTGCGATATTATTCGCGAGCTGCACGAGACCGGCGAGCTCGAGCCGATGGTGAAGGCGGCGTTCGGGGCAACGGCGCATCAGTAGAGCTGCCACGCACGGTTGGCATTATGGGGTAGCCCGGCGCGTCGGACCCGCCCGCCATCATAATGTCACGGCGGGATGGATTGGAATTGTCAACATATTCGCATTGTCCGGATGGTTTGGCGCAAAGTGAATTTTCGCCAGCCATATTGACTTTGCACGCACCTGTTGTAGCTTTCATATCTAAAGAGTCGTCAATTTTGGCTTGCGCGATGCGCTGACTGATGGTTGGGGATATTGCTAGCGGCTTTTTCACTTTTTCATTTTTTCAATGGTTCCGGGAAGATTTGGTAACCAAGCCAGGGTGATCTGATGCCTGTATGCAGGCAATGCGGCAAAGATAACGCGGAGGGCATGGCATTCTGCGGATACTGTGCGGCTCCGCTGGCGAGGCCGGCGGTTAATCCCGTATCGCCACCGCCGAAGCCGAGCGGCAATCCCGGCAGTTCGCCCCCGCTACGCGGATTGTCGCCGCAGCCCAAACCGTTCAAGCCGGAAATGCGCTCGCCGGTGATCCACACGCCGGGACCGCCGCCGCCAAGCAACGGCGGCGAGGAAAAAGCCAAGGGCGGATTCCAGTGGATCCCGTGGAGCGAAACTTCACGCGCTCAGAGGGCGGGACGAGCGATCGCCGCGGGAATCGTGTTGCTTCTGATCCTTTTTCTCGCTCGTGGGATGTTGCGCGGCCTCGGTGGTGCGAAGGGCGGTGCGACGGGCGGATCGAGTGCAGACGGGTTTTCGGCTCAAACTTCCGGCGTTCCGGTTACCGAAGGCGACCGCAGGGACGGAATCGAATCGCTATGCAAGGTATTTCAAATCTATGGGTTGCCGAAGAACGACCACGATGCGGCTGAAGCGGCGCACAACGCGGCTGAATTGTTCAAACTCGCCGGCAATCAGTCGCCCGAGCGCAGCACGTACATCCTGACCACGATTGCGCACGAGTTCCGCAGCGGCAAGCTGTCGGGAGAGGACTGCGCCCAGGCGGGTGCGCCGATCGCCACGACGCAGAACAGCACCGATGATTCGACTCCCGGCGCCACCCGGTGAGCATGTGCCCCCAGCCCCTGCGCGGGGATGAGGCTTATCGAATTGCGCGGGAGCGGGCGGTCGTCCAGTAATAGATCGGCACGCCGCTCAGCGCGATCAGCAATCCCGGCCAGGTGAAGCGCGGCTTCATAATCAACAAATCGACCATCAAGGCCGAGGCCGCGACGGCGTAGAGCGCCGGCACCAGCGGATAGCCCCACGCGCGGTACGGACGGATAGCGCCCGGGAACCGCCGGCGCAGCACGAACACGGCCGACACCGTCAGCACGTAAAACATCAACTGCGCGAAGATCACGTAATCCAGCAGTTCGGAATAAGTGCCTGACAAGGTTAGAACCGACGCCCAAATCCCCTGCATCACCAGCGCGACGGCGGGCACGCTGGCGCGGTTGAGACGTCCGGCGGCGGCGAAAAAGACCCGGTCCCGGGACATCGCGTAAATCACGCGCGCACCCGTCAGGATCAGGCCGTTGGCGCATCCAAAGCCGGAGATCATCACCAGGATTGCGGTGATCTTCGCGCCCGCGCCGCCCCACACGACTTGCATCGCCGCGGCTGCCACACGATCGCTGGACGCGTGCGCGATTCCGCGCCCTACTACACTCGCTGCGGCCGCATTTCCCGAGGCGGGCAGCTCACAGAGGTAGGCAACGTTGGTGAGGATATAGAGCGCAATCACCACGCCGGTTCCAAAGGCAAGCGCCAGAGGAAGATCGCGCCTGGGATTGCGGACCTCGGCCGCCGCGAAGGTGACGCTCGCCCATGCGTCGGCTGAAAAGAGCGCACCTACCATCGCGGCGCCGAATACGCCCGCGCCGGCTATCGACATGGAACCGGTGCCGAGGAATGCGGTCGAGCTGCCGAAATTGGCGCGCAGCGCGACCGGATTCGGCGCGATCAGGCATCCAACCACGACTATCAGGCATAGCGAGAGAATTTTGGCTGTGGTGAAGGAGTTCTGCAGCCACTTGCCCATATTGAGGCCGCGCAGATTGGCCGCGGTCAGGACCGCGATCACGACGATCGCGCCCGCGCGCTCGCCCGACAGTCCGGCGCCGCCTGCGCCAATCCAGAGGTTCGAGCCGAGCACCGGCCACATGACGCCCGCAAATCGTGCAAACGCAACTGCGACGGCCGCAATCGTGCCGGTCTGGATGACGAGCAGCAGCGTCCATCCGAACATGAACGCCCACATTCCGCCGTAGGCCTCGCGCAGATAGACGTATTGCCCGCCCGCCTGCGGCATCATCGCGGCGAGTTCGCCATACGCCAGCGCACCCGCAATCGTCATCACGCCCGCCACCAGCCAGACCATCAACAGCGCGGCGGGACTGCCGACCTGACGGGTGATATCCGCGGAAACGATGAAGATGCCCGAGCCGATCATCGAGCCGGCCACCAAGGTCACGGAGTCGAAGAGCGAAAGACCCGGCTTCAAGTGCTCGGAGGAAGGGGCAGGCTCGGGTGCGGTAGTCGCCATCGCGAACGCATCGTAGCACTAGCGTCGTGTGGAAAAACCAGCCCGGAGAAATTCAGCTTTGAGTCCTCGTTGATCTTATTTGCAAACAGGACTTAGCTGGAACTGGTTCCAGGAAAACGCTTTGCAACGGGAGGCGACGGATGCCGACAAAGAAAAAGACCGCGAAACGGAAGAAGGCTGTGAATCCCGCGCTCAGGCAACTCGAGCAGCTGCGCAAGACCGCCAGGATGCTGCGGGTCAAGCTCGAACGCGAGACCAGGGCGCGAAAAATCGAAGCCCGCATCAAGAGCGAGGCGCAAAAGGCCCGCACGATGCTGGCATCGCAGATTGCGGCGCTGCGCGAGCAGGGACGCAAGCTCGGCAAGGACCTGAAGTCGGCGCTGGGCGACGCCAGCAAGCGCGACGCGGCCCGTCAGCAGGCGATTGCCAAAATTTCGGAGCTCAGGGCGGCGTACACGAAGAAGTCTGCGCAGCTGAGGTCAGAGTTGTCGCGGACGACCGCGGAGTTGGCGCGCAAATCGGAGGAACTGAGGAAGCTTGCGGGAGAATCAGCGCATCGCGCGGTCGAGATAATTCGCGGCGAAGAGCATCACGCGGCGCCCGAAGCGGGTGCGAGTCCGGAACCGCACAAAGAAGCCCCGCCGGTAGAAACTGCGGGCAGCGGATATGAGAAGGAGCCCGACGAAGAGCAATAGATCGCGGGAGTCGGCCGCGATGCTGCGGGCAGACTGAGAGTTTATTTGCCGGAATGATGCGGGGCGAGACTCAAGCTCGGACCCGATAGGGTCCGAGTCGGGGATTCGGCGGGTTCCTCGCCAGGAGCGCCGGTCAGCGAGTCTCCCGCGCGCCGACGGCTCTAGACGGCGCGCGGGAACCCGCCAGGAAACAAAGTGAATTACGGCGCGGCCGGGCTGGCTGCGGCACTCGCGGCCTCGCTGGCCACGGCACTGGCTGCGGCGCTGCCTGCGGCGCTGGCCTCGCTGGACGCGGCGGCAGACGCGGCAGCCTCGGGGGCTGCGGGAGCCGTCTCCTCGGGTTTGTTGCAAGCCGTGGCGAAGAACATCGAAACTAGTGCCAGAAGCAGGATCTTTCGCATCGCTTTCTCCTTGGTTGCTCGGTGCTCACTTGAACGCAGAAACTCGAAACGCGCCAAGAATACGATAGGCGCCGCGTAACTTCAAGCGCGCGTCGCGCGTCGCATCTAACCGCCTGCCGGGGCGAATCGCAGGGGCCGGAGGCCAAGATATTTTTTGACTATTTCGTAGGCATCTGTATGATTCGATCATTGTTTGGCGATCTTCATTTGGTGCTTTAGATTTTAGGGGTGGATGAGGTGGAGGTAAGCGGTGCAAGAACGGCGCGTTATTCTCGCGGGCATCGGGCTCGCAAATCGGCACAATTCTCGAATCATCGAGCATGAACTCGACATGGTGCGAAGCGCGGAGCGTCCGGTCGCGGGTATGCGCCCGCTCACGCGAATTCTTAACTGGCTGATGCCCTCAGGACGGCTGGTAGGTCCGCCGATGCGTTCGGTGGCGCGGGAACTTGAAGAGGCCTATCCCGGCCGCGAGAGCTGAGCACATAGTCGGGGCTGCATCCTGCTTCGCAGGTGGGGAGGGAGATTACGATGAGCGCGATCTCGCGAATCTCGACCAATACGCCGTGGGAGCCGATCGTTGGCTATTCGCGGCTGGTGAGGGCCGGCGACCTGGTCGCCGTCTCGGGCACCACGGCGACCGACGAGCGTGGACTGATCGTCGGCGCGGGACAGATGTACGTGCAGGCCCGCCAGGCACTGGACAATATTCGTGTGGCGCTCGAACGCGCGGGGCTCGCGATGCATCACGTCATTCGCACGCGGATGTTCGTCACCGACATGGAACGTTTTGCGGAAGCGGCGCGCGCGCACAAGGAATTCTTCGCTGACTCGCCTCCTGCGTCGACGGTCGTTGAAGTGCGCCGGCTGGCAAATCCCGACATGATGATCGAGATCGAAGCCGATGCGTACGCAGGCACCGCGAATAGCCAAACGGCCGGCAGCGTTGTCGCCGCGACGGCGCCGAAGCCGGGAGCGCAAGTCAAGCCGAAGACGGCGACGAAGCCGCCGATGAAATCCGCAAAGAAGCCCGCTTCGAAGAAGCCCTCGCGCCGCAAGTAACAGCGCTCGAAAGACCCGGGCTATGGTTCGAGCGCGGCGGAGCGGACTCCCGCAGCGCCGCTGGCGGAATAAAATGCGTTGGTGGCGGACGCGATATACGGCTGCGGATAAACCCCAATCAAGATCGTAGCGAGCGCCGCCAGTCCGATTGCCGCCACCAGCGCAGGCCGCGCACTGAGGCGCTCAACTTCGACACCGCCCTCCTGCATATACATCGCGACCAGTACATAAAAATAGTAATAGGCAGAGATTACACTATTGAGTACAGCAACTATTACCAGTCCCACGTATCCCTGATGCAGCGCCTCGCTGAAGATGTAGAACTTGCCAACGAAGCCGGCCAGCGGAGGAACCCCGGCCAGCGACAACAGAAAGATAGCCATTGCGCCGGCCAGCAACGGCTGGCGCGCCGCCAGGCCGCGGAAGTCACTAATCTGATTACCTACTTCACCCCGCCGTTCGAGCGCGATTACTACTGAGAACGCGCCGAGGTTTGTGAATGCATAGCCGAGAAGATAGTAAAGAATCGCGGGCCCCGATCGCACTCCCGCCGCCATGCCAAGCAACAGATAGCCCGCGTGCGCAATCGCCGAGTATGCAAGCATCCGCTTGATATTGGTCTGGACGACGGCAATCAGATTTCCGCCCGTCATCGTCAACGCCGCAACGACCCACAGCACCGTCTGCCACTGCGCGCCGACGGACACAAAATCGACCATGAAGACGCGAATAAAGGCGGCGAACGCGGCGAGCTTCACGCCCACCGCCATGAAGGCGGTCACCGGAGTCGGCGCGCCCTCATAAACGTCCGGCGCCCACATATGAAATGGCAC
>NZ_JBEKFG010000101.1:0-10610 GCF_050013435.1 Binatus sp. (SeqCode) | reverse complement strand
TCGTCGAGTTCGCGGATCGTCAACGCCGGCGGCTTCTGCAACGACACATGCTTGCCTGCTTGCAACGCGGCGATGGCAACCTCGCGATGCAAGTGGTGTGGTATCAGGATCTCCACGGCGTTCACGTCGGAGTCGGCGAGAAGCTGGCGATAGTCACGATAGGTCTTCTTTGGTTGCCACTCCTGCTGTCGCTGACCTAGTAGCGCTTCGTCGTTGTCACAGATTGCTGTCAGCTCCGCGCGCGAGTGATCGCGATAGCCCAGGACCTGCAGGCTGGCGATGCGCCCGCAACCAATCAGACCAACCTGTACGCGTTCGAGCGGCTTCATACGGCGCTTATCTCAAATCGTGTGTCACCTGTCCATGACGGATCGGACAGTTGGTTCGGTCGTAGCGACTCCTGGATTCGGTCCGGGCAGGGGTGACCCCTGCACTCAATGTTAAGGCCGCGCTCCGTTGTCGCGCGCGGGCAGGGGTCACCCCTGCAACCCACGGTGGGTTCCGCATTCAATTAGCAACGGAAAATCTAAATGGAAATCCCGGCTTACACGTCACCGGTGTTGTGATACTGTCCTCGCCGAGGAGCATGGAGAGCGGATTGGCGAAGCCGTATAGCTCTGCGGGACCTTCGCAGTGAGCGCAAGCTTGCCGGCCGATGCGCCGGCTGCCGAATCGACCAACCTCGCAACGGCGGCGCCCTCGCCGCTCAAGCGGGTCTCACTTTTCCATTACTCACCCGCCTTAATCTTCCTGGCCATCGTCGTTGCGGATCTCACGCGGCTGGCGGACCCGGACCTATGGGGTCACGTGCGATTCGGACAGGACGTGCTCGCGCAGCGCCACCTGATTTTTTACGATCCGTATTCGTATTCGGCGCCGGGACATCTGTGGCTCAACCATGAATGGCTGAGCGAAGTCCTGATGGCCGCGACATACAACGCCTTCGGCACAGTCGGACTCAAGCTGATGAAGTTCGCCTGCTCGGCTGCGACGATCCTTTTCCTCGCGCTGGCGTTGGAGGAAACCGAATCGCCGGCGCGCGTCCAGTTCGCCATCCTCATCGCCGCCAGCACGCCCCTGGCTACCCACCTCCAGTTCCGACCTCAGATCTTCACCTTCGCCCTGATGAGTGCCATCCTCGCGATTCTTTCCCGCTACAACTACCGTGGCCGCGCCCCCGTGTGGCTCGCGATTCCGATTCTCGCGCTATGG
Organism: Binatus sp. (SeqCode); assembly: GCF_050013435.1. Lineage (GTDB taxonomy): Bacteria > Desulfobacterota > Binatia > Binatales > Binataceae > Binatus. Next base: position 9,398 of record NZ_JBEKFG010000101.1, on the reverse strand, counting down.
GCGAATCTGCATGGCGGCTTCATCATGGGGCTGGCCGCGCTGGGCACGTTCACCGCCGTGGTCTTCGCTCAGGACTTGCCGGCTCGCCGCGGGATACGGCGCGCGATGTGGCTGTTGGCGATCACCGCCGCTTCCACGATCGCGACGCTCGCGACTCCCTACGGCGTCGGTACCTGGCAGGCCGTCATCCATGCGCTTGGGAACCCGCATACGCGCACGGCCATCCTCGATTGGCTATCGCTCCCGCAATCGTTGCTTTTTCACTGGAGACAGGAGGGCGTCGCTGGCATCGCCGTCAAGATCGTGGCGCTGGCGATGTTCGTGGCGCTCGGCGTGACCTTCATTCAGACGCCGCGCGGTGGCGACATTGCGTTGATTTCCATCGCGGCTCTGATGATCGCAGCCGCATTCCTTGCGGTCAGAAATCTTCCGCTTGCGGTGATCGCGACGGTTACTCCGCTCGCGCGGCATACCACCCTGGCGCTCGAGGCTCGTCGCAAGCGCCTGGGGTTGCCGATCACGCATGCGAAAGACCGCTCTCCAACGATAATTCAGTTGGCGGTCGCGGTTGCGGCGTTCGAGCTGCTGATCCTGACCGGGCTTTTCTCGAAAAAGATGGCGGCAGGCGATCCTTATCCGGTCGGCGCGATTTCTTACCTGAACGAACATGGCTTGAGCGGCAACATCCTGGCCGACTTCCAATGGGGCGAGTACGTCATCTGGCACATGCCGCCGGCCAGCAAAGTCTTCATCGACGGGCGCTACGACACCGTGTATCCGCCCAAGGTTATTGACGATTACCTGCCGTTCACCAGCGGGGAAGCCGCCGGCAAGGAAATTCTGGTCAACTATCCGCACGATTTCGTCCTCGTTGGGCAAAAGAACGACCCCGCGTACAAACTGATCGTCGCGCAACCCGGATGGAAGCAGATCTATCGCGACGATTCCTGCGTCCTGTTCGCCCGTGACACTTCGGCCGCGGCAAAGCTTGCGCCCGTAACCGTTTCGGTCAAAGACACCCCTGCGAATTCTTTCCCTTGATTTCCCCGCCTTCGCGGCATTTCAGGTGATATGAGGATTTTAAAACCACCGAGTGTCTAAATTCGGCCTACGCCGCGCGTCTCAGGGCATGTAAGGAACCGGCGGCGGCCCAAGCTGCGTTGCCAGGATGCGCTGCGCGTCGTGGACGAACTCCACCAAACGGGCGCGGGTCTCGCGGGGATCTATGATGTCCTGGCCGGTCGCCTCTGCGGTGAGGAAGGGCGAGGCGAGCGCGTCTAGCCGAGCTTCTATCTCCTGGCGCTTTTGCTCCGGCTCGGGAGCAGCCTCGATCTCGCGTCGATAGGCTGCGGACACGCCCCCGGCAATGTGCATCGAGCCCCAGGTGGCTGACGGCCACGCGAAACGGCGGTACATGCCCGACGGCCGGTGATGGCATTGACCGGCGACCCCGAACAACTTGCCGATGACGATGGTGATCCAGGGCATGCGGCTCATGCACACGCTCGCCACCAGTCGCGCGCCGGCGCGCTCGATGCCGAGTTTTTCGGACTCCGGGCCGACCATGAAACCAGGCTCGTCCGCCAGCGAGACCAACGGCAGATGAAACGTGTCGCAGAGCTGAATCAACCGTATCACTTTCGACCCCGCGGCAACGTCAGTCGCACCGCCGTAATGCCGCGGACTGTTGGCCATGATGCCCACCGGATAGCCGTCGATGCGTGCAAGGCCGGTGATGCGCGCACGTCCGTAACGTGGTGCGATCTCGAAGAACGAGCCGCGGTCCACAACCATGTTCAGCAGTTTGTGCGCATCGTAGATCTGGCGTCGGTTGCGCGGCACAATCGTCAGAAGCGCTTCTTCCGCGCGAAGCGGGTCATCGTCCGCCGGTCCGCGCGGCGCGGGTTCGTTCACGTTCGACGGCAGGAAGGAGAGGAATCGGCGGATTTGTGCGAACGCGTCGGCCTCGGTCTCCGCGAGGTTGTCTATGCACCCGCTGACGCGCGTATGGATGTGATCGCCGCCGAGTTCCTCCTTGGTGATGTCGATGCCGAGCGCTGCCTTTACGACCGGCGGGCCACCCGGGAAAATCTGGCTAATGTCCTTCACCATGACGCTGAAATGGGCCAAGCACGCATAGATCGCCGGCAACCCCGCCACCGAGCCAAGCACCGCCGAGACTGTGGGCACCAACGACAGCGCCTGCACTTCGTAGATGGTCCAAATGTTGCCGTCCGGCAGGTAGGTGCGGCCGATTTCCTCGAACGACCGCACGCTTCCGCCGGAGGCGTCGAGCAGGCGGATGTAGGGCAGCTGCCACTCGATCGCCCGCTCCGTGACCGAAAGTTCCTGGCCTATGCCGCCGCGCGCTCCGCTGGAACCCCCGCGCACCGTGAAATCGCCAGCGGTGACAAATGCCTTGCGGCCATCGAGGGTGATCGTGCCGTTGACGAAGGGTTTCGGCGTGAAGCCGGTCAGTTCGCCGCTTTGGTAAGTGCCGACGCCTGAGAGCGCCATGAACTCGCGAAAACTGCCCGCGTCTGCCAGAGCTGCGATTCGTTCACGCGCGGTGAGCTTGCCCTGGCGGCGCTGGCGGGCTATCCCCTCAGGGCCGCCCATTGCCGCAGCCATCGCCTCCCGGCGCCGCAATTCGTCGATTTCCTTTTGCCAGGACATGCGGTTTTCCTTTTCCTCGATCCGGCCCCCCCGGAACTGCTCCCACTATTCCCTCAGACGCCGGCCGGGACGTTTGTGCCTGCGACTGCGCATTCGCAATCGCCCTCAGCGTCGGCGAATGGGGGAAACCTGCGGATCGGATTGTCTTCAGGTGTCTCCACGATCAACTGCTGATGACGAGCAGGGTCTCGCCTTCCGCTACGGTCGCGCCTTCCGCTACGAGGATCGACTGGATAACGCCGGCGAAAGGTGCGGCGACGGGGATCTCCATCTTCATGGAAGCGAGAACCACCAGAGTGTCGCCCTCGCAAACCCGATCGCCCACCGAGATGTCGATTTTCCACACTATCGCGGAGAGTTCCGACCTGATGTTGTGCGCACTCAAGCGTTGCGTATCCTTTCGGCAAACCCGGATACTCACGGCCGAATCGAAACAAGCGTTCTCACCCGTATCTTTAGGCGGCACCTTGTCAAAACCTAGTCCGCCCATAACTCGTTGGCAAATCTGGCCGTGTCCATTCTCAAAACCTAATCCGCGGCCGCGCGAAGCTCTCCGCCCGCGCCCGCATCGTCAGATCGGGTTCCCCTGTCATTCGATCGCGCCGCGCGGCGGAATCCAAGCGCAAAATCGATTGCGGCAGATGGCGCATTTTCAGGGGCGGTTTCAGGCTAGTCTCGGGGCGGAACACTTCGCAGACACAAGCGCCGAATCATCCGCACAGACGCGCGATGATTTCGAGGCAACCAGCTCGGCTATCTGGTGCAGGGCAAAGATTCAGCCCGCGACGCGTCGGTCACGTCGAGATGTCGCGCGTTGAAGCGCGGTCGCGTGTGTAGATAGTCGCATTTGTGAGCGTTGCCGAGCGCAAACTCCGAGTGTACGGTCGAGCGTCGCGTGGTGCGTCAGAGAGCTTTGCTCAGGCGATGCGCGCACCGACGCGTCGCGCTTGGCGCTACCTAGACGGAACGTTCATGCCCGAGTCAGAAAAGTCCGAAGCCTATCTCGCGGAATACGAACGCTATGCAGCAGGCGGCTAGGCGCGAGCGCGCTTTGCGACGCGGGACGAACGTGGTCGATTCCTGTCAAACGAAGAGGAGAATACCAGATTGACGAAACGTGCGAGCAAGCCGACGGCTTTGGTCCGCGGTCGCGTTCTTGTAAGTCTGTTCCTTCTGCTTCAGGCCCTTCTTCTACTGGCCGCGCAGGATTCCCACGCCGGGGTGATCCTTTGGCTGGAAGGAGGGCCGACGTCCGACGGGATCGAAACAACGAGGGACCATGAAATCGAAATTATTCAAGGGCACAAGGGATGGCTTTTTAGCAGCGGGCAGCAATTCGAAGAGATCTCGCAGGCGACGTATGCAGTCGTTGACGATCTCGATAAAGGCATCCGGACTCAAATCGATTACCGGCACAAGAAATACTCCATCGAGAAGCCGTTTCCGAGTCCTGTGGATGGCGCTGGCGGGCAACCCGTTGGCGTCGGCGAGCTGAAGCCGACCGGGAAGCATCGGAAGATTGCCGGCTATTCCTGCGAAGAGTACATGGGCGCTCGTGTGTCAGCTCACTTCGGACCCCTGACTGAGGTCGATTGCGTCTCACATGACGCACCCGGTGTCCGGGAATACAATCAGTTCATGATCCTCTTGAACCGACTATACGAGGATGCGGGCTACAGTGACGGATCTCTCGGGGGAGCTTACCCTGGCATCTGGTCTCCGCAAGGAATAGACGATATCCCTCTAGAAACGGATCCGCCGGGCGCGCGCGTGGGATACGTGGTCAAGAGAATCGAGTCCAGAGAGATACCAGCTAGCCAATTCGAAGTGCCCGCAGGCTTTGTACCAGACGAAGCCGGGGAGTAAAACACGAACTGCGTGGAGGGATCAAATTGGTGCGATCGCGACGCGCGGCGCACAGTAGTTATGAAAGTCTTTTTGGAGCCGAACGCTAGGGCGAGTCGGGGATGAAATCCTTGGGACCGCGATAGAGCGCCGACCAAAGGGAAGTAACTCCCGCCGCATTGCCGCTCCAGAACACGACCCAAAACAACCACTCAGACGAGCGACCGGCAAGACCGGAGAGAACCAGCAGCACGATGGCGGCGCCGGCGGTTAAAACCGTGGCCCCCGGCCATTTCAGATAATCGGCGCGGCCCGCCCAGACTCCCAGCGCGGCGAGCGCGACTCCGCTGGCCGCGAGGATTGCGCCGTGCGCTTCAAGGATGCCGGGGTCAAGAACGGCGAGACAGACCAAGCATATCGCGATTAGCGTGCCGAGTAAGTCCTGGACCATCGGAAATCTTCTCCCTTCGATGAAGCCGCGTCAGATAACGCCAAGTGACCGGCGGGATCATCAGATAGATCGCGCAACTGACGGCGATCATCACCTTCCATCCGAAATACAGTGGCGTGTACACAACCACCGTCGCGGTGATCGCACATAAGGCGCCGTAGCTTAGACGGCTCCAGGTTTTCAGCCGGGGACGGCCCCACAGGCGCGACAGACAATACAGAAGACCATAGGCTCCCGCGGCGGCGACGAATGCGCCGAGCAGGAGCGCGGTTGCTACCATTGCACGCGGCGTCATGATCCGGCCGCGGCCATCGCCTCCCGCGCACCGACCTCTTGCCGCCTGCCGATCGCGATCAGATCGTAAGCCAGTACCGCGTAACCGCAAGCGAAGACCATCCCGAAGACAAAGCGCGCCCACATGCCCTCGATGAACCATGGGCGCCCCTGCATCGACAGATATGCGTTCCAGGTGGAACCACCGATGGCCCGTTCGAAGAAAGCCTGATCGATCCCGGCCACCAGCAACGCCCCCACCATCCCGAGCATTCCGACATTGAGCAGCGCAAACGACCACTTCCACGCCCGGCCGTCGAGTCCGTCGCATCCACGGCTCTTGGCGAGCGCGAGATAGAACACCGCGATCACGCCGCATCCGTACGCACCCCAGAAGGCAAAATGGCCGTGCGAGGCGGTCCACTGGGTGCCGTGCGAATACATATTGATTTGCGGCAGGGTCATCATGAAGCCCCATACCCCGCCGCCGATGAAATTGCCGAACGCTTCGGCCAGCGTCCAATAGAAGGCGGGGCGATTAGCCGCCTGCAAATGATGGGTACCCGCGTCATATACCGCATGCACCACCATCCCGAGCAGCGGGATGGGTTCGAACGCCGAAAAGACGCCGCCGATCGTGAGCCAGTATCGCGGCGTTCCAATCCAGAAGTAATGGTGGCCGAGTCCCAGAATCCCGGTGCCTAGCACCATCGCAACTTCCACGTAAAGCCAGCTCTCGACCACCCGCCGCGAAGCGCCGACCATGTGGATCAGGGTCCATGCCATTATGCATCCGATTAGCACTTCCCAGGTCGCTTCGACCCAGAGATGGACCAGCCACCACCACCAGAAAAGGTCCTGCGACATGTTGGACATCTCGGGGAAGGCGTCGAAGTACAGCACGAGCAAAGGGACCAGATCGGCGATCAGGACGAGGAGTATCCCGGTGGTCCTGCGTGCCTTTATCGTGGTCGCAACCACGTTGTAGGCAAGCGTCGCTGCGACCACCACGATGCCGACCGCGGCCCATCGCGGCGCCTCGACGTATTTCCGCCCCTGGTTGATGAACCACATCGACCATTCGCTGGCGGTGCCGTATTGAACAAAAATAAATACCAGCACCACTACCGTGACCGCCGCGCAGAACACCCAGAAAAGCAGTTCCGCCAGCCCGATACCCTCAACCTCGCGGTCCAGCTCCTGGGGAAGAAACCAGTAGATCGCGCCGATGAACCCCATGAGCAGCCATATCACCAGTCCGTCGATGTGAACGATCTTGGCTGTGCTGAAATTAAAGACGTTCAGGAGGAAACCGGGAAGAATATAGTAAATCGACGAGAGCAGGCCGAAAACGATCATCGCACCGAACATTACGGTCGATGCCGTGAGGTATTTGAGCCCGAGCCGCTGCGACCGATACATAGCTGCCCTCCTATTGGGGAGCGGGAGCGCCGAACCTGTCCGGAAATCCGTTGGTGTCCACCGCCGACATCCACTTCAAATAGGCGACCGCGGCTTCGGCCTCATCGCGTTGAAGATGCAGGTTGGGCATCGGCCTTGCCCCGAGCCGCAGCGGGCTCATCAGGAACCTTGCCAGCTTGTCCGCGCGCTTTGGTCCGGGGAAGCTGGCCCATACCGGGTCCATCCACGCGCGGGTGAGATCGGGAGCATAATATGCGCCGTTGCCGAAAAACGTGTGACAATCGATGCATGCGCGGCTTTGAATGACCTGCTTGCCCTTAGCGATCAGTGCCGCAGCCTCGTCCGCGCTGTACTTGTGTCCGAAGATGAGATCCTCACCCCCGATTTTCGGCGCATACTCGCCGCGGGCCGGGTCGTATTGATAGGTGACAGTGCTGTTGATTACATCGTAGGAAGGGACGCGCGGGCCGCCGGGGCTGATTTGCCTTAGAGTGTCGATCGTAAGCGCCACGAGGACCACTGACATGAACAGGGTCGTCGCGATTGCACCGGCTTTCCAAAACGAAGGGTCTTGCGTGTACAAGTGAATTTCCCTTTTTCTTAAAAGAACTCCGGCAGTTTACAAACTCGAACTCGCTATTTCCACCGCACCCCGCTAGGGAACGGCGTGGAACATGCCAATTGCGCCCTTGTAGGCGCGCGCGATCGCGTGATCGACGAATGGATAATCGCCCGGCTCGCGGACGCGGAATTCGAAGATCGCGCCGTCGCCCGGCCCCACCTCGAAGCTCTGCAGGCCGTGAAACGCGTTGGCGGGATTCCCACTGCGATACACACTGCTGAAAATCGTTCCAACCACATGGAACGTCGAAGTCCGATTCGGACCGGCGTTCACAAAAAAGACGCGCACCAGCTCGCCCACCTTGATCTGGATCGGGTGGTCCACGTACTGCTCGATCTTGCCGTTGAACACCACGAAGTCCGGCCGCTCGTCCATCATTCGCTTACTGTCGCCCGACACCAGCCCGTTCTTGTCCGGATCGCCGTAAAACTCGCCCTGCTCGATCGTCACCTCATGCGCGGGCGGCCATCCGCCCTTAGGATCGACGATCATCATGCCATACATGCCGTTTGCGATATGGGTCACCATCGGAGGTGCACTGCAGTGATACATGAACGCGCCCGGCACGTTGACCACGAAGGTGTATGCAAGGTCGCTCTTGCCGGGGACCGGCGCAAAATGCTTGCTCGGCGCTAGCTCGGCGGCGTGGATGTCGAGTCCGTGGGCAACGTCCGAATCGTTGACGAGATGAACGCTCACCTTGTCGCCCACCGTGGCGCGCAGCACCGGGCCGGGAACCGTGCCGCCGTAGGTCCACGCATCGTAGGTCAGCCCGGAACCGATATCGATTCGCTTGTTCTCAACCCGGATCGTGAAATTCCGTTCGGCTGCCGACGCGCCAGCGCCGCCCAGCACAAGCATTGCCGCCGCAATCAAAGATGCCCGCGCGATCCTCCCGCGTATCCTTCCTGACGCCATTATGGCTCGGCTCCTTTATTTTCCGATTCAGTCGCGCCCGACAGGCTTGCGGGTGGAACACCCGGCCGCCGCCAAAGCGCGATCGCCGGTCTATCCAGGATAAATTTCCTTTAGAGAATCCAAAGTCTTGTGGAACTGCTCATGCCTGCCTGCTCCGATGCGCTCGATTTCGAGCCGCTCGAATTCCTCCAGCAGCCGCCGCTGGCTGTCCGCCGACAGGCGCGCCTCGGCCATCGGAAACAGGACATTGTTTTCCTTGAAGATGTGGGCCTGCAAAAACGCGCTGTAGCCTCGCCCGCTCGCAATCACCACGGCCGCGGCGGCGTGATCGCCCGAGCGATGCTTTTGCCACGCGGCGGCCATTTGCCCGATGAGCGCGCGGCCGTGTTCATGCTCACTCAGCATCACGCCGATCGGCCCGCCGGCCCTGGGGATGCCGGCCGCTTCCAGCGCGGGGAAGAGGAATTGCTCCTCCTTGCCATGGTGGCATTGGTCGGCGAACACCTGGATGAACTCCAGCACCTGGCCGAAATGCTCCGGATTGATCTCTTCGCCGTTGGCCAGCCGCTGGCATAGTTTCTCGAGAATCGAGAGGGCCAGCGTTATCGCTTCGTGTTCGTGGCGCAATTGCTCGGTCGCTGTCATGTGCGTTGCTCTCGTCCCCACACGCAGGAGACGTGCCAAGAAATGGAAACTCGCCTTGGCCTTTAAAGATGTATTTAATTTACAAGTTTGACGTTATCAGCTTTGTGCCATGACTCCAAGGGCTACAGATACCCTGTCGCCGTTGGCTACATCTTCTTGCGAAAGTTCCGCCTGACACCACGACGCGGAAGCGCGGGAGTTCTGCGGCGCGATTACATTGAAAATGGGAGTTTGCGCCCGCCCTAATTCACAGCCCTGGGCGTGATTGCGTGAGTCGGCTTCGCGGGCTTGATCTTCAACAGGCGGACCAGGCCCGCGCGCTCCGCCACCAGATCGGCCAGCGTGAACCGATCCAGAACCCCAAGAAAGCTGTCGGACGCCTCTCCCAGCACGCCGGCCAAAACGCACGAGCCGGTGATGACGCATCGGTTGCCGCTCCGAAAGCATTCCACCAATTGCATCGGGCCTTCCGTGTATCGCACCACCCGCCCGATGTTGATTTGCTTGGGAGCGTGCTCCAACACGATCCCGCCACCCTTGCCCCGG
>NZ_JBEKFG010000100.1:0-10735 GCF_050013435.1 Binatus sp. (SeqCode) | reverse complement strand
CCCAGTACTCGAACTTCTGCCGGTAGTCGAAGCGATCGAAGCGCGCGGGCTTGTCGGAGATCCTGAGGTAGTAACGCAACTGAGTGATGGCGTCCTGGAAGTCCTTGCGGCTGGCAATCATCGAGGGTCTGGCCCGGCGGGTAAGCACCAGAAACAGCCCGATCGAAACGTGAATAATCGCGAACACGGTGAACGCGATCCCCGCCGCACGGTGTATCCACCTCACCCGGTCGATCCCGCCGATCGCGTTGATTGTCCAGATTGCCCAAGGGGCGTCATAAAATTTCTGCGCAAACCCGGTCACGCCAAGCACGAGAAACAGGATCATCACAGTGAGATGCTCAATCCGTTGTCGAACCGAAAAGCGTTGGATGTACTCGTTCATCATATGTTTACCACCACCCGCCAAAGATGCAGGAGGATCTGAATGACCAACCCGCCGACCACGAACGGAATGAAAATCATGTAAAAAAGCTTGACCAGGTAAACCAGCGGCGCATGCCTCAGGCTCGGCTCGTAGTGCCCCATCCACGCCGAAGAAAAGTTCGGACCGGCGCCTTTATGACAATGCTGGCATCTGATGAGCAGGTTGGCCTTGATCACGCCGGATCCCGGACCTTTGACCCAGGTGATGTCGTGCACACCATGGCAGTCCGTGCAGGTGGCGGTGAGCGCGGCGGGCTTCATGCCCTGGGAACGATACAGCGACGCCGTCAGTCCATGAAAATCGGCGAGGTAGGTGGTGAGCACGTCAGTGGAGATCCCGTATTTCGCCATCAGTTTCTCGTTCGTATGACAGTGCGCGCAAAGCTCGGAAATGCGCAGGTGCGATTCGGTCGTCATCGGATTGGCGTTGTCGTGCGCATGGTGACAATCGGTGCATACCGGGACGTCGGGGTTGCCCTTGGCCAGGCCGGCGGCGTGAGCACTTCGTGCGTATGCGGCGCCGACGGCAGTATGGCACTGCGCGCACGTCTCGGAGATGTGCATGCGCGGTTTGGCCGGTGGTCCCATCGCGTGCGAGCCGTGGCAGTCGACGCAGGTCGGCGCTTTCTCCTTGCCTTTTTCCAGGGCCGCGTAATGAACGCCGTCAAGCAGCCTGGTGTACTCGGCGAAGTGGCATTGTTTGCACGACTCGTAATATGCCAGCGACATCGCACGCCGGTCCTTGAACTGCCGCGCCGGGTGCGGCACCGCGGTGATGTTGGTGTGGCAGTTGGTGCAAGCGAGCTTGCCGCCGTGAACCGAATGGGCGAAGCTTTCCGAATCGACGTACAGCGACATCGTCTCGCCATCACCCAGCTTGGCCGAAGCATCCAGCTTGCCGTGACACTTCAGACAATCATCGTTTGAGGGAGGGTCGGGCGCGGCGGGCGCGGCCTGCCCGGCACTGGCGATCATTAGAGTGACTAAAAGAACAAAATATTGAAGCAGCTTCCGGCTCATCTTCCTCCCCCGCTTTGGCGCATTCTCCGGGGATGTCTCTTCGGTTGTTGAAACGAAGGGGACTCGTTAGTTACTTAGGCGGATTCTCGTTCGTTTTCAAGCCAAATCGCGCGATTGAGCGGGCCGCGAAGAACGCTGCGGGGGCTTGCCTCGGACCGAGTCTGTGGTAATTGATAATCACATTCGAGCCCAGGAGGCCCTATGGCCCGCATCGCGCCCGCTCAAAATCCCTACGAATTGACCGAAGACCAGCGCCGCACGCTGGCGCTGGCCGACGAGTTCGCGCGCAAAGAGCTGGCGCCGCTGGCGAAGCAGATGGACGACGACGAGTGCTGGCCGGAAGGACTGTTCCGTCGCCTCGGCGCGGCCGGCTACCTGGGCCTGACGATCCCGGAGTCGGAAGGCGGACCCGGACTCGATCTTTTTTCGTCGGCGCTGGTGGGCCAGGCCTTTGCGCGCTGGAACCAGGCCGTCGGTCTCTCGTGGCTTGCCCACGAGAATCTCTGCATGAACAACGTCCAGCGCAACGCGAGTCCGGAACAGAAGAAACGCTACTTGCCGGGTCTCGCCGACGGGACGCTGGTCGGCGCGCTCGGCCTTACCGAGCCCGGCGCCGGCTCCGACGCACTCGGCGGCATGCGCACGACGGCGCGACGCGACGGGGATCATTACCTCCTGAACGGGCGCAAGCTGTTCATCACAAACGGCTCGATCGCCGATGTGCTGCTCGTGTACGCGAAGACTTCGCCCGAGCTTGGCCCCAAGGGCATCAGCGCGTTCCTCGTCGAGAAGAGCGCGCCGGGCTTTTCGGTGGCGCAGAAGCTCATCAAGATGGGATTTCGCGGCAGCCCGACGGCGGAGCTCGTGTTCGACGACTGCCGGGTTCCCGTCGGCAACCGCGTGGGTGAGGAAAACGCCGGCGTCGCGATCGTCATGAGCGGGCTTGACCTCGAGCGCGCGGTGGGCGCGACCTTGTCGATCGGGATCGCTGAACGCTGCTTGCAGCTTGCCCTCGATTATGCGCGGCAACGCAAACAGTTCGGCCGTCCGATCGGTGACTTCCAAATCATCCAGGCAAAGCTCGCCGACATGTACACCGCGATCGAGTCGATGAGAGTGCTTGCTTACCGGGCGCTCGCGGCCGTGAACGTCCTGGAGATCGGCGGCGGCGGTCGTGGCGGTGTCCATAAGCTCACCGCAGCGTCCATTCTCTACTGCGCGGAAGCGACCTCGCGCGTGGCAGCCGACGCCGTGCAGATTCACGGCGGCAGCGGCTTCATGTGGGAGATGGAGGTGAACCGCCTCTATCGTGCGTGCAAGCTGATGGAGATTGGTGCGGGCACCAGCGAGGTGCGGCGCATCATCATCGCCGAGGAGCTGCTGCGCTCAGGCGTCGCGGAATGAGGTCGAGGCAGCGCCGGCGCGAACTTGGCGGTTTAGCCCCGCGCGCTACCGCAGCATCAAAAGTTTCAGCATGGTATCGGCGAGTTTGCCGAAGGGCGGACGCAGCATCCACGCGCTGTTGAAGCGGCTCTGCAAAAACACGCCCTTGCGGTGCGAGAAGGTCTGGAAGCCGAACTCGCCGTGATATGCGCCGATGCCGGAGGGACCGATGCCGCCGAACGGCAAATCATCGACCACGATATGCATCAGCGTCTCGTTGACGCCCACGCCGCCTGAAATCGTCCGGTGCAGAACTTCATCGCGCTGCTTGGGGTCCAGCCCGAAATAGTAGAGCGCCAGCGGACGCGGCCGGCGATTGACGTACTCGATCGCTTCGTCGAGCCGGTCGTAGCTTTTGATCGGCAGGATCGGGCCGAAAATCTCATCGCGCATCACGCCGAGTCCGTCTTCCGGATCGAGCACCAGCGATGGAATGAACTTGCGCGCGCCCGGCTCCAGCGTCTCGCCAGCCGGATTAATTTCGACGACCGCGACGCCTGCCGCCTTGGCCTCGTCGATATAGTTTGAGAGGCGGCGGTAATGGCGTTCATTGACGATACTGGTGTAGTCGGGATTTGACTTGAGGCTTGGATAGAACTTACGGACCGCAGCCTCTGCCTGCCGGACGAATTCGTCGCGCCGCGCCCTGGGCACGAGAACGTAATCCGGCGCGATGCACGTCTGGCCGGCGTTCATCAGTTTGCCGAAGATGATGCTTTCGACCGCGGCGGACATCGATGCGTCGTCGCCGACGATGCACGGCGATTTGCCGCCAAGCTCCAGCGTGACTGGCGTCAGGTTCTCCGCGGCCGCGCGCATCACATTGCGGCCCACGGCGGTCGAGCCGGTATAGAAAAGATGATCGAACGGCAGCCGGGAAAACGCCTCGCCGACCTCCGGTCCGCCTTGCACCACCGCGACCTTATCGGCGGGAAAGAGGCCGGAAAGAAGCTCGGCCAGAAATGCCGAGGTGCGCGGCGTCAATTCCGACGGCTTCAGCATCACGCAATCGCCGGCCGCAATCGCCGCCATCAGCGGCAAAATCGAAAGCTGAAACGGGTAATTCCACGGGCTGATGATGCCGACGACGCCGACCGGCTGATAGATGATGCGCGCCGTTCCCGGCATCAGTTCCAGGCTGACCGAAACCCGCTTCGGCTTCATCCACTTGCCGAGATGACTGCTGGTATGGCGGATTCCTGCCAAGGTGGTCCAGATCTCGGCAAACCGGCTCTCATGCGCCGAGCGATTGCCGAAATCCGACGAGATCACCTCGGCGATCCTCTCCGTATTTTCCTTGATCGCTTGTTTGAGCTTGGCGAGATCCGCGCGCCGCGCTTCGAGCGAGGGCGCTCCGTTGCGAACAAACGCCTCGCGCTGGCGAACAAGTATCGCGCCGAGATCGCCTGCGCCATCCGATTGCGGGAAGTGCTGTATAGCTGTGGCCGTCATGGTCGTGATTATCGATCTTTACCGATTCGCAAGCGAGAGCCAGAACTTACGAGATTGCGACGGTAGGTGACTTCTCAAAACCTAATCCACGCGAAAAGTAACGTCCTGAGTCGCGCGCTTGCGGGCAAAATGCGCGCGGATCAGCGATTTTTCCGGCACTCGCGCATAACCCGGCCGAGTGCCGGATCGAGCGGCAATGATCCGATCGCTCGGGAGAGCGCGACCGACAGCGATTCGGCGGGGTCGGTCTCCAGCGGCAGAAATGATTCTCCCGGCCTGCTGGTCGGCGGCTCATCTTCGCTGCCACTGATCGAGCCGGTGCACAGCGTTGTCCCGTTGCGGTCTCGGACACCGAAGCGCAGCCGCACACGCGATGTCATGGTGAAATACCGGTCGAGGATGGGTTTCACCGGCTGAGAATGACAGCGGACGCAATCTCCGACTACGAAGAAACTTCCAATTCTCTTCGTCACGCGAAACTCTTCGACCTCGGTGGTGAGGAGAAAATCGGCGCCAGCCATTTCGTCTTTGCCTGCCGCGGCCGGCGCCGCCACCGCAAAGGCATCGAGCCCGCTGTCGCGCATTTGGGTCACGAGCGTTGCAACGATAAGGCCTTCGAGGTTTGTTGCGTAAAGCTTCGTCTCAATCTTCTCATCGGCTCCATACACGACGCCGATCTCGCGCTCGGCAAACGTTGCGAGCCCGCCAGGCGGAGTGATCGCTATCCTTGCGGGTTCAAAAGCGTTTCGCGTGCCGGGAACAAAACCGCGCAGATACCGAAGCTTGAGCGTCTGGCGTTGATCACACGCCGAAGTGAGAGCGACGACGCTCACGAATAGCACATACAAGAGACTGTTTCTGCGTGGCACGTTGATGCCGACCAACGCAACTCGGGTCCGGCTCTTATCCCTGTCGCGCGACCTTCTCGAAGGCGACGTTGGTCTGCCGGTCGGACTGCGATGGAAGAACGCGAGCATTTCGCTTCACAAACGCGAGGTCAAGCCCAAACGCGCAAGGACCGCGGCGTCGCGAGGCCGCGGTCCCTGGTGAGAATCAGCCCTTGGGCGCAGGCGGTTGAGCCGCGGGGCCCGGGCCATTCCATTGGCGATAGTGCCAACCCTCGGGAGGCCCATAGTAGCCGCCACCGGGACCATAACCCGAGTAAGGGGGCGGGGGTGGGGGTGGGCTATAGGGCATCATGCGCTGCCCTTCGCAGCCTCGCATTCCCGTCATCGGCGGCGGGTGATGACGCCGGTGATGGCCGGCTATCAAGATCGATAGCGCCACCAGGACGAGCGCCGCAATCAAGCCGCCTCGCCACCATCGATTTTCCTGCTGCGCCGCGAACTCGAGGCTTTCGATGCGTCGCTCGAGCCGGCCCAGCGCGTCGTCATTCTGAACCGGGGTGCTGGTTGATTCTTCAGGCACGTACTTCATGCTCCTTGTCGAACAGTGATGATAAGCGCAAGGCGCTCTCTATGTAAGACGCCAGGAGTTCACCGCGGTTTCGCCCCGGCTCACCCGCTGACGAATAGGCGGTTGTGAAAGTCCAGGCGTTGCTATTGTCCGACGGCGCCTGGCAGCGGCTGCTGCGGTTGGCTGCGAGGCCACCACGCCAAGTCGCCTGTCATCACATAGGTAAGCAGCGCTACAAGCATCAAACTCACGGCGACCCACAAACGCCAGTCATGATGCGCATGCTTCCAGTACGGACGATGGAAGCCATGATTAATACCGTCGCTATCCGGACCTTCGGGCGGGTGGTGGCTATGCTTCAGTTTATTCATTAATTTTCTGCCTTCGCGATCCTATGTCGTTGATCTGCGGCTACTTCCACTTCCAGTTACGGATTTCTGGCAAGTCCTGGCCGTGCTTGTCGATGTAATGCTGGTGCTCGATGAGCTTGTCCTGCATCATCTGCTTCAGATACGCCCCCTTGGCTCCCAGATGCGGCAGGCGGTCCACCACGTCTTGCACCAAGTGAAATCGGTCAAGGTCGTTCTGCACTCTTATGTCAAAGGCCGTCGTGATGGTGCCTTCTTCCTTGTAGCCGCGGACGTGTAAGTTGCGATTGGTGCGGCGGTAGGCCAGGCGGTGGATCAGCCAGGGGTATCCATGAAAGCCAAAGATGATGTGCTTGTCTGTGGTGAAGAGCGAGTCATAATCCTTATCGCTCAGCCCGTGCGGGTGCTCAGTGCTGGGCTGTAGCTTCATCAGATCGACGACATTGATAACGCGGATTTTCAGAGCGGGCAAATGTTCGCGAAGGATGGAGACGGCGGCCAGAATCTCCAGCGTGGGCGTATCTCCGCAACACGCCATTACCACATCCGGCTCGGAGCCCTGGTCGTTGCTGGCCCATTGCCAGATGCCGATTCCTTCCGTGCAATGCACGACCGCTGCATCCATAGTTAGCCATTGAGGCAGCGCATGTTTGCCTGCAACCACGACGTTGACGTAATGCCGGCTGCGCAGGCAGTGATCGAAGACCGATAGCAGGCAGTTAGCGTCGGGCGGCAGGTAGACGCGTACGATGTCGGCCTTCTTGTTGATAACGTGGTCGAGAAAACCGGGATCCTGGTGGGTGAAGCCATTGTGATCCTGCTGCCAGACGTGGGAGGCCAGCAGATAGTTCAGCGACGAAATCTTCCGGCGCCAGGGAAGTTCCAACGTTACCTTCAGCCACTTGGCGTGCTGGCTGAACATCGAATCGACGATGCGAATGAAGGCCTCATAGCTATTGAAAAGCCCGTGCCGTCCGGTGAGCAGATAACCCTCAAGCCAACCCTCGCACTGATGCTCGCTGAGCATCGAGTCCAGCACGCGTCCAGCGGGCGCGAGGAATTCGTCATTCTTAGCTTCCCGGGCGTCCCACTGACGATCGGTGACTTCAAAAACTGCGCCCAACAGATTCGAGAGTGTCTCATCGGGACCGAAGATCCGGAAATTGCGCTGATCCTGATTCAGCTTGGCCACGTCACGCAGGAACTTGCCCAGCACGAGGGTATCCTGGCCGTCGACGGCGCCGGGCGAGGGCACCTTCACCGCGTGGTCATGGAAGTCCGGCATTCGGAGATCGCGCAGCAGAATGCCGCCGTTGGCGTGGGGATTGGCGCCCATCCGCCGCTCGCCCTTGGGCGCCAGCTCGGCTAATTCCGCTCTGAGACGGCCATTTTTATCGAATAGCTCCTCGGCCTTGTAGCTCTTCATCCAGCTTTCAAGGAGCTTGACATGGTCGGGATGCTCGGGGTCCACCAGGAGCGGGACCTGGTGAGAGCGGAACGTGCCCTCGATTTGCAGGCCGTCCACGAATTTCGGTCCCGTCCAGCCCTTGGGTGACTTAAGGACGATCATTGGCCATCGCGGCCGAGTGGTGTCATTCTTCTTGCGCGCGTTGCTTTGGATTTGCCGGATGTCTTCGATGACCTGTTCCAAGGTACCGGCCATGAGTTGATGCATTTTTTCCGGCTCATCACCTTCCACAAAGTAGGGCGTCCAGCCGCAGCCTCGTAGAAATTGATCCAACTCCTCATGCTCGATGCGGGCGAGCACGGTCGGGTTGCTGATCTTGTAGCCATTGAGGTGCAGGATCGGCAGCACGGCTCCATCGGTAATTGGGTTGAGAAACTTGTTGGACTGCCACGCGGTCGCCAAGGGGCCTGTTTCCGCTTCACCGTCGCCGATGATGCAGGCGACGATCAGATCGGGATTGTCGAACGCGGCTCCGAAAGCATGGCTGAGCGAGTACCCCAGCTCGCCGCCTTCGTGGATCGACCCCGGCGTCGTCGGCGCAACATGGCTGGAAATCCCGCCGGGGAAGGAGAATTGCTTGAACAACTCTTTCATTCCGGCTTCGTCCTGGCTGACGTTCGGATAAATCTCACTATAGGTGCCTTCGAGGTAAGTGTTACCCACCAGCGCCGGGCCACCGTGCCCGGGACCGGCGATGTAAAACATATCCAGGTCATACTTCTTGATGACCCGGTTCAGATGCACGTAAATGAAGTTCTGACCCGGCGTCGTGCCCCAGTGTCCGACTACCAGCGGCTTCACGTGCGACAGTTTCAGCGGCTCTTTCAGCAGCGGATTGTCGTAGAGATAAATCTGGCCGACCGAGAGATAGTTTGCCGCGCGCCAGTATGCATCCATCTTGTGGAGCAGCTCCGGGGAAAGAGTTGTCGTGTTCATGGTTCAGTTCCCTTTCTTTGCGCCAATGCCTAGAACGTGGCAAACCGTCCTGGCGATCATGAGTTCTTCGTCTGTATGAATGACGCGGACAGCGACCCGGCCTGCCGCCGCAGAAATCACGCCCTCATTCGCCGCGTTGCGCTTTTCTTCGAGTTCGATTCCCAGGAATCCCAGCCCATCGCAAATCCGGGCGCGGACCGTGGGCGCGTTCTCTCCGATGCCGCCGGCGAACACCAGCGTGTCCAGTCCGCCCAGCGCGGCCGCGAATGCGCCGATCCACTTTTTGACCTGGTAGCAAAACAGCGCGACCGCTTCAGCCGCCCGCACGTCCTGCGTTTCACGCTCGAGCAAGTCGTGCATATCGGAACTGGTCTCCGACATCCCAAGCAGCCCGGACTGGAAATTGACCATCTCGTTGAATTGCTTCGCGCTCATTTCTTCAGTGCGCGCCAGATACCAAACCAGTCCGGGATCGAGATCGCCTGAGCGGGTACTCATCGGTACTCCGGCGGTCGGGGTGAAACTCATGCTGGTGTCCACGGATTTTCCGTCACGCACCGCCGCCAGGCTCGCGCCGTTGCCCAGGTGTGCGAGGATGACCCGGCCTTGCGCCGCTTCCGATCCGGCCAGGCGGGCCAGCTCTCCCACCAGAAACGCATACGACAACCCGTGAAACCCGTACCGCCGCACCCCCTGCGCTTCGTAGCGGCGCGGGATCGGCAACAACCGGGCGACGTGAGGCAGGTCATGGTGAAAAGCCGTGTCGAAACACGCCACCTGGGGCAGGTCAGGAAATCGGCGATGAAATGCCTCGGTCAAGAGGATCTCTTCGGGCATGTGGTCAGGATCGAATGGACTGAGCCGGTGCAGCTCCTCAACCATCTCCACAGTGATTCGCTGCGGCTCGCTATACTTCGGCCCGCCATGCACCACGCGATGCCCTACCGCGGTCAATGCATCACGCGCGCTGCGTTCCTCCAGCCAGTCCATCAACACATTAACCGCTACCGTGTGGTTCGGCACGGCCAGCGGCCGGAAAAAGTTCTCCGAACCTTTGACGGCAAACGTAGCGTCCGGCAGACCGATTCGCTCAATGCTCCCGTCTAACGCGCGATGCAGCGACTCGCCAGCTTCGAACAACGCGAACTTGATGCTCGACGAACCGCCGTTGATTGTCAGAATGCGCGGGCTAGCCGGTTTCATCGATGAGTCCTTCGCCGTTGTGCATCGAGACCAGGGCCGGCTTTGTTGCCAGCGGAGTCATCGTCGTGCGCATGTCTAGCTCTTGAGCTGAGTGCTCTTCTCCGCAATGCAGGCGAGAAGGTCATCCCAGGACTTGACGAACGACGCCGCTCCCTCGCGCTGCAGTTGTTCCGCCAAAGCGTAGCGGTCGATGCCCGCCTGCGTGAACCGCTCGAGGACTTGCTCGGCGTCTCCCCCGTCGGGCGGGATCGTGGCGCCGATGTCGCCGTGGTCGGCAAACGCCTGCAAGGTATTCTCCGGCATGGTGTTCACCGAGTACGGCGCCGCCAGCGACTTGACGTACAGGATGTCCGATGCTTTCGGATCCTTGGTGCCGGTGCTTGCCCATAACACGCGCTGCGCGCGTGCGCCGGCATTGAGGAGACGCAACCAGCGATCAGAAGCGAGCAGATCGCGATACGCTTTGTAGGTGTGCCTGGCCACTGCTACACCGAGCTGGTTTTCGAGGCTTGCGGGCGCCTTCCCCGCTACGGCCACGTCCCAGCGGCTGACGAACAGCGAGGCGACTGATGCAACCTGTGGGTTCAAGCCCGCGGCGACGCGTCGTTCGATACCGCGGAGGTACGCCTCTGCCGCCGCAACGTATTGCCGGCGCGAGAAGAGCAGCGTCACGTTGACCGCTACGCCTGCGAAAATCGACTCCTCGATGGCCGGGAGGCCCTCGTCGGTGCCGGGAATCTTGATGAAGAGGTTGGGCCGAGCCGCCCGCGCGTGGAGTTCTCGCGCCGCCGCGATTGTGCTCTTCGTGTCGTAGGCCAGCTTGGGTGAGACCTCGAGCGAGACCCAGCCGTCGACCCCGTTGGTCGCCTTGTGGACCGGAAGGAAGAGATCGGCGGCGCACGTCAGGTCTTCGATCGCGAGCTCGAAGAACAGCGCCTCGCCCGACTTGCCTTCCTTCAATTTCCGGCGGATGGCGTCGTCGTAGTCATGGCTGTTCTTAATG
>NZ_JBEKFG010000099.1:0-11064 GCF_050013435.1 Binatus sp. (SeqCode) | reverse complement strand
CAGCCAACGATTTTTGCAAAGCGCGCGCGGGCCATCGGCGGTCGCGCGCGGCGATGGTCCCATCGTCTAGTGGTTAGGACACCGGCCTCTCACGTCGGGAACGCGGGTTCGACTCCCGCTGGGATCATTCAAGTAAAAAGCCTGGAAAGCTGGCCCGGATCGACCTCCTGCCGCCGGCGTTAACATTATGCTGGCAGCGTGTTTGGACCCCCCTATCTTTGTCCACGGAAATAGCGTACTCTCACTATCTAACGCTCGGATTGTTCCTTTCTCTAAGCCCGGGAATTGGCCCGGGTTTTCGATACGAGAGCTTCCCGGCAAATACTTACGGAGGGCAAAAATGCCCAGCAAATTGTACGTAGGCAATCTGGCCTACTCGGTCTCCAACAGCGACCTGGAAGAACTGTTTTCACAAGCAGGCCAGGTTCAGAGTGTGGCGGTAATCACGGATAAATTTTCCGGCCAATCGAAGGGCTTCGGCTTCGTCGAGATGGCGAATGCGGAAGATGCTTCCAAGGCAATACAGACCCTGAATGATACGGATCTGAAGGGCAGGAACATCAAGGTTAGCGAGGCCAAGCCCCGCGAATCGAGCTTCGGTGGCGGCGGCGGTGGCGGTGGCAACCGGCGCGGCGGTGGCGAGAATCGCGGCGGCGGAGGCGGCGGCCGCTGGTAAATTAGTCTGAGACTGGGCGGGCACGCGATGCCCGCTCAGTCGTTTTTCGGGTCGCGGGGACTCCGAGTCCCGCTGCCTCTGCAGTTTTTCAGTCTTTCGACTGTCTTCGAGCTCCCGTCCTGGGAGACGACAGGCATTCGTACGTCGCACGAGGAGGCCCGGTGCCCAGAATATATGTAGGAAATCTCGCCGAGTCGGTCACGCGCGATTCGCTGCGGTCGCTGTTCTCCAAAATCGGCCAGGTAGGCGGCGCGTTGGTGATCACCGATAAGCTCACCGGCAAATCCAGGGGATTCGGCTTCGTGGAAATGATCGAAGTTGACGACGCGGTTAACGCGGCCGTCTACTTCAGCGGCGTCGAACTCGAGGGCCGCAAGATTCACGTCGATCCATATCGTCCGCAGGAACCCGGCGCTCAAAAATATCGCGGCGAGCGCAAGCGCCGCGCTCCCGCCAAGCGCAAGGCCAGCAACGGCGCCGCATAGCCGGCTCAGAGCGTCGGTGCGAGCTGAACAGTGAAACACTGAAAAAACGAAAAGTGAAAAAGGGAAAAGATGAAAAATTCAATCGGGAGACGATATGCGCGATGAAGGGTTGACGCCGTGGAGAACGCACGACTGGAAGATCCGCACCATCGAATCGATTGCTCCAGGAGGCGGTTCCCGGCTCGCCTTTACCTGCAGGAGTTGCGGCAGGATATTCAATCAAACGACGATCAACAGCCGCACCTGGGCGGTTGATGCGAGCGGCGTTGCGCTGTCCGATACTGTCACTACGCGATGGCTCGCGGAAAGCTGCCTGCATCGCCCGGCCGACGGCGACGAAGACGACCGCAAGCAATTCAAGAACGGCCCGGCCTTCCAAAGTTAGGCTATTTTTCCGAACGATGCCGCGGTTGAAATTGACCATCCGGGCAGTCGCCCTCGGAGCGCTGATTTCATGTGCGATCGCTGCTTCCGCCGCCCCCGGTGCGATGGCGGATTCAGCGGTTGCGCCCGATGCCATCGGCTCGGTGAAATCCGTCGTCGATCAGACCTTCGTCGTTTTCAAGGACAATACTATTGCGCCCGCGCAGCGGGAGCAGAAACTTCGCGCGATTGCCGAGAGCCACTTCGATTTTCAGGAGATGGCGCAATCGGCGATCGGTTATCATTGGCGCACTTTCACGCCCGCGCAGAAGAGCGAGTTTGTGCCGTTGTTCACCGCGTTCGTCGAGGACGCGTATTTGTCGCGGATCGAATCGTATTCGGTCGAGAAGGTGAACGAGCAGATAAAATCCTCGGTCATTCAATTCACCCGCCAGTCGATCGACAGCGACAGCCCCGACTACGCCGAGGTCTTCAGCACCGTCGTGCTGCAAGACCAGAAGGATCCGATTCCCGTCAACTACCTGATGCGCCGCGACGCAAATGAGTGGAAGATTTACGACATCACGATTGACGCGATCAGCGTAATCGCCAACTACCGCAACCAGTTCAATCGCGTGCTGAACAACGACGGCTACGACAAACTCGTCAGCATCATCCGCCAGAAGACCGCGGGCCTCCAGCAAAAATAGCAGACCGTCACAAGCCCGCCGCGACCAGCTAGCCGCGCATCGGCGCGGGCATCGGCATCGATGCCGGCTATCGCGACCCCGGTCGTGATCGCGACACGTATCCGTAGTCTCCATCGACAGTAGTTTCATCGGGTGGGTCGGGGCCGGCCGCCGAAAGTCTTTCAACCGAGCGAGCCCGAACCAGGTGAAACTGCCTGATCATCGCCGGCCTATCCGCAACATTTCAAGAATAACTTCTAGTTGATAATCCGATTCGAAGGCGTTGGTTCTCTTTAGAACATCGCCGGAGATTTTCCGCTTGAGCTTTTGCAGCCCGCGGAATGGAATACGTTTGTGCGGTTCTGATAACCGCTGCTGATGAAGGGAGGAATGTGTCGATGCGCTTCAACAAGTCGTTTACGCGGTTCGTCGCGTGTTTAAGTTTTTCGCTGTTGTTTCTGATCGCAGCGCTTGCGCGGCCGGCGCTGGCGCAATCGGATAACGATGCGTCCCGAGACAGCCGGACAGCAGTAAGTGAACTTTCTATCTCGCCCACGACGCTGACCTTCAGCGTCAACCTCGACAAAGCGACCACCGAGACCAAACATTTCACCCTAACGAACACCGGAAGGGCGGGTTTGTCCGTAACCGTCAAGGCGCCGGCGGGAACGTACCCCGGCGATTACACAATCTCCGGTCCGGGGCTCACTGTTACGGGCGGAACGATCCCGATCCCGGGCAAAGTAAAGGACAGCAAAGCCAACATTGTCGAGGTCGATGTCACCTTCGCTCCGCACGAAGCGGGCAAGAAGTTGGACGCGACAATTCTGATCACTAACAACGGGACCAAGGGCAAGCCGTCGGAGACCATCAAGCTCAACGGCAGCGCGAGCCAGAAGAAGCCGACCCCGACGGCAACCGCAACAGCCACCGCGACCGCGACGGCAACTGCGACGGCGACGGCAACCCCGACCGCGACGGCAACGCCGGCGCCGACCGCAACCCCCGTCGTGGTTTCGACCAGCCCACCGATCACAGGTTGCGGAGGCCAGGGGGTGCCGCTTAATCAGCACATCACGGTGACTTTCAATGAGGCGATGCTTGCTTCGACCATCAATACCTCGACCTTTGTGGTGACAATTCCGCCCAGCACAACTCCCATAAGCGGAACCGTGACCTACGACGCGACAAACGATACCGCGATCTTCACGCCCACCAGCGTACTCACGGCTGGCACCACATATGAGGTAACGATTACCACCGGGGCCGAGAGCGCCGGCGGAACTCCACTGGCAAGTAATTTTGTATTTACTTTCACAACCAGCGCGAGCTCAGACACGACCGACCCAACTGTCATCTCGACAAATCCGGCTGATGGCGCCCTCAATGTGCCTACCAACCAGAAAATCACCGCAACCTTCAGTCAGGGGATGGACTCTACAACCATTAATGGGTCGACGTTTACGCTCACGAGTCCTGGCCCAACGTCGGTTAGCGGTACGGTGACCTATTCCACCATCGGCACAACCGCGACGTTTACACCGGCCAGTGCTCTAGTGGCCAACACGCAGTATGTTGCGACGATTACAACCGGCGCCACGGACCTCGCAGGAAACCCGTTGGCGATCGCGTTCATTTGGACCTTCAAAACAGGTTCCGGGCCGGACACCATCGCGCCCACCATAACTCTCACGGCCCCTGCCAGCGAGGCAACGGCGGTGCCCCCTAACGCGTCTGTCAATGCAACATTCAGCAAGGCGATGAACCCTGCAACGCTCAATGCAACAACTGTTACCCTGGTTGATGAGACCGCCTCGACTCCTGTAACCGGGAAAATCACTTATAATGCGACAAATTGGATCGTGACGTTTACTCCCACCAGCGCTCTCACGGCCGGTGATTCATTCACCGCCACGGTCACGACCGGGGCCAAAGATCTGGAAGGCAATGCGCTGGCAGCAGGCTCCGTCCCGAACCCGTGGAGCTTTACCGCCGGTTCAACGCCGGGTCTTGCGTCGATAGATCTTGGAGCGGCCGCTGGTTTCGAGGTGTTCGCTCGATCCACGGTTACTAACACCGGCTTTACCGTGATCGACGGGGATCTTGGTTTGACGCCAAGCACACTCAGCTCTGTGACTGGATTCCCGCCTGGAATAGTGAACGGGTCGATCTATACTGCCACTGATCCGCAAGCGATTGCGGGGCTGTCCTCCTTGCTGACCGCGTACCTCGCCGCCACCCCCGCCTCGCTGCCGGGGGCAGCTAGTGTGAACGAAAACCTGGCCGGACTTACTGTTTACCCCGGCCTCTATACAAACGTGGCGGGCACGCTCGAGATAACGGGGGGGAATCTCACGCTTGACGCCCAAGGTGACGCGAATGCTGTATGGGTCTTCCAGATGGCGGCCACCCTCACCCTGACCACCCCCACCTGCGAGGTTATCCTGGCCAATGGCGCGCAGGCAGCCAACGTCTTTTGGCAGGTTGGCAGTTCAGCGACTATCGGAGTGGGCTGTGCGATGGTAGGAAACATACTGGCTGACACGTCGATCACGCTGGGCGACGGCGCATCGCTGGACGGCAGAGCGCTGGCAGGTGCCGTTGTTTCCAGTGGCGCAGTTACACTGGATGACAATGCCGTTTCCGCGGCTGGCGCTTGTAGTCAATAGATGCTCGCCGTAAAGCGGGCGACAAGCGCCGAACTACGGCTGGGATGCTGGGCTCTGCGGTGATGCCATGAAAAACCGGACCGCTCCGGTTAGCCGCCGAGTTTCTTCAGCCGCGCGTCGTCGTGCGACCTGCTCGCGCTCGCATCGACGACCTGCTCGGACGCCACAAGACGGACACGCTTAGCGCGGCCATCGCGAAGTGACGCCAGCCGCGCATCGCCGGCCGTTCTTGGTGATCAGGACCGAGCCGCTTTTGGACATCTCCTTGACGTAGCGGCTGAACCGCGTCTTGACCTCGCGAATGTTCTCGACTCTCATAGAGTCACCCTCGTGCCGCCGATGACAAGCTGGTTGCCATGAACATCTATGACCTTCAGACTCCGGCACTGCTCGCAGATGCCGACGCCCTCGAACATAATCTCAAGACCATGGCGGCCGCCGTCCCTGGGCCGCGGCTGCGCCCGCACGTCAAGGCCCACAAATGTACCGCGCTTGCCAAAATGCAGGCGCGCGTCGGCCATAAGAGCTTCACCTGCGCCACCATCCGCGAGATCGAAGGGATGGCGGCGGCCGGACTGGGCGACGATCTCCTGCTCGCCAATGAAGTGCTCGATGCGCGCCGCCTGGCGGCCGTCAACGCACGCGTCACGCTTGCCGTCGATTCCGCGCCCACTATTCTCGCCGCCGCCCAGGCCGGGATAAAGGAAGTTCTCATCGACATAAACGTCGGCTTGCCGCGATGCGGTTGTGCGCCTGGCGATGCGGGCCGGCTCGCGGACCTGGCGCGCGGCAAAGGTCTCAAAGTCCGCGGTGTGATGGGCTACGAAGGACACGTTGTGGGCCTCGACGATCGAACGACTCGCCTGACCCTGACTGCGGACGCAATGGAATTACTGCTTCAAGGCCACCGGGCCGCTGGCGGCGACATAGTATCGGCGGGAGGCACCGGGACTTACGACATCAACGTCTGGGCAAACGAAATCCAGGCCGGCTCCTACGTTCTGATGGACACTACTTACGCCAAACTGGGCCTGCCCTTTCGTCAGGGGCTCACCGTGCTGGCCACGGTCATCTCCGTCTCATCGTCATACGCGGTAGGGGATTGCGGGTTGAAGGCGCTTGGAATGGATCATGGCAACCCGTCGATCGCCGGCGGTCATCAAGTGTTGTTCGTATCCGACGAGCACGTCACTTTCGTGCCTGCTTCACCGCTCAAACCGGGCGACAGGATTCGCGTGATGCCGGCGCATATCGATCCGACCATCGCCTATCACGAGCGGATGCGTCTGGTCCGCGGCGAAGAGATCCTCGAAACCTGGCCGATCGATCTCCGCGGCTGGTAGGGCCGTTGCCGTTCGTGGCGTTGTTGGATGCACAGGCGGCACGAGGAGTATCTATGCGAAGGCGAATTTGGCGGGCGCTGTGGGTAGCCGGGTTGCTGTTGGGATTTTCGCCAGCGGCGTGGGCTCAACCGGCTGGGCCTTTTGGGCCTGGACGGCCGCTGCCGCCATATCCGCTGCGGAGCCGCGCAGCACCTGCGCCTAAGCAGGGCGGCGAGGCACCCAGACCGCGTCGGACAGGGTCGGTCGCAGGTGTGCAGCTTCTCGCGCCAAATGTGGGTTGGGCAACGAACGGGCCGCAGCTTATGTGGACCTCCAGCGGTGGGACCGAATGGGAGGACATCACTCCCCCCGGTCCAAAGGATGGGTGGATCTCTGGGATTTTCTTTCTCGACACCAACCGGGGCTGGGTACTGTTCGCGCACGGAGAACCGGATATTCCTGGCGGGTTGCAGTTCGATCTGGCCTCCACGGACAACGCCGGAGCCAGCTGGTCGATGAGGCACGTGACAGTCCCGGATAGGAGATACGCGGGGTCCGATATTCTGCATGGTGGGAGCCTGGCCTTTGCGGACTCGGTTCACGGCTGGCTGGGCCTGGGGGCAGGATTGAGCGCAGCTTCTCGGGGCACGGGCGTGCTGCTGGCGACCGAGGACGGAGGTGAAACCTGGAAGTTGGCAACAGCTACCGGATGGGACACGCACGATGAAATTGGCCCGATGCTGATGCTGACGCCGAAACAGGGATGGATGGTGAGCGGCGGAGCCAATGACGAACTCCTTGTCACCCGCGACGGCGGCAGAACCTGGCAGAGTATCGAGCTCGAATCACCGGTGAAAACCGATCTAATGCGGCAATACGACCGAAACTTGGAGCAGTTCGAGCGCTCGATCGCTGGGACGAAGCTCGCAAGCATGCAACCACCGCAACACCCCTCCTCGTATGCTGCATACCGCCTTCCCACATTCAACGATCCCAAGCACGGCTATGTCTGCGTTACCTATCCTGGAGTGGTGGTGTTATTCGCCACCGAGGACGGCGGAGTCACCTGGAAGCCGGACAGGGTATTGACCGGATTGCACGATCACGAGCAAGACACGACGGTGGTGTCCGCCGTGGCCGACTCGACCTGGTTCACTGGCAGAGTTCCAAAAAACGGTATGCCTCAGCTGACCAAGCTCGGCCCGGGCGCCAGCGCTACCGATACCACGATGCCGGCTCCTGAGGAATCGGCGGTTAGGCGAATGAGTTTCGCCACGGTGAGCCAGGGCTGGGTCGTGACTAACGAGTCCAAATTACTGGCGACCAACGACGGCGGCGCGACCTGGACCGACATCACGCCATAGCTGGCCGCAGCCGGCAACCCCTTAGCCCGCAGTCCGCATGAGCCACCGCCGATGGCGCCACATATAAATGATCAGGAACGGTCCGAAGCTCAGCGAGAATAGATTGATCATGACTTCGACCGCCATCGCTCCGTCAATCGACGCATACTTGCCGTTTTCGAGATTGTACAGCGTGTCGAGCAGCCCGAGGTAAACGAACGAGCTGCCCGCGACGAGTCCCCACAACAGCGCGCGCGGGTCCCGCCGCGCCAGCATCAACGCGGAGGCCACCGCCGCAAAAGCAAGCCACGCATCGCCGGCCGGAAACGCGCGTTCGAAAGCAAGGTAGCCGCCCTCGCTGCTGCTCTGCACCGCGCCCGAGGTGAAGAAAGTCACCCAGTACAGCACAGTGGCGCCGGCGCTTATCCAGAGCATCACCGTTACCGTGCGCAATGCCGCCGGCGCATCAGCCGCTGTCTCACTCGTGTCGTTCAGCAAGCGATCCAGTGCCTCATGAATTCTCGCCCCGTCGCGCCGAGGCGAGCGGCGGCTGGGACTCCAGCTCCACCCGGGTCGATTCGAGAAACCGGCTCAGCATGTTGAAATAGCTGCAGCACAGGATGAGCTCGGTGGCCTGGCGCACGCCGTAGCGGTCCATGATTGCGCCAAGCGCCTCGTCGCTCAGCCGCACGTCGCGGCTGATCTCGTCGGCGACGCGGCACAGCAGGTTTCCCTCGGCATCGAGTCCCGTGACGGCGCCGTCCACCCCGATCGCGGCGATCTCGTTGTCGCTCACGCCGACGCTCTTCGCGACCGCTACGTGTTGCGTCCATTCGTAGTTCGATCGCGTAACGTGCGCGACGCGCAGCACCGCGATCTCGCGCTTGCGCTTGTCGAACTCACTGCGCAGCAGAATCGACATCGCGAAGTTGATGATCGGCTCGAAGCTCGCCGGCGCGTTCGCCATCATTCGGAACACGTTCAGCGGCGGAAGCTTGCCCAGCGTCGCCGCGATTTCCGGCGTGAGCTGTGCCTGATCGGGCAGCGGAATCCTCACAGTCATAAGCAGTTTACCTCAGGTTAATTTTTTACCCCGACCCGCACCCGGTTTCCTACCCTGTTAACTGTCGCTGCGTAATTATAATTAAGGACAGTTGATGCGGATATTGAAAGGGCGTTGCTGCGATCGGGTCTTTTGCCCCGCGGCGCGGCGAAGTGAGGTTGCGCGATGATTTTGAAAGTTGCCCGTCTCGGATTTCCGTCGCTGAGGACCCAAGCCGGCCCGGTGCCGGCCGATCGGATCAAAAGCAAAGAGTTTCAGCGCCTGATCGACGACATGATCGAGACGATGTACGGGTACAACGGCGTCGGGCTGGCCGCTCCGCAGGTCCATCTTCCCATTCAGCTTGCGGTGCTCGAAGTCCACGACCATCCGCGCTATCCCGACATGCCCGAAGTGCCGCTTACGGTGCTGATCAACCCCGTGGTGGCGATTCTCGACATGACGTTGGTCGAAGAGTGGGAGGGATGCCTGAGCGTGCCGGATCTTCGTGGGCGGGTGCCGCGATTCAAGCAGCTGCGGGTGACGGCGCTCGGGCGCGATGCGCAGCCGGTCGAGATTGTCGCGTCGGATTTCCACGCGCGGGTGATACAGCATGAGACCGATCACCTGAAGGGCGAAGTTTACCTCGACCGGATGCCGGACATGCGGTCGCTGGGGTTTCTCCAGGAATGGCAGCGCTTCATGCTGAAGCCGGAGCACGAGGAGTGAGAGCGCGCTGGTGCCTGACTACTTGGCGGGCGCAGCAATCTCTGGCATCTTGCCGGTGGCCTTGAACGACGCGATCGCCTTGCGCATCTCTTCGTTCTGTGCGGCGAGAATGTTCTGTTCGCCCTGGACTTTCGCGAGCTCGGCTTTCAGTTGCTCGTTTTCACTTTGAAGCTTGAGCAGCTCGGCGTTGAGCTGCGAGGTCTGCTGGGTCTGCTCCTCGATGCGCGTGCGATAACTGCTCGAATAGAGAAAAAACAGCAGCGCTGCGACTATCGCGACGATCAATCCGCCTGTGAGCAATCGTCCCATCTATGCACCCCTTCCTCTGGAGTCACCAGCCAATTTTTTTGCAACCGCGCGCATCGGACAGATTAGCCGATCGGCGCGCGAAAAAAACTGAATTGACTTCCCTGCCCAGCCGTCCCTAAAATGCCGAGGATCGCACTTCTGGCCGGGCGCCATTTGTACTCCATCGAGAATTATGCACGATACCCCGGCGCCGATGAACGTGGGGGGCGCTGAATTTCGCGCGCCGGCCAGAGCAGGCTTTTTTGCATGATAGAGGTCCAGGAACTAACCAAGTACTTCGGCGCCACGCTGGCCGTAAACGACGTTTCGTTCAAGGTCGAGAAGGGCGAGATCATCGGGTTGCTGGGCCCCAACGGCTCGGGCAAGACCACGATCATGCGAATCTTGACAGGATTTTTCCCGGCTACCTCGGGACGCGCGCTGATCGGCGGCCTCGATGTCGCCGAACATTCGCTCGAAACGCGCCGCCGCGTCGGCTACCTGCCGGAAAACATGGTGCTGTATCCCGACCTCAGCGTCGATGCGCTGCTCGAGTTCGGCGCCCGGGTGCGCGAGATCGATCCCCGCACGACCCGCGATCGAATCGAATATTCGCTCGAGACCTGCGGGCTCAAGGACGTGCGGCGCAAGCTTATCGGCAAGCTCTCGAAGGGCTACCGGCAGCGCGTGGGAATCGCGCAGGCAATCCTCAGCGATCCCGAGGTGCTGATTCTCGACGAGCCGACGGTCGGACTCGATCCGCGCCAGGTGGTCGAAATCCGCGACCTGATACGTTCGCTGGCCGGACACTCGACGGTGCTGCTCTCCACGCACATACTGCCCGAGGTCAACATGACCTGCCGCCGCGTCGTAATTATCGACCGCGGACGAATCGTAGCGCAGGACACGCCCGAGCGCCTCACGGCGAAACTGCAGGGAACCGACCAGACGATGATCACGGTCGGCGGTCCGTCGCCGGCGGTGCGCGAGGCTTTGACGGCCGTCAAGTTCGTCGAGCGGCTCGAGGATCGTCCGGTCGAAGCCGGCGCGACGGGAGTGTGCTCATTCGTCGCGTACTCCAGCGGCCACGGCGACGAAGTCCGCGCGGCGCTCGCCGCTTGCGTCGTGCAGCACGGATGGAATCTGCTCGAAGTCAAGCCGATGGCGCTCAGTCTCGAGGATCTGTTCATGCGGCTGGTCACCAGGGAGGAGCGGGTTTAGCTGCACCGCGCGCGAAGTTCAATGTGCATTGAGATTGAGGTAGTCGCATTCGATGTCTAACGCTGCAGACACGCTGGAAGTTGCCGGAGCGGCCACCGAGTCGCGACGCGCCGCGATCCGCGCCGCGGGAACCGGCTTTTCAGTGGGCAGGATGCTCGCGGTGACGCGCAAGGAATTGCGCTCGTACTTCGCCTTTCCCCTGGTCTATGTGCTGTCGGGCGTGTTCCTGGTTTTGGC